>CALMMQ010000120.1 GCA_937868725.1 uncultured Pleomorphomonas sp.
TCTGCGGGGCTGTTGTCGTTTGGACAACAGCCCAATAGCACAGGATGGAACAAAATAGGTACAAAGGCGAAGGGGGAGGAAAGGGGAAAAGAGAGAGGGAAGAACGGCGGAGAGCGGAGGCAGGCGCCGCAACCGAAGCGACAATGCCGCACAATGGCGCTGTCCAACGCCGGTCGCACCACCATGGCAGCCACAGGCGAAAGCGGCGCGGAAGAGTCAGCGGTGCCCTCAGCGGCCGCCGATCGCAACTTTGGTCAAGGCCGATTGGTTTTCCATCCATTCGGCACGGGAAGGGCGTATGGCAGGGACGATCAACAGGGGACAAGCGATGAGCGGACCAGGCGCCACACTTTGGCTGGAGGCAGCGACCGCCGCCCATCTCAACTGCGAGCTCGAGGCGCCAGCGCAGCTTGGCGTGCTGCTCGATGCCGTCGTGCCGGCGAGCTGGCCGCCGGCAACGTATGACCACGACGTCATCGCGTTCTTCAAGGACCAGACCGAGGCGGGCGGTGAGGCTGCCGCTGGCTGGTACGTCTGGTATGCCATGGCCATTCCCCAGGACGGTCCCAGAACGTTGATCGGCGGCGGCGGCTACTTCGGCCCGCCGGAGAATGGCGTGGTGGAGATCGGTTACGCCGTGCTGCCGGCATGGCAGGGGCGAGGGTATGGAAGCGAAATGGTCAGGCAGTTGGTCGACCGGGCTTTGGCCCGCCCTGAGGCGACGGTACGGCAAGTGGTGGCGCATACGGAAGTCGGCAATGCTGCTTCGCAGGCGGTGCTCAGGCGCAACGGGTTCGCGGTTACGCCGGAGGTCGGCGCCGGCGATCGCCTGTACTTCGTGCGCGATCGCCGTTAGAGCGCGTTCCGACCTGACGGTTCAGTCAGGTCGACAAGAAATCGCTCCAGAGTCAAAGGCTTGAGCAGCCACTTAGCGATCAGTTCGTTGCAACTTGATCGGCATACGCTTTGGCAGCGCGATGCCGCCGCATGAAAAAGCCGCCGCCCGGTGCCCCCGGACGGCGGCTCTCACAATGGCAATGGCGCGACGGTCAGTCGCTGGACGGCACGGTCTTGCCCTTTTCGATGGCGGCCATGATCAGCTCGGCGGCTTCGGCGACGCCGCCCCAACCGATGACCTTGACCCACTTGCCCGGTTCCAGATCCTTGTAGTGCTCGAAGAAGTGCTCGATCTGGTGCACGGTGATTTCGGGCAGATCGTCGATGGTGCGGATCTTGGAATAGCGCTTGGTCAGCTTGTCCGAGGGCACGGCGATGATCTTCTCGTCGCCACCGCTCTCGTCCTGCATCTTGAGCACACCGATCGGCCGGCAGTTCATTATGGCGCCCGGCACGATGGCGCGGGTGTTGACGACCATGACGTCGATGGGGTCGCCGTCGTCCGACAGCGTGTGCGGCACGAAGCCGTAGTTTCCAGGATAATGCATCGCCGTGTAGAGGAAGCGGTCGACGTACATGGCGCCGGCGGCCTTGTCCATCTCGTACTTGATCGGCTCGCCCCCCAGCGGCACCTCGACAATGACGTTGATGTCTTCAGGGGGATTGCGGCCGATGGGGACGGCGTCAATGCGCATGGAAGCTCCTGTTGGCTGGTCCGGCTGGGCGAGGCGGTGGAATAGGGCCCAAAACCGGGCGAAGTCACTGGGTTCAAACAAATTGCTGATGCCGGCGGACCCGATCCACCGGCCATCATGCACGGGATTATCCGTAGCCGATGCGGCACAAACAAGGCAACCGCCAAATGGCGGTAGCTGTTCGTTCCTTCGTAGACGGGCACGTCCCGCAGCAGCCGTCACGGCGCAAAGCGGAAGCCCTCGAGAATGGACGGAACGGTGCCGTGACTGTGGACGAGCAGCAGCGACGAGCCGGCTGTTGCAAGTTCGCCGTAGAGACTGTCGAGGCCGCGTTCGCCTTTGTAGAGGGTCTTGGCCGCTGCGGCGGCGGCACCGCTGTCGGTGAAGCGGCGGGCGAGATAGGAGCGCGGACGGCCGGCCACCGGACCGCCGTTGTTGGTCCAGGCCAGCGCGAAGCCACCGGTCGGCAGGGCGGCGAGATCGGGCGACAGCTGTTCCTCGAGGGAGGAAGCGTGAGCGCGACGCTCCGAGCCGGTCGGCAGGCCGGCGCTGGTCAGCAGGCGATACTGGACGTCGAAGGCGTCGTCGCGATTGGTGCTGCCCACGCGTGTCCAGGCCACGACGACCTTGCCACTCTTGAGGCGGACGGCGTCGACCTTGAAGTCGGCCTGCTGACCGCCGCTGCCGAGCGGCATTGCCAGCACGTTGAGCTTGCGGGCGGACGATGCCACGGCGCCGCTGGCACCGATGTTGACGACGTAGACGTTGCCGTCGGCGCGGTTGCGGTAGGCAACGACGGCGCCGCCGCCGTTGAGCGGCGCGGCGGTGAAGTCGGAAGCCGCTGTCGCGGTATAGGCGGCCTTGGGGCCGGGCAGAAACTGCGCTGTCCTCGCCACCGACAGATCAGCGTTGACGATGGTGGCCGCGAGACGCTTGTTGAAGTTGGGCGGCTGCATGTCGAAGCGATAGCTCAGCACCATGTACTTGCCGCCGTCGAGGCGGATGGCGTCGATGTTGGCCTCGGCGGGGCCTTCCGCGCCAGCCAGCAGCCGCTTTTCCGGGCCGAGGACGCCGGTGGTCGTGTTTCCGGCGCGGGCGAAAACACCCGAACCGGGGCGAAGCCAGATGGCGGTTACTTTGCCGCTGCCGGTCGGCAGCACGGTGGGATCGAACAACGCGTAGGGTTGGCTGTCAAAGCGCAGCGGCTTGCCCATGGCCGCGCCAGCGGGCGAGAACTGGCGCGCCTGGAACTCGATCTGAACGGCCGGCGTCGTCCGCAGCCGCAGCCAGCCGGCAACGAAACCGGCACTGTTGCCGGTCACTTCGCCGGCGGTATCGAAGGTCGATCCGTCGGCCTTGGTGAGGGCGATGGGCGCCGCGGCGAGAGGAGAGGCCAGCGAAGCGAAAACGCAAGTGGCGAGCACGCCGAGACGCAGATGTAGCATGTGTAAAATCCCCAGCCGGAAATATATCTAAGTTGTCTGAAATGTATCTGGAGGTCAAGCGGCGCATGGCCGAAACGCCGGCATTCCCGGCGTCAGTCCGGTCAAAAGGGCAACAAAAAAGGGGAAGCTGGCGCTTCCCCTTCTTCGTTTTGGCCGTCGGCGTTACCGTTGCCGGATCAATGCGGCGTCGTCGACCACACCGACCGCTTCACCATGTAGAGAATGCCGGCGAAGACGATCAGGAACAGCATGACGCGCAGGCCAAGCTCCTTGCGGGCGTCGAGGTGCGGCTCGGCTGTCCACATCAGGAAGGCGGCCACGTCCTTGGCGTACTGCTCGACGGTCTGGGCGGAACCGTCGGTATATTCAACCTGGCCGTCGGTCAGCGGCGGCGGCATGCGCAGCACGGCGCCATTGATGAAGTGCGGATTGTAATACTGGCCGTCAGCGACGGCGACGTCCTTGGGGGCGTTCTGGTAGCCGGTCATCAGCGACACGATGTAATCAGGCCCCTGTTCCTGATAGGGCCAGAACATGTCGAAGACGAACCAGGGGAAGCCGCGATGGACGGCGCGGGCCTTGGCCAGCAGCGACATGTCGGGCGGCACGGCGCCGCCCATCGAGGCAGCAGCCGCCTTGTCATTGGCGAAGGGCGAGGGGAACGGGTCGGACGGCACGCGCGGCCGCTCGAACATCTCGCCGTTGTCGTTGGGGCCGTCCTGGATGGTGTATTCGGCGGCCAGCGACTTGACCTGGTCCTCGGTGAACTGCGGTCCGCCCTCGTCGCCGAGGTTGCGGAACTTGACCAGCTTCATCGAGTGGCAGGACGAGCAGACTTCTTTGTAGACCTTGTAGCCGCGCTGCAGCTGGGCCTGATCGTACTGGCCGAAGATGCCGGCGAACGACCAGGCCTGACGGGCCGGCTTGACGAGCGGATACTCGACCGTGACGGTCGCTTCCTGGGCCGAAGCCAGGCTGGCGAGTCCGGCGGCAAGCCCGACGCCGAGAACGGCGGCGATGGCCCAACGGATCACGTGGTGCTTCATGGTGATGAAATTCCTCTCCGTCGGGCCGTCAGTGGGCCGATTTGGCCAGCACGTCTTCGATGATCGACGCCGGCAGCGGCTTCGGCTTCTCGACAAAGCCGAGGGCCGGCAGGATGATCAGGAAGAAGGCGAAGTAGTAGGCCGTGCAGAGCTGGGCGTAGAGCACGGCGTTGCCTTCGGCCGGCTGCGAGCCGAGGTAGCCGAGGAAGACCGCCGCGACGATGAACACCCAGAAGAACAGCCGGAACAGCGGCCGGAAGCGGCCCGACCGCACCTTGGACGTATCGAGCCAGGGCAGGAAGGCCAGGACGGCGATGGAACCGAACATGGCGATGACGCCGCCGAGCTTGGAATTGATCGGCCCGATGTCGAAGGTGATGGCGCGGAGAATGGCGTAGAACGGCAGGAAGTACCATTCCGGCACGATATGGGCCGGCGTCGCTAGCGGGTTGGCTTCAATATAGTTGTCGGGGTGGCCGAGGAAGTTCGGCTGATAGAACACGAACCAGGCGTAGACGATCATGAACAGGACCATGAAGAGGAGGTCCTTGGACGTGGCGTAGGGCGTGAAGGGCACGGTGTCCTTCTCGCTCTTGACGTCGATGCCGAGCGGGTTGTTCTGGCCAACCACATGCAGCGCCCAGATGTGTAGGATGACCACGCCGACGATCAGGAACGGCACCAGATAGTGCAGCGAGAAGAAGCGGTTGAGCGTGGCGTTGTCGACGGCGAAGCCGCCGATGAGCAGCGTCTGGATCGGCTGGCCGACGATCGGCAGGGCGGTGAAGAAGTTGGTGATGACGGTGGCGCCCCAGAACGACATCTGGCCCCACGGCAACACGTAGCCCATGAAACCGGCGGCCATCATCAGCAGGAAGATGAGAACGCCGAGGATCCACAGCAGCTCGCGCGGCTCCTTGTAGGAGCCGTAATACATGCCGCGGAAGATGTGCATGTAGACGGCGACGAAGAACATCGAGGCGCCGTTGGCGTGGAGATAGCGGATCAGCCAGCCCCAGTTGACGTCGCGCATGATGGCTTCGACCGAGCCGAAGGCCAGCGCGCTCGACGAGGCGTAGTGCATGGCCAGGACGATGCCGGTGACGATCTGCACCACCAGCATCATGGCCAGAATGCCGCCGAAGGTCCACAGACCGTTGAGGTTGCGCGGCGTCGGGTAGGAGACGGCCGTGTCGTGGACAAGGCGAACGATCGGCAGGCGCTTTTCAAGCCAGTTGCCGAATCCCGTCGTGGGTTCGTAGGTCGAATGACCGGACATGGATTACCTCTTGCGGAAACGGCGGGATCAGCCGACGCGGATCTTGGTGTCGCTCAGGAAGGTGTAGGCCGGGATCGGCAGGTTCTCCGGCGCCGGACCCTTGCGGATGCGGCCGGCCGTGTCGTACTGCGAACCGTGGCAGGGACAGAACCAGCCGCCGAACTCGCCCTGCTGGTCGAGCGGAATGCAGCCGAGGTGGGTGCAGACCTTGACCATGAGCAGGATGTTCTCCTTGCCCTTGGCCGACCGGTTGGCGTCGGTGGCTTCGGCCGTGGGGTCGACGTTGGCGTTGCGGGCCAGGCGATCCTTGAGCTCCTCGAGCTTGACGGCCTTGCCCTCCTCGACTTCCTTGTCGGTGCGGTTGCGGATGACGACCGGCTTGCCGCGCCACAGCACGGTAATGGCCTGACCGGGTTCGAGGGCGGCGATGTCGACCTCGACGGACGCCAGCGCGCGGGTCGAGGCGTCCGGGTTCATCTGGTCGATGAAGGGCCACGCCGTCGCCGCCGCGCCGACGACGCCAAAGGCGCCGGCGGTAAGCAGCAGGAAGTCGCGGCGGGTCGGTTCAGCCGTCGTATCGGTGTGAGCCAAGGTCGCTTCCTTTCACGCGGGAGCGCCGTTCCCCTGGGCGGAATTGCTCGGCGCTTCCCTTGATCATTGTCAAATGCAATCCGGACGGGACGCCTCCATCGGATGACGATCCGCAAATTCGACTAGACGCGCGAGTGTCAACGGTTTGCGTCGGTTCGCGCTAAGCCCCGTCACAGACGAACCTATAACCGGATCTTTATGCAGGAACATTGGAACTTGTCCAGTTGTCCGTGCTGCGAATTTGGTCGGATCCAACGTATTTTCCCTGAGGGTGATCAAGCTGTCACCGTGTCGCAATATTGAGTGTCGCTATCATGTATTCATTGAGCTATCGCAAACCGTCGCGGCACCGCCCGGACGCTCGGCGGCGCTGGCGTCGATGGGCCCGTTCGTGCCATGCTGGCGGCATCCATTCCAGACGTTGACGCCATCGAAACGCTGCGCTGATGATTGACCTTGCTCTTTATCAACCCGACATCGCCCAGAACACCGGCACGCTCATCCGTCTCAGTGCCTGCCTCGGCACGACGCTGCACGTCATCGGGCCGGCCGGTTTCGACCTGTCCGACCGCAACCTCAAACGCGCCGGCATGGACTATCTGGAGCTGGCCGCCGTCGTCCGTCACGATGGCTGGACGGCGTTCGTTGAGTGGCTCGAAGCCAGTGAGCGGCGGCTCGTGCTGGCGACCACCCGCGCCACCACATCCTTCGTCGACCATGCCTTTGCCGACGGCGACGTCATCCTGATGGGGCGCGAAAGCGCCGGCGTGCCCGACGCCGTGCACGCGCGGGCCGATGTCCGCCTGCGCATCCCCATGCGGCCAGGGCTCAGGTCGATCAATCTGGCGGTGTCGGCGGCCATGCTGCTGTCCGAAGCGCTGCGTCAGACCGGCGGTTTTCCCGAGGCGGGGCCCGAGGCCAGCTGATGGTCGGCATCAAATCTTTGCATTGGACAGCGGCGGCGGTCGCTGGAAGGCTGAGGCCCCAAGCGCACGGAGGCTGACAATGAAGTTGCTGATTGCCAACAAGGGGTATTCGTCGTGGTCGCAGCGGGCCTGGCTGGTGCTTCGCCAGTTCGGCCTGCCGTTCGAGGAGATTCTCGAGCCGCTCTACCAGCCGGACACCCGCGAACGCGTTCTTGCCATCTCGCCGTCGGGAAAGGTGCCGTGCCTCGTCGACGGCGACATCACCGTCTGGGACAGTCTGGCCATCATCGAGTACCTGGCCGAAACCTTCCCTGACAAGGCGATCTGGCCGACCGACCGGGCGGCACGCGCCTTTGCGCGCGCCATTTCGGCCGAGATGCATTCCGGCTTCACGTCGTTGCGCCGCGACTACACCTGCAACTGGCGCCGCCACTATGCCTGGAAGGTGCGCGGCGACGGTTCGGCCCTCGAGGACGGCCAGCGCATCCTGGCCATCTGGGCCGAGGCGCGCCGGCGCTTCGGGGCGGGCGGTCCGTTCCTGTTCGGGGCCTTCTCGGCGGCCGATGCCATGTTCGCGCCGGTGGTGGCCCGCTTCCACACCTATTCCTGGCCGGTGGACGCGGCGAGCGCCGCCTACATGGCAGCGGTGCGGGCATTGCCGGCCTATGCCGAGTGGGAGGCGGCCGGCCGGGCCGAACCCTGGACGATCGCGCAGTATGAACTCAGCGAGTGACGGCCGGGTGCCGCAGCCGCTTGTGCTGCGGCGCGATGCCGCCTAAACCCCCTTGACCACAAGGGGAGACCATCATGGCTTCACGCGCCGACCACCTGGCGGCCACGACGCTGCCGGCCGACATCGACCGGTGCAAGGGGACGGCTTCGGACTGGTTCCGGAGCCTGCGCGACCGCATCACCGCCGCCTTCGAGGCGATCGAGGACGAGTTCGCCGGCCCCGGCGCCGACCGACCGGCCGGGCGTTTCGAGCGGCGGCCGTGGACGCGCACCGATCACAGCGGCGCTGCCGGCGGCGGCGGCGAGATGGCGCTGATGCGCGGCCGCGTCTTCGAAAAGGTGGGCGTGCACGTCTCCACCGTGCATGGCGAGTTCGCGCCGGAGTTCCGAGCCCAGATCCCTGGGGCGAGCGACGATCCGCGCTTCTGGGCCAGTGGCGTGTCGCTGATCGCCCACATGTGGAACCCCAACGTGCCGGCCGTGCACATGAACACCCGCATGGTGGTGACCAGCCGGCAGTGGTTCGGCGGCGGCGCCGACCTGACGCCGGTGCTCGACCGGCGGCGGTGCCAGGACGATCCCGACAGTCAGTCCTTTCACGCCGCCATGGCCGCCGCCTGCCGATCGCACGCTCACGTCGACTACGCCGACTACAAGGCGTGGTGCGATGAGTATTTCCATCTCAAGCACCGCAACGAGCCGCGCGGCATCGGCGGCATCTTCTACGATTACCTGCACTCGGCCGCCGGCTGGGACGCCGACTTCGCCTTCACGCGCGACGTCGGGCTCGCCTTCCTCGACGTCTATCCGCGCCTCGTGCGTGCCAACATGAACACGCCGTGGACGGAAGCCGACCGCGAAGAGCAGCTGGTCCGGCGCGGCCGCTACGCCGAGTTCAACCTGCTCTACGATCGCGGCACCATCTTTGGTCTCAAGACCGGCGGCAACGTCGACAGCATCTTGTCTTCGATGCCGCCGGCGGCAAAATGGCCGTGATCCGACCGAAGCGGTCGGGGACCGGCGTCGCGCCGGGCCGGCGCGCGGTGTCGCACCGGCCGTCTGCCGCGCTCCGCCATGTCGGGGAGCCTGCCATGAAAGCCGTTGTCGCCGCCCTTGTTGTCGCCGTCCTGGCCGGGCCGGCCGCCGCCCAGCAGTTGCGCGAGGCCTACTCCGCCCGCATCAGCGTCGCCGATCATTACAACTCCAGCGGCGTGCCGCTCGACAACGCCGCCGCCATCATCCGGCAGGACCGGGCCAACTTCCACGAGTTCGGCATCCGTGATGCGGAGGACCAGTCCGACGCCTTCTTTGCCATCAAGGCCAACCGTGCCCGCCTCGAAGCGCTGCTCCGGGCCGGTCGCATGGACAAGTTCACCGCTAGCGCCATCGTGCGCGGCACGCCGCTGGTCTATGTCGAGGTCTACGACAACTATATCGCCGTCTCGGCCCAGCGCTAAACCTCGCCCCAGACGACATCGGCGATAGAGCGGGCGCCGCTGGCCAACACGACCAGACGTTCGAAGCCGAGCGCGCAGCCGGCGGCCGGCGGCATGTCGGCAAGCGCCGCCAGGAAGTCCTCGTCGATGGGGTAGCGCTCGCCGTACACCTTCTCGCGGATGTCCATTTCCTCGACGAAGCGGCGGCGCTGCTCGACGGGGTCGGTGAGCTCGCCGAAGGCGTTGGCCAGTTCGACGCCGCAGGCATAAAGCTCGAAGCGCTCGGCGAAACGGGGATCGCCGGCCACCGGCCGCGACAGCGCCGCCTCGGTGGTCGGATACTGGTAGAACAGGGTGGGGCGCTCGAGGCCGAGCCGCGGCTCGACCGCTTCGACGAGGATGGACGAATAGATGTCCGACCAGCTGTCATCGTCGCCGACACGGAAGCCGCGCGCCTGGGCCATGCTGGCCAGCGCCCGGCGATCGGGGGCGGCCGGATCGTCGGTCAGCGTGGCGGCGAGATCGATGCCGGCGTAGCGGCGAAAGGCGTCGGAGACGGTGAGGCGCTCGGGCTCCTCGAACGGGTCGACGCTGCGCCCCTTCCAGGAAAAGCGGCGCTGGCCCGTCGTCTCGGCGGCGAGGCGCATCAGCTGGACGCAGTCGTCCATCAGCTGTTCGTAGGGAGCCTCGGCGCGGTACCATTCGAGCAGGGTGAACTCGTTGGCGTGCAGCGGCCCCTGCTCGCGATTGCGGTAGACTCGGGCGAAATCGAAGATGCGGCTTTCGCCGGCGGCCAGCAGCTTCTTGGCCGTGAACTCGGGCGAAGTGTGCAGATAGAGCGGTGTCTCGCGGCCATCAATGCCGATGCGCGTGGTGGCGAAGGCGGCCAGGTGAGCTTCGTTGCCGGGCGAGACCTGGAGTGCCGGGCATTCGACCTCGGTGAAGCCGTCGGCGAGGAAGAAGGCGCGGATCGCCGTCTTGATGTCGCCCCTGGCCTTGAGAAACGGGCGGCGGGCCAAATGCCGCTCTTTCGACCACCAGCGCGATTCTCCGCCCGTCTTTGTCATCTCGCCTCTTTCTTTTCCGCTTCAAAAATGTCAGGAGAGACGCGATCCGCGCCGGGGCTCACGCCTCACGGGCGCGCATAACCGTTTTCAGGATATCCGATACGCCATGGTCAAGGTCATCGCTAGCCAAATCCGCAAGGGCAACGTCGTCGAGCTCGACGACAAGCTGCACGTCGTGCTGTCGGCGGAAAACTTCCACCCCGGCAAGGGCACGCCCACCACGCAGATCGACATGCGCCGGATCAATGACGGCGTGAAGGTGTCGGTGCGCTACAAGACGACCGAAATGGTCGAGCGGGCCCAGATCGACGAGCGTCCCTACACCTTCCTCTACGAGGAAGAGCATGGCTTCGCCTTCATGCAGATGGAAAGCTACGAGCAGATCTCCGTGCCCAAGGACGTGGTCGGCGATCGCGCTCCCTTCCTGGCCGAGAACATGGAGTGCCATGTCGGCGTCTACAACGACGTGCCGATTTCCATCGAGCTGCCCGCCCGCATGACGCTCGAAGTCGTGGAGACCGAACCGGCCGTCAAGGGCCAGACGGCCGCCTCGTCCTACAAGCCGGCCATGCTGTCGAACGGCGTCCGCACCATGGTGCCGCCCTTCGTCACCACCGGCACCAAGATCGTGGTGATGACCGAGGATGCCTCCTACGTCGAGCGCGCCAAGGACTGATCGTTCGGACTTTGCCGTTGCCTTCATGAGCACCCGGACCGGCCGCCGCCGTCCGGGTGTTCGTCTTTTCAAGGGCGCGCGCCCCATTGGCCGGCTTGACGCTGCGACCTGCGGTGGTTGTAATGCCGGCACGGGCGCATCGGCCCGACTTGCGTGAAAGGGGACCCGGATATGTCCATCAAGTCCATTTTCGCTGCTGCCGTCATCGTACTGACGGCGGTTGCCGTGTCCGGCTGCGGCAACACCATTCGTGGTGTCGGCAAGGATACGGCCAACGCCGTCGACGCCACCAAGGCGGCCGGACGCAGCGTGGCGCACGCCGCTTCGCACTGATTTTCCGCTCCCTCGCCGGCGGCGGCTAGTGCACTGACGCATTCATTCGGTCCACGCTATGGACAACCCGCGGCGAATGAATGCGTCGAAAAGTGCACTAGCAACATATTGAATCTAGTGCGGTTTACGACACCGACACTTGATCGGTCGCTTGCGATCAACGTGAATCAAGTGTCGGTGTCACTGCACTAGGCGACTTGCCGCCGGTGTGGCATGGGATGGCCTGGGACGCGGGCCGTCCGCGCCGGGCGACCGGCCGATCGCTGCCCTTTGGTAGCCAGTTTCCCTGATGATCCGGGTGTGACGAGTGGCCGCCGGCGCCAGACTGGCGCGGCGATGGCCTGAACGCGTTTGGCGGTTTTCCGCCCGATAGCGTTCGTCGTTGTCGGCCGGCGCGGCCATGAACCACTTCTTAAACTTAACGAGCGATAAACGGAAAACGCGGTGCAGATGCCTTGGTGCCGTGTTCAGCTTCGTTGACGCCCATATGATCCCATGTTATCCCAAATCATCCCGGAAATCCGGTGATCCGTCGCTCGCGTGCGCTCGTCGCAGCGAAGGGGTCGGTCCGATGGTGTCCGGGTGTTTCGGCAGGCAGGTCTTCGCAGATTGCAAGACTTCGCACCGGGGTGCGGCGTCGGGTTCGGTGCGCCGTGGCCGCCTTGGTCGGGATGGGGGAGTGTCGGCGTCGCGGCGTCGCCGGGCGACATGGTCCTGGTTCTCCTTGGGTTGTGGGAAGGGTGTCCGCGTCGACGGACTTCGGGGATCGATGAACGGTTTCGTGTCGCACATCACCAACAGGATCGACCGGAAGGGGCGGGTTTCCGTCCCGGCGGCCTTCCGTCAGGTGCTGTCGCGCGACGGTTACGAGGGGCTCTACTGCTACCCCTCCATCGACATGCCGGCCATCGACGCCGGCGGTAACGCCCTCCTGGCCGAAATCGACAAGCGTCTGGCCCGCTTCGAGACGTTCACCGAGGATCACGACTATCTGTCGACGGCCTTCTTCGGCCAGTCCGACCACCTCACCATGGACGCCGAGGGGCGCATCGGTCTGACGGCCAGCCTCATCGACTATGCCGGCATCGGCGACGAGGTGACGTTCGTCGGTCAGGGCTACAAATTCCAGATCTGGGAGCCTTCGCGCTATCGCGAGCACGAGGCCGAGGCCCGGCGCCGGGCCATGGCGCTGCGCAAGAGTGCCGGCTCGCAACTGGCGCTGCGCGGCGCGGAGGGCTCGTCATGACCGCCGTGCTGGCCGCATCCAACCCACCACCGCACCTGCCTGTGCTGCTCGACGAGGTTCTTGATGCGCTCGCCCCCATCGATGGGGGCGTGTTCGTCGATGGCACCTTCGGGGCGGGCGGCTATACCTCGGCCATCCTTGATCGCGGCGCGGCGCGCGTCGTCGCCATCGATCGCGATCCGACGGCCATCGCCGCCGGCGCGGCGCTGGTCGCCGCCAGGGCCGGCCGGCTGACGCTGGTGCCGGGCACGTTCTCCGAACTCGATCAGCTGGCGAGCGAAGCCGGCGCGGTCGGGCTCGACGGGGTGGTGCTCGACATTGGCGTTTCCTCAATGCAGCTCGACCGCGCCGAACGCGGCTTCTCGTTCCGTCAGGACGGGCCGCTCGACATGCGCATGAGCCTCGACGGACCGACCGCCGCCGACATCGTCAACAGCCTCGAAGCCCGCGATCTCGGCCGGCTGCTCTGGGTCTACGGCGAGGAGAAGCAGGCCAACCGCATCGCCCGCGCCATCGTTGCCCGTCGGGCCGAGCGGCCGTTCGAGCGGACCGCCGATCTCGCCGCCGTCATCGAGGGCGTGCTCGGGCCCAAGCGCTTTGGCGAAATGCACCCGGCGACCCGGGCCTTCCAGGCCATCCGCATCCACGTCAACGGTGAACTCGACGAACTCGTCGAGGCGCTGGGAGCGGCCGAACGGGCGTTGAAGCCCGGCGGTCGTCTGGTCGTGGTCACCTTCCATTCGCTGGAAGACCGCATCGTCAAGCGCTTCTTCGCCGACCGCACGCGCGTCACGCCGCAGGGTTCGCGCCATCTGCCGCAGGAGGCGCTGCCGCCGGCCACCTTCGCGGCGCGCGGCCGTCAGCCGGTGGAGGCGGGGGAGGCCGAACTGCAGCGCAACCCGCGCGCCCGTTCGGCCAAACTGCGTTTTGCCATGCGCACCGAGGCGCCGGCCAGATCGCTCGATCGCGATGCCTTCGGCGTGCCGAGGCTGGTCATGGGGGGCAAGGGATAGTCATGACGCGCTACATCAACGCCCTTCTGGTCTTCCTCATGGTGCTGTCGGCGGCAGCTGTCTACGACATGAAGTACGAGGCGGAGCTGGCCTCCGAGGCCATCCGCAAGCAGGAAGTCAAGATCGCCCAGGCCCATGAGGACATCAGTCTGCTCAAGGCCGAGTGGGCGCTGCTGACGCGGCCGGCGCGCATGCAGGACCTCGTCAACCGCCACCGCGACATTCTCAACCTGGTGCCGATGACCGCCGACCATATCGGTACGCTGGCCGACATTCCGGCCCGCCCCGTCGATCCGGTGGCCGACGACAAGACCACCAAGCCGACCGTGTCGGCCAATGCCAACGCCAACGCCGGCACCGTTCGCTGAGGGGGATGCGCAGATGAAGTTCCCCTCGTTCCGCATCGGCTGGCGGCGCAAGGCGAGAGTGCCGCTTGAGGCCGTGCCGCGCGGCAAGGGCGCCGGCGACACCATGCACTTCCGCCTGCTGCTGGCGGCGGCCTGCTTCGTGCTGGTCTATGGCGCCATCATCACCCGTTTGGCCCAGATGGGCTTTGCCAAGCCGCTCGAGACAGCGGCGCTCGGTTCGGCCCAGAGCGCCGTTTCGGCCGCCCGACCCGACATCACCGACCGCAACGGCGAAATCCTCGCCACCGACATCAAGTTCGCTTCGCTCTACGCCGAGCCGCGCCGCGTCGTCGATCCCGACGAGGCGACGGAAGCCCTGGCGACGGTGTTTCCCGAGCTCGGTACCGATGCCGTGCGCCAGAAGCTCGCCTCCAAGCAGGGCTTCGTCTGGCTGAAGCGCGAGATCACGCCGACGCAGCAGGAAGCGGTGCATGCCCTCGGCATTCCCGGCATCAGCTTCCTCACGGAAAACAAGCGCTTCTATCCGTCGGGCCGCGCCGTCGGCTTCGTCGTCGGCCACGTCAACGTCGACAACCAGGGCATCGCCGGCATCGAGAAATACGTCGACGACCAGTGGCTGCGCGACCTGCAGCGCCTCGGCATGACCTCGGGTAACCTTGAGCCGATCCGCCTGTCGATCGACCTGCGCATCCAGCAGGTGCTGCACGATGAAATGACGGCGGCCATGCAACGCTATACCGCCAAGTCGGCCTCCGGCGTGGTGATGAACGTCAAGACCGGCGAAGTGCTGGGCATGACCTCGCAGCCGGACTACGATCCCAACAATCCGGTGGAAGCGCTCGATCCCGACCGCATGAACCGCGCCTCGTCGGCCGTCTACGAGATGGGCTCGACGTTCAAGCTGTTCGCCACCTCGATGGCGCTCGATTCGGGCAAAGTGAAGCTTACCGACAGCTTCGACGCCACGCAGAGCCTCAACATCGGCGGCTTCACCATCCACGATTTCCACGGCAAGCACCGCGTGCTGACCGTGCCGGAAATCTTCATCTATTCGTCCAACGTCGGCACCGGCCGCGAGGCGCTGCGCGTCGGCGCCGCCGGCCAGCAGGAATTCCTGAAGCGCGTCGGCCTCATGGACAAGGTCCCGACCGAGCTGCCGGAGGTGGCCCGTCCCATCCTGCCCAAGCGCTGGTCGGACCTCGTCACGGTCACCGTGTCGTTCGGCCACGGCATGTCGGTGTCGCCGCTGGCCACCGCCATGGCGGCCTGCGCCGTCATGAACGGCGGCACGCTCTTGCCGCCGACCTTCTTCCCGCGCACCGAAGACCAGGCCAAGCTGGTGGGCAAGCGCGTCATGAAGCAGAGCACGTCCGACCAGATGCGCTATCTGATGCGCCTCAACGTCGTGGCGCCCGGCGGGTCGGGCAAGTCGGCCAACATTCCCGGCTATCGCGTCGGCGGCAAGACCGGCACGGCCGAAAAGGTCGTCAACGGCCGCTATTCCGCCAACAAGCGCTTCAACGCCTTCGTGGCGACCTTCCCGATCGACGACCCCAAGTACCTGGTGCTGATCACCCTCGACGAGCCGAACCCGGAGCGTCCGGGTCTGCCGGCGACGGCCGGCATGAACGCGGCGCCGACGGCGGCCAACGTCATCGGCCGCATCGCGCCGATGCTCGACGTCGAGCCGCGGTTCGACAACGTTGATCTGCCGCTCTTGGCGGCCTATTGAACGCGGAAGCCGCCCGCGCGGCGGCACCGCCCGGCGTATTGGGCGGCTTGACCTTGTAAGCGTTGCGTCCGGTTGGTGGCCGTCCTCATTTCGATCGCAAATCGGGGGCAGGGTGCCGGCATAGCGATCACAGACAATCAGGACCGCATCGATGAAGCTTTCCGAACTTGCCCCCGACATCCTGACCACCGACGCGGCGCTGCGCCGGATCGACATCACGTCGGTCACGGCCGATAGCCGCGCCGTCGTGCCGGGTGGCCTGTTCGCCGCGCTGGCCGGCACCAAGGTGCACGGGGCCGCGTTCGTGCCGCAGGCGGTTGCCGCCGGGGCGGCCGTCATTCTCGCCGGTCCCGATGACGACGTCGGCGCCGTCGACGTGCCGGTGCTGCGCGAAGCCGATCCGCAGCGCCGCTTCTCGCGCATGGTGGCGCGCTTCTATGGGCCACAGCCCAAGACTGTGGTGGCGGTGACCGGCACCAACGGCAAGACGTCGGTGGCCAACTTCGTGCGCCAGATCTGGCAGACGGCCGGTCTTGAGGCGGCTTCGGTCGGCACCATCGGCGTGACGACGCGCGCCGGCACGCGCTATGGCAACATGACGACGCCCGACCCGGTGACGCTGCACAAGGCGCTGAAGGAGATCAAGGACGAGGGTATCGAGCACGTCGCCATGGAAGCGTCGTCGCACGGCCTGATCCAGCGGCGTCTCGACGGTCTCGACATCGCCGCCGGCGCCTTTACCAACCTGTCGCGCGACCATCTCGACTACCACGGCAGCATGGACGCCTACATGGCGGCCAAGATGCGCCTGTTCAACACCGTGTTGCAGCCGGGAGCGCCGGCCATCATCAACGTCGACGACGTTGCCGGCGAAGCCTTCGCCTCGGCGGCGCGCATTTCCGGCCTCGATCTGCAGACCGTTGGCGCCAAGGGCGGCCGGATCCGCATTCTCGACGTGCGCCGCGACGGTTACGCCCAGATCGCCACCGTCGACATCGGCGCCGGACCGCGCGAAGTGCGGCTGCCGCTGGTCGGCGCTTTCCAGGTCTCCAATGCCCTGGTGGCGGCCGCCCTGGCCTCAGCTCCCGGCAGCGTCGGTCTCGACGCGGCGCTCGACGCCCTGTCGTCGATCGAAGGCGCCAAGGGGCGGCTCGAACTCGTCGCCTATTCGCCGGCTGGGGCGCCGGTGTTCGTCGACTATGCCCATACGCCGGCCGCTCTCGAGGTGGCGCTCGAGACGCTGCGGCCCTACGTCGCCCCCGGCGGCAAGCTGGTGGTGGCCTTCGGCGCCGGCGGCGACCGCGATCGCGGCAAGCGGCCGCAGATGGGCGCCGTCTGCGATCGCCTTGCCGACGTTGCCATCGTCACCGACGACAATCCGCGTTCGGAAGACCCGGCCGCCATTCGCGCCGAGGTCAAGGCGGCGGCGCCGCATGCCCTTGAAATCGGCGATCGCGCCAAGGCCATCGCCCACGGCATCGGCCTCGTCGGCGACGGCGACATCTTCCTGGTGGCCGGCAAGGGCCACGAGACCGGCCAGACCATCGCCGGCGTCGTCCATCACTTTTCCGATCACGAAGCGGTGCTGGACGCCATGCCGGGCATCACGCCGGCCGGTGGTACGCTGTGGCCGGTGGCCGAGTTCGTCAAGGCGCTGGCCGGCGACACGGTCGGGACCATCGGCAAGATCACCGGCGTCTCCATCGACAGCCGGACCGTGGCGCCGGGCGATGCCTTCTTCGCCATCGCCGGCGATCGCTTCGACGGTCATGCCTTCGTGGCCGATGCCCTGGCCAAGGGGGCGGCGGTGGCGGTGGTGGCCGCTGCCAAGCGCGGCGAACTGCCGGCCAACGCCGGGCCGCTGGTGGTGGTCGACGACGTGCTGGCCGCGCTCGGCCGGCTCGGCGTGCGGGCGCGCGAGCGTTCGGCGGCCAAGATCATCGCTGTCACCGGTTCGGTCGGCAAGACGTCGACCAAGGAGGCCCTGCGCCACGTGCTCGAGCCGTCGGGCATCGTCCATGCGGCCGCCGCCTCGTTCAACAATCATTGGGGCGTGCCGCTGACGCTGGCGCGCATGCCGCGCAACTGCCGCTTCGGCATCTTCGAGATCGGCATGAACCACGCCGGCGAGATCCGGCCGCTGGTGGCCATGGTGCGGCCGCACGTGGCCATCATCACCACGGTGGCGCCGGTGCACACGGAGTATTTCAAGGACGTCGAGGCCATCGCCCGCGCCAAGGCCGAGATCTTCGAGGGGCTGATGCCTGGTGGTACGGCCATCATCAACCGCGACATCGAGTGGGCCGACCTGCTGGCGTCCATTGCCCGTGCGCACGGCGCTTCGGTGGTGTTCTTCGGTGCCGACAAAACGGCGGACGCCCATCTCGAAAAGTACGTGCTGCACGACGAGTGCTCGACGGTGACGGCGACGCTGCTCGGCGAACAGATCACCTTCAAGATCGGCGCGCCCGGCCGACACCTCGTCGACAACTCGCTGGCCGTGCTGGCCGCCGTCAAGGCGGTGGGCGGCGATCTGACGCGGGCGCTGATGGCCCTGCAGAGCCACGGCCAACCCAAGGGACGCGGCAAGCGCCACGCGCTGCGCGTCGTCGGCGGCACAGCGCGACTGATCGACGAGAGCTACAACGCCAACCCGACGTCGATGCGCGCCGCCATCGCGCTTCTGGCCCGGTCGGGCGGCGAAGACAAGGGCCGGCGCGTCGCCGTGCTGGGCGACATGCTGGAGCTCGGTCCCAAGTCGGCGCAGCTGCACGCCGAACTCATCGAGCCGCTGAAGGCGGCGGGGGTCGACACGGTGTTCTGCTGCGGCCCCTTGATGCACAACCTCTGGTCTTCGTTGCCGCGACCGATGCGCGGTGTTTACGCCGAGAAGTCGGCCGGGCTGGTCGATGCTGTGCTTGAGGATGTGCGTCCAGGCGACGTGTTGATGATCAAGGGATCGCTGGGCAGCCGGATGGGGCTGATCGTCGATGCGCTGATTTCGAGATTTGGCGCAGAGAATCAAATATAAGAGCCGCGAGCGCCGCATGGCGCAACCGGTGATGAGTCCGAGCGGGGCTGTTCGGGATCGGTCGGAAAAATAGGGCGCGGGGTGACGGCGGGACGGCGCAAGGCGGCGACCGTGGCACTGCCAGCGTCTGGTGCTGGAGAAGTTTGGGAAATGCTGGTGTACTTGGCCGAGTGGGCCGGGCAATTGTCCGTTCTGAACGTGTTTCGTTACCTGACATTCAGGACGTCGGCGGCGGTTGTCACGGCGCTTCTGGTAGTGTTCCTGTTCGGACCGGCGATCATCGACAGCCTGCGCATCCGCCAGGGCAAGGGCCAGCCGATCCGTACCGACGGACCGCAGAGCCATCTGGCCAAGAAGGGCACGCCGACCATGGGCGGCCTGATGATCCTGTCGGGCATCCTGGTGGCGACGCTGCTGTGGGCTGACCTGCGCAACCCGTTCGTGGTGACGGTGCTGGTCGTCACCGTCGCCTTCGGGGCCATCGGCTTCTACGACGACTATCTCAAGGTCACCAAGCAGTCGCACAAGGGCCTCAGCGGCCGCGCCCGGCTGATGCTGGAGGCGCTGATCGCCGGTCTTGGCTGTCTGGTCATCCTGACGGCCAGCCGGGCGGCGCTGCCGCCGGCCGACGCGGCGCTGGCGAGTTCGCTGTTCTTCCCGTTCATCAAGGAACTGACGCTCGACCTCTGGATCTTCTATGTGCCGTTCGGTGCCTTCGTCATCGTCGCCTCGGGCAACGCCGTCAACCTGACGGACGGCCTCGATGGTCTCGCCATCGTGCCGGTGATGGTGGCCGCCGCCTCGTTCTCGCTCATTGCCTACCTGACCGGTAACGCCGTGTTCGCCGACTATCTGCGCATCCACTATGTCGTCGGCACCGGCGAGCTGGCGGTGATCTGTGGGGCCGTCATCGGCGCCGGCCTCGGCTTTCTGTGGTTCAATGCGCCGCCGGCGGCCATCTTCATGGGCGACACCGGTTCGCTGGCCCTCGGTGGCCTGCTCGGCACCGTCGCCGTCGCCATCAAGCACGAGATCGTGCTGGCCATCATCGGCGGCCTGTTCGTGCTGGAAGCGCTGTCGGTGATCATCCAGGTGACGAGCTACAAGTTGACCGGCAAGCGCGTCTTCAAGATGGCGCCGATCCATCACCACTTCGAACAGCTGGGCTGGACCGAGGCGCAGGTGGTTATCCGCTTCTGGATCATCGCCGTCGTTCTGGCCCTGATCGGGTTGTCGACGCTCAAGCTGCGCTGAAGGAGAGACGACGAGATGATCCCGATCACCACCTACAAGGGCAAGCGCGTCGCCGTGTTCGGCCTCGGAGGCTCCGGCCTGACGACCGCTGAAGCGCTGATCGACGGTGGGGCCGAGGTCATCGCCTGGGATGACAGCGAACCGGCGCGGGAAGCGGCCAAGGCGCGCGACATTCCCGTGCTCGACTGGCGCGGCAGCGAATTCGCCGCCTATTCGGCGCTGGTGCTGGCTCCGGGCGTGCCGCTCACCCACCCCGAGCCGCACTGGTCGGTGAAGATCGCCCGGGAAGCCGGCGTCGAGATCATCGGCGACATCGGCCTGTTCGCCCGCGAGCGCACGGCCCGCTGCGGCGCCGCGCCATTCGTGGCCATCACCGGCACCAACGGCAAATCGACGACGACGGCGCTGGTGGCCCACATCCTGCGCACGGCCGGCAAGGACGTTGAGATCGGCGGCAATTTCGGGCCGGCCATTCTTGGTCTCAAGGACCTGGTGCCCGAGCGCTACTATGTGGTCGAGTGCTCGTCGTTCCAGATCGATCTCGCCCCGGGCATCGACGCCAGCGTGGCTATCCACCTCAACCTCACCGAGGACCACATCGACCGTCACGGCTCGATGGAAGGCTATGCCGCCGTCAAGGAGCGGCTGGTGGCCGGCGCGGCGGTGGCGGTGGTCGGCGTCGACGACGTCTACAGCCGGGTAATGGCCGAGCATCGCGAGGCGCGCGGCGCCGAGACGTTGCGCATTTCCACCCTCGGCGCCGTCAAGAGCGGTGTCTGGGCGGTGTCGCAGCGCATCATCGAGCCGAGCGGGCTCACCCAGACGGTGGTCTACGACCTGCACGGCCACCCGATCCTCAAGGGCGTGCACAACGCTCAGAACGTCGCCGCCGCCGTGGCCGCCACGCGCCGGCTGGGGCTGACGCTCGATCAGGTGCGCAAGGGCATCGAGAGCTTCCCCGGACTGGCGCACCGCATGGAGCCGATCGGCAAGGCGGGCGATGGCCGCATCGTGCTGGTCAACGATTCCAAGGCAACCAACGCCGACGCGGCGGCCAAGGCGCTGGCCAGCTTCGAGCGCATCTACTGGATCGCCGGTGGCAAGCCGAAGACCGGCGGCATCGTGTCGCTGGCGCCGTATTTCCCGAAGATCGCCAAGGCCTTCCTGATCGGCGTCGCCGCCGACGAGTTCGCCGCCACGCTTGAGGGCAAGGTGCCCTACGACAGCGTCGGCACGCTCGACAAGGCGGTGGAGGGGGCTCTCGCCGCCGCGCTCGCCGACGACAGCGGCCTGTCCTCGGTGGTGCTGCTGTCGCCGGCCTGTGCGTCCTATGACCAGTTCAAGAACTTCGAGGTGCGTGGCGATCACTTCCGCGATCTGGTGCTGACCGACCCGCGCGTGCAGCCCTTCCAGGAGAAAGCGTGATGGTTTCACGAGCCGAACGCAGCCGTCTGGCCGACTGGTGGTTCACCGTCGACAAGCTGTTGCTGGTCGCCTTCCTGGTGCTGATCTTCGGCGGCATCGTGCTGTCGCTGGCGGCCAGCCCGGCGGTGGCCGAGCGCATCGGCATCGCCGACAGCTACTATTTCGTCAAGCGACAGGCCTTCTTCGCCATCCCGGCGGTGCTGGTGCTGGTGGGTGTGTCGATGCTGAGCCCCAAGCAGATCCGGCGCGGGGCGCTGCTCGGCTTTGCCGTCTGCGTGCTGATGCTGATCGCCACGCTGCTGATCGGCCCGGAAGTCAAGGGTTCGCGGCGCTGGATCAACATTGCCGGTGTGTCGATCCAGCCGTCGGAGTTCATCAAGCCGATGTTCGCGGTGCTGGTCGGCTTCCTGCTGGCCGAGGGGCAGAAGCGCCCCGATCTGCCGGGGCGGTCGTTCTCGCTGCTGCTGGTCGGCATCGTCGTGGCGCTGCTGGTCGCTCAGCCCGACTTTGGCCAGACCATGCTCATCTGTCTCACCTGGGGCGGTCTGTTCTTCATCTCCGGCATGAGCTGGATGTGGATTGTCGTGCTGGCGGGTACGGGCGTGATGGGCATTCTCAGCGCCTACACGCTGGTGCCGCATGTGCGCTCGCGCATCGAGCGCTTCCTCAATCCGGAGGTCGGCGACACCTATCAGGTGCAGACGGCGCAGGAAGCCTTCGTCAACGGCGGCTGGTGGGGCCAGGGGCCGGGTGAAGGTACGTTCAAGCGCATCCTGCCGGACAGCCACACCGACTTCGTGTTCGCCGTGCTCGGCGAGGAGTACGGGCTCATCATGTGCGCGGCGCTGGCGCTGGTGTTCGCCTTCATCGTCATGCGCGGCTTCTCCCACGCTCTGCGCGAGAACGATGGCTATGTGCGTCTCGCCGCCGCCGGTCTGGTCATGCAGTTCGGCCTGCAGTCGTGCATCAACATGGCGGTGAATCTGCACCTCATGCCGGCCAAAGGCATGACGCTGCCGTTCATCTCCTATGGCGGATCGTCGCTGGTGGCCATTGCCCTATCCATGGGAATGCTGCTGGCGCTGACGCGCAAGCGGCCGGACCAGACGCGCTTCGTGGCGCCGATCGAATTCACGCCGCTCACCCAACGGAGCTGATACGGCCGATGGCCAAGACGATCCTGATCACCGCCGGCGGTACCGGCGGCCACCTGTTTCCGGCCGAGGCGCTGGCCCACGAGCTGGCGCCGCGCGGCTACGATATCCATCTAGCCACCGACCACCGGGCGACCAACTACGGTTCGGAGTTTCCGGCCAAGGAAACCCACATCATCGCCTCGGCCACCTTCGGCGATCGTTCGCCCATCGGCCTCGTCAAGTCGGCGGGGCGGCTGGCGACCGGTTTCGTCCAGTCGCTGGCCCTCGTCCGGCGCCTGCGGCCGGTGGCGGCCATCGGTTTTGGCGGCTACCCGACCTTGCCGCCGCTGCTTGCCGCTTCGCTCCTCGGCCGGCCGACGCTGATCCACGAGGCCAACGCCGTCATGGGGCGGGCCAACCGCTTTCTGGCCGGCCGCGTCAGCGCCATAGCCACCTCGTTCGCCGATACCGGCCTGATGGGCGAGGGCGGAGCCAAGGCGGCGGTCACCGGCAATCCGGTGCGGCCGCGGGTCATCGCCGCCGTGTCGCCGTATCAGGCGCCGGTTGATGGCGAGAAGCTGCGCCTGATGGTGTTCGGCGGCAGCCAGGGGGCCCGGGTGTTCGCCGATCTGGTGCCGCCGGCGCTCGAAGCGCTGTCGCCTGCGCTGATTGGCCGGCTGAAGCTGGTGCAGCAGGTGCGGGCCGAGGACGTCGACCGCGTCGCCGCCGTCTACGGTCGGCTCGGCCTCGATTACGAGATCGCGCCGTTCTTCACCGATCTGCCCGAGCGCATGGCCGGTTCCCATCTCGTTGTCTGCCGTTCCGGTGCCTCCTCGGTGGCCGAGCTGACGGTGATCGGCCGGCCGTCGATCCTGGTGCCGCTGCCGCACGCCCTCGACAACGACCAGAAGACCAATGCCATCGGCCTGGAAAAGGCCGGCGGCGCCATCATGGCCGAGCAGGCCGCCCTGACGCCGGAGAAGCTGGCCGGGCTGATCGCCGATCTTCTCGCCGATCCCGCCCGCCTCGCGACCATGGCCAGCGCGGCGCGGGCGCAGGGCCGCCCCGACGCCGTGCGCCGTCTCGCCGATCTGGTCGAGCATGTCGCCGCCGGCGGCAAGCCGAACGCATTCGCAGCCACAGGAAGTTGATTGTCATGAAATTGCCCCGCGATATCGGTCCCGTGCACTTCGTCGGCATCGGCGGCATCGGCATGAGCGGCATTGCCGAGGTGCTGAAGCATCTCGGCTATCAGGTCCAGGGGTCGGACCAGGCGGAAAACGCCAACGTCGAGCGCCTGCGGGCCAGCGGCATCGCCGTGACCGTCGGCCACAAGGCTGAGAACCTCGGCCAGGCCGAGGTGCTGGTGGTTTCCTCGGCCATCAAGCGCGACAATCCGGAGCTGGTGGCGGCGCGCGAGCGGCATCTGCCCATCGTCCGCCGCGCCGAGATGCTGGCCGAGCTGATGCGCTTCAAGCAGGCCATCGCCGTCGGCGGCACCCACGGCAAGACCACGACCACCTCGCTGGTGGCGGCGCTGCTCGATGCCGGCGGCCTCGACCCGACAGTCATCAACGGCGGCATCATCAACGCCTACGGCAC
Source organism: uncultured Pleomorphomonas sp. (assembly GCA_937868725.1). Lineage (GTDB taxonomy): Bacteria > Pseudomonadota > Alphaproteobacteria > Rhizobiales > Pleomorphomonadaceae > Pleomorphomonas. The sequence continues at coordinate 23,931 of CALMMQ010000120.1, forward strand.
CAACGCCCGCATGGGCGCCGGCCACTGGATGGTGGTGGAGGCCGACGAAAGTGACGGCACCTTCGTCAAGCTGCCGGCCGACATCGCCATCGTCACCAACATCGACCCCGAGCACCTCGACCACTACGGCACCTTCGATGCGGCGCGCGCCGCCTTCAAGCAGTTCGTCGAGAACGTGCCGTTCTACGGCTTTGCCGTCATGTGCCTCGACCATCCGGAAGTGCAGGCGCTGGTGTCGAAGATCGAGGATCGGCGCATCATCACTTACGGGCAGAACCCGCAGGCCGACGCCCGCTTCGTCGATCTGCGCATCGAAGGTGGCCGGTCGACCTTCGCCATTGAGATTCGCGACCGCGTCACCGGCAAGGAAGAGATCATCCCGGCGCTCGAACTGCCGATGCCCGGCCGCCACAACGTTTCCAACGCCACGGCGGCGGTGGCCGTCGCCTACCGGCTCGGCATTTCGGCCGACGCGATCCGCAAGGGGCTCAAGGCCTTCGGCGGCGTCAAGCGCCGCTTCACCCGCACCGGCGACTGGAACGGGGTCACCGTTTACGACGATTACGGCCACCATCCGGTGGAAATCATGGCGGTGCTGAAGGCGGCGCGCGAGGGTGCCACCGGACGGGTGCTCGCCGTGGTGCAGCCGCACCGCTACACGCGCCTGCATTCGCTGTTCAACGAGTTCACCAAGGCCTTCAACGATGCCGACACGGTGATCGTCGCCGACGTCTACGCCGCCGGCGAGCAGCCGATCGAGGGCGTCGACAAGGACCACCTCGTCACCGCTCTCAGGGCGGCCGGCCATCGCGATGCCCGGCCGCTCGACGGGCCGGCGGCGCTGCCGGGCGTCATCGCCGGCCTGGCGAAGCCGGGCGACATCGTCGTCTGCCTCGGCGCCGGCAACATCACGCAGTGGGCCTATGCGCTGCCCAAGCAGCTGGCGGCGCTGTCGGAGGAGAAGTGACGTCATGAACGGTGCGGCGCTCCTTGCCCGTCTCGGCGACCTTTCGGACATCCGCGGACGGATCGAGCCGGGCAAGTCGCTCAGGGAGTTCATGTGGTTCCGCGTTGGCGGCCCGGCGGAGGTGCTGTTCCAGCCGGCCGACGAGGCCGATCTCGCCCTCTTCCTGAAGCGGCTGCCGGCGGATGTGCCCGTCACCATCCTGGGGCTCGGCTCCAACCTGCTGATCCGTGACGGCGGTCTGCCGGGCGTGGCCATCCGCCTGTCGCTCAAGGGCTTCGGCGGCGTCGAACGCGTCGGCGAACGACGGCTCCGGGCCGGCACCGGCATTCCCGACAAGCATCTGGCCGCCCGGGCGCTCGAGGCGGGGCTGTCCGGCTTCGCCTTCTTCCACGGCATTCCCGGCGGCCTCGGCGGGGCGCTGCGCATGAACGCCGGTGCCAACGGCTCGGACACCTCGGCGCGCGTCATCGAGGTGCGGGCGGTGACGCGCCAGGGCGACATCGTGACGCTGCCGGTGGCCGAGATGGGCTACGCCTATCGCCATTCCGGCGCGCCGGACGGGCTGATCTTCACCTCGGCGCTCCTTGAAGGCATTCCGGCCGACCGCGAGGCCATCGCCGCCGACATGGACGCGGTGGCCGAACATCGGGAGAAGTCGCAGCCGATCCGCTCGCGCACCGGCGGTTCCACCTTCAAGAACCCCGACGGCGGCTCGGCCTGGAAACTGATCGACGCGGCCGGCTGCCGTGGCCTGCGCATCGGCGACGCGCAGGTGAGCGAAATGCACTGCAACTTCCTCATCAACGTCGACGCGGCCAGCGCCCATGACGTCGAACTGTTGGGCGAAACGGTGCGGGCCCGCGTCTTCGAGACGAGCGGCGTGCGGCTCGAATGGGAAATCAAGCGGTTCGGCGTGTTCGAGCCGGGCCGCGAGGTCACCCCCTTTCTGGGGCTGTGAGCGGGGACGACCCCGCCTTCATTCTGTTGCGTACCCTTTCCCCGTTGGGGGCGGCGTCGGTCGATCCAGTCCGACGCCGAAGTGATTCGAGATACGGCCTGGAGGCAAACGATGAGCAAGCATGTGGCGGTGCTGATGGGCGGACTTTCCTCCGAACGGCCGGTCAGCCTCAACTCTGGCAAGGCCTGCGCCGATGCGCTCGAAGCGCGCGGCTACCGCGTCAGCCGCGTCGACGTCGACCGGACGATCGCCGCCGTGCTCGACGAGCTCAGGCCCGACGTCTGCTTCAACGCCCTGCATGGCGCCTTCGGCGAGGACGGCGTCATCCAGGGCATTCTCGAGATGCTGGCCATTCCCTACACCCATTCGGGCGTGCTGGCCTCGGCGCTGGCCATGAACAAGCCCAAGGCCAAGGCCGTGCTCAAGGCGGCAGGCATACCCGTGGTTGAGCATCGCCTGGCCGATCGGCACGAAGTGGTTAACGCCCACGTGCTCGAACCGCCATATGTGATCAAGCCGCCGGCGGAAGGTTCCAGCTTCGGCGTGCTCATCGTTCCGGCCGGCGCCGCCCATCCGCCGCAGGAACTGATGGGGCCGCAGTGGCGCTACGGCGACCTGGTCATGGTGGAAAAATACGTTCCGGGACGGGAACTTACCTGTGGTGTCATGGGCGATCGCCCCCTCGGCGTCATCGAAGTGCTGCCGGTGGGTGACAGCTTCTACACATACGACGCGAAATATCGTCCCGGCGGCTCTCGCCACATTCTCCCGGCACAAATTTCACCGAATATTTACCAACTTGTTCAAACATTAGCCCTCGAAGCTCACCGTGCTCTCGGTTGTCGTGGCGTCAGTCGCGCCGATTTCCGCTTCGACGACCAGGGTGACGGCACGGGGCAGGTGATCTGCCTCGAAGTGAACACGCAACCGGGCATGACGGCGACGTCGCTGGTCCCGGACATGGCCCAGCATGCCGGCATCGCGTTCGGCGAGCTGGTCAGCTGGATGGTGGAGGACGCAAGTTGCAGTCGATGAAGACCAGTTGGACGAAGCGTCTGGTAGGCAAGGGGTTCGGTCCCTTTGGCGGCCGACGTGGCGTCTCGCGTCTTCACCGCCGGCCAGTGTGGCGGCAGGCTGACCTGCTGACCAACCTGCCGCGCGGCGTCGGCCTGTTCGCGTCGGTGGCCTATCTCTTGGCCTGGGGCGCCTACGGCATGGTGCTGTCGGGCCAGACGCTGGAAGTCATCAACGATTCGACGGCGCGGGCCGGCTTTGCCATTTCGGCCGTGCGCATCACCGGCCAGCGCGAAAGCGACGAGGGCGACGTGCTCGACACGCTGTCGATCCATTCCGGCCAGTCGCTGTTCCTCTACGACGCCAATTCGGCCCGCGACCGGCTGAAGACACTGCCCTGGGTGCAGTCGGTGTCGGTGATGAAGCTCTATCCCAGCACGCTGCGCATCATTCTCGAGGAGCGCGTGCCGTCAGCGCTGTGGCAGCGGTCGATCAGCGAGCCGGTGCAGATCGTCGACAGCGCCGGCAACATCATTCCCGGCCGCATCGAGGCGCGCTATGCCCGGCTGCCGCGCGTGGTGGGCGAGGGCGCCGAGACGCGGGTGGCCGAGATCACCTCGCTGCTCGACGATGTGCCGGCGTTGCAGAAGCGCGTGCGGGCATCGATGCTGGTGTCGCACCGCCGCTGGGACCTGTTCCTCGACAACGGCGTGCAGGTGATGCTGCCGGAAGCCGATCCCCTCAAGGCGGCGGAAAAGCTGCAGGCGCTCGACAGCAAGTCCGGGCTGCTCGATCGCGACATCACCGTCGTCGATCTGCGTCTGCCGGACCGCGTCGCCGTCCGTCTCACCGACGAGGCCGCCAAGGCGCGCGCCGATCTGGTCACCGCCCGCAACAAGGCCCTCAAGAAGCGGGAGCAGGATGCATGAGTCACGCTCCCGAAATTCGCGTCCAGAGAATGCGTCCGCTGCCGCCCAAGCGGCCGGTCATCGTGTCGGTGCTCGACGTTGGCACCTCCAAGATATGCTGCATCATCGCCCGTTTGACGCCGCGCCCCATCGGCGACGTGCTGCCGGGGCGGACCCATTTCATCGAGGTGCTGGGCTTCGGCTACCAGCGCTCGCGTGGCATCAAGGCCGGTTCGGTGGTCGATCTCGACCAGGCCGAGAAGGCCATCCGCCTGGCCGTCGACTGTGCCGAGCGCATGGCCGGGTTGACGGTCGAGTCGCTGATCGTGTCGCTGTCGTGTGGCCGGCTCGGTTCGGAGACGTTCTCGGGCCGCTACGACCTCACCGGCACGGAAGTGACCGAGAGCGACATCCAGCGCGTGCTGGAGGTCGGCTCCAACTACACCTGCAAGGACGGTCGGGCCATCGTGCACGCCCTGCCGATCGGCTATGCTCTCGACACCAACCGCGGCATCCGCGATCCGCGCGGCATGATCGGCTCGGTGCTGTCGGTGGATACCCATCTCGTCTCGGCCGACGCCGCGCCGCTGCGCAACCTCGAGATCTGCATCAACCGCGCCCATCTCGAAGTCGAGACCATGGTCGCCACCCCCTACGCCTCCGGGCTGTCGACGCTGGTCGATGATGAGACGCAGATGGGCGTCGCCTGCGTCGACATCGGCGGCGGCACCACCAAGATTTCCGTCTTCGCCGACGGCCAGTGCGTCCACGTCGACGCCTTTGCCCTTGGCGGACACCACGTGACCATGGATCTGGCCCGCACCCTGTCGGCGCGGCTCGTCGATGCCGAGCGCATCAAGGCGCTGCATGGTTCGGTGATTGCCACCGACAGCGACGAACGCGACATGGTGACCGTCGAGCCGGTGGGCGACGACGACGTCGCCCATCAGGTGACGCGGGCGCAGATCGTCGAAATCATCCGTCCGCGCGTCGAGGAGACGCTCGAGGTGGTGCGCGACCGCCTGCATGCCTCCGGCTTTGCCGGTCGCGTCGGTCGGCGCGTGGTGCTGACGGGTGGCGCCAGCCAGTTGACGGGTCTCTCCGATCTGGCGCGCAAGGTGCTGGGGCGCAACGTGCGGCTTGGCCGTCCGGTGGGGATTGCCGGACTGCCGGAAGCGGCGCGGGGGGCGGCGTTTGCCACCGGTGTCGGCCTGCTCATCTATCCGCAGGTGGCGCAGATCGAGCAGTTCTCGTCACGCCGCAAGGGCATGGCGATGGCCGCCAACGGCGGGTTCGTTTCCCGCATGGGGGCTTGGTTCAGAGATAGCTTCTGACGCTCCGGGTGGAGTGTCCAAAGCAACAAGAAGATGCGGCCGCTACGGCCGACAGTAACAGGGCGTACCGGCAGAAGCCGCATTCAAAGATTGACGAGGCGACCATGACGATTAACCTTAAGATGCCCGACTTGACGGAGCTGAAGCCGCGGATCACCGTGTTCGGCATCGGTGGGGCCGGCGGCAACGCCGTCAACAACATGATCCAGTCCGGACTGCAGGGCGTCGAGTTCGTCGTGGCGAATACCGATGCTCAGGCGCTGGCGTCCTCGCGCGCCGAACGCATCATCCAGATGGGCGTCGCCGTCACCGAAGGTTTGGGCGCCGGTTCGCAGCCGGAAGTCGGCCGGGCCGCCGCCGAGGAAGTGATCGACGAGATCAATGATCATCTGGCCGGTTCGCACATGGTGTTCATCACTGCCGGCATGGGCGGTGGCACCGGCACCGGCGCTGCGCCGGTCATCGCCCGCGCTGCCCGCGAGCATGGCATACTGACGGTTGGCGTCACCACCAAGCCGTTCCAGTTCGAAGGCGCGCGCCGCATGCGCATCGCCGACGCCGGCATCAAGGAACTGCAGGCCAACGTCGACACGCTGATCTGCATTCCCAACCAGAACCTGTTCCGCATCGCCAACGAGCGCACGACCTTCGCCGATGCCTTCGCCATGGCCGACCAGGTGCTGTACTCGGGCGTGGCCTGCATCACCGACCTGATGGTCAAGGAAGGCCTGATCAACCTCGACTTCGCCGACGTCCGCTCGATCATGCGCGGCATGGGCAAGGCGATGATGGGCACCGGCGAAGCCTCGGGCGACAAGCGCGCCCTGCAGGCGGCCGAGGCGGCCATTGCCAATCCTCTGCTCGACGAAGTGTCGATGAAGGGGGCGCAGGGCCTGCTGATCTCGATCACCGGCGGCAAGGACCTGACGCTGTTCGAAGTCGACGAAGCGGCCACCCGCATCCGCGAGGAAGTCGATCAGGACGCCAACATCATCCTCGGCGCCACCTTCGACGACAGCCTGGAAGGCATCATCCGCGTGTCGGTGGTGGCCACCGGCATCGACCAGGAACAGATCCAGCCCAGCGCCCGCATCGACAATCTGGAAGCGCTGCGCGCCGCCCAGCGGCCGGTGGTGGTCAACACGTCGGCGGCCGCCGTCGCCGCTCAGGAAGTCCGCCAGCCCTACGCCCAGCCGCCGCTGCGGCCGGCGAGCCCGCGGGAACCCGCTCCCCTGCCTGAACCGGCCGCTGCCGCGCCGCTCAGCCAGGCGACCCCGGTCGCTCCGGTTGCCGTTGCCGCCATCGAGGAAGCTCTGGCACTGCCCGATCCGATGCCCGAGATGATCGAGCAGCCGGCCCGCGTGCAGACCGCCCAGGATCCGCGCGTGTCGATCGAGCCGTTCCAGCCGATCGCCTCGCATTACGAAATGCCGCAGCCGCAGGCCGTGGCGCCGCAGATGCGCACTGCCGAGCCGCCGCCGGTGCAGCAGCCCTACGTGCCGCCGGTTGCCGAGCGTCCGTCGGCGCTGCAGCGCACTCGCGTGCCGCCGATCGAGGAGTTCCCGCCGATCGCTCAGCGCCAAGCCGCTGCCAGCCTGCATCCGGTCGCCGACGCCCGTGAAGAGGAGCGCCGCCCGCTTGGTCTGCTGCGTCGCCTCGCCAACGGCCTTGGCCGCCACGAGGATGCCGAGGCTCACCGCGCCAAGGAAGAGCCGCGTCCGGCGCCGCAGGCTACCCGGCCGCAGCCGGCCAGCGAGTACGCCAAGCGCCCGGCGCCGCAGGGAGCCGCTGGCCGCCTCGACCAGCAGGGTCGAATCGCGCCGCAGCCGGTGGCGCGCAATGCCGCCGACGACGAGATGGAAATCCCGGCGTTCCTGCGCCGCAAGTAATGATGCGGTGGGCTTGACCAGCCCGACGAGCATGACCCCGTCCATGAAGACGCCCGTGAAGAGCTTTCACGGGCGTTTTTCTTATTGTAAAAAACCGCATGCTGGTTGCGCCAAATCCACAATTTTCGTGGAATCATTCGAAGGTCTGATTTCAATTAACGCGAGAGTGCTCTCATTATTCAATCTGGTTAGTATTTCCTTAGACACTCCAGGTCAGTTTCATACGAAACAACCGCGATGGAGACCCGGATATGCTGCGCTTCCGGATCAACAGAGTTCTGGCCGACGCGCTCATTCTTGGGGCGATTGGCATCGTGCTGGTCGGTTTGTTTTCTTGGTTCGATTTCTATGAAAAGCTGACTGATCTGTTGGCTCGGGTTGATTTGTTCCAGGTCGACGAGCTCTTTTCGGCGGTCGTCATCTGTGGGCTGTTTGGCTATATTTTCGCCTACCGGCGCTTCCGTGATCTGCACGGCGAGATCCGCCGCCGCGACAAGGCCGAGCACGACGTCAACTGGATCAGCTCGCACGACATGCTGACGCGGCTGCCCAACCGCAATGGTCTCAAGGCCGAGGTGGAGCGCCTCAAGGCGGCTGGCAAAGACAACGCCCCCTTCGTGGCCATGGCCATCGACATCGACGGCTTCCGTCACGGCACCGATATCTTCGGGCCGGAGCTCGGCGACGAGGTGCTGGTCATTGTCGCCGACCGGCTGCGTGAACTCTTCGCCGACGCCTATCTGTTCCGTCTCGATGGCGACCGGCTGTTCGCCGCCGCCGAGGGGCTGTCCGACCGCGAGTGGGAGAACCGGGCTCGCCGGGCCATCATGATGGCGTCGGCGCCGGTGAGTGCCGGCAACGGCGTGTTCGAACCGGTGGTCAGCGTCGGGATGACGCGCTACCCCAACGACGCAGCCTTCATCGGTCACCTGTTGCGCTGTGCGCTTACGGCGATGGCCGTCGCCAAGGAAGCGCGCGACGGCGCGCCGCGCTGGTTCATGCGCTCGATGGACGAGGCGGCGACGCGCCGGGCCGAACTCGACAAGCAACTGCGGCGGGCGCTGCTGGCCGACGAGGTTCGCCCGTACTATCAGCCGATGATCGACCTCACGACGCGGCGCATCATCGGCTTCGAGGCGCTGGCGCGCTGGCAGCGGGCCGACGGCAGCTTCGTGCCGCCGTCCGATTTCATTGCGCTGGCTGAGGAAACCGGCCTCATCGGCGAGCTGTCGGACCGGCTGTTCCGCCGGGCCTGCCTCGACGCCATCGGCTGGCCGGCCGACGTGTTCCTGTCGTTCAACATCTCGCCGGCCCAGCTGACGGATCGGCTATTGGCGGAAAAGCTCATCAGCGCTCTCAGCGAAACAGGCTTTCCGGCTAGCCGGCTCGAGCTCGAGATCACCGAGTCGGTCATCGTCAAGGATATGGCCATGGCGTCGGCAACGGTCGACGAACTGCGCCGGGGTGGGGGTGCACGTTGCCATCGACGACTTCGGCACCGGCTACTCCAGTCTGTCGCAGCTGTCGCGGTTGCGCTTCGACAAGCTCAAGATCGACCGCAGCTTCGTCGCCTCCTTCGAAGGCGACGAGCGGCAGGCCAAGATCATCAGGGCGATGATCGGTCTCGGGCGCGGTCTTGGCATGAAGACCATCGCCGAGGGCATCGAGGTGGCTTCGCAGGCCGAGACGCTGCGGCTGCTTGGCTGCCAGCAGGGCCAGGGCTTCCTGTTCGGGCGGGCCGTCACCTCCGAGCAGGCGCTGGCCATGCTCGCCGCTGCCTGGCCGGAGCGGGAGAGCGGCCTCGCCAGCTGAGGCCGGCTCAGCCGAAGGTGGCCCGCAGCGCCGCCACCAGCGCGACGCCGGCGAACACCACGACGACGAGCGGCAGGCGCAGCGCCAGCAGCAGTGTGACGAGGGCAGCGGCCGCTTCAATGGGGCCGCTCAGCACCGCCGGGGCGATCACCGACACCAGCACTGCCGGCGGCAGGGCGTCGAGCCCGATTCGCACCGGACCGCTGCGCGGCAGGCGATCGGCGATCAGAAAGCCGAGGATACGCGTCAGGTAGGTGAGCGCACCCATGGCCAGGATGGCGGCGAGATTGACGGGATCGATGGTCATGACGCCGCTCCGAGGCTGGCGGTGGTCGAGCGCGGCGCCGTCAGCACGGCGGCAGCGATGCCGGCGAGGGCGCCGGCAATGACGTACCAGGCGCCAGGCAGGGCGGTGTGAACCATCACGGCGGTCAGGGCGCTGGCCGCCAGCACCGGGCCGGTGCGACGGGCGCCCTTCCAGAAACCGAGGGCCAGGGCGATGAAGATGGCCGGGAAGGCGAAATCCAGTCCCCAGGTTTCGGGATGGGTCAGCCAGGCGCCGATCAGCGTGCCGGTCACCGAGGCGATCTGCCAGCAGACGAACAGGCTGAGGGCGACGGTGAAGTAGAAGGTGCGCGTCAACGGCGCGCCAAGGGCGCGGCGCTCCGACAGCGCCCAGGATTCGTCGGTGAGCACGTAGGCGGCGACAAAGCGCCAGCGGCCGAAATGGGCGACCTTGGCCTGCAGCGAGGCGCCCATCAGCGTGTGGCGCAGGTTGATGAGCAGCGCCATCAGGGCCAGCGCCGGCACCGGGGCCGGCATGGTCCATAGGCCGACGGCCAAGAGCTGCGCCGAACCGGCGAAGACGATCGACGACATGGCCAGCATTTCGAGCGGGCTGAGGCCCTTGGCGGTGGCCTGCTGGCCGAGGATGAGGGCAAAGGGAATGCAGGCGGCAACGGTGGGGAACACCGCCACCAGTGCCGCTCGAACCTCGGATCGCTGTTGCTCCGTCATGTCAGCCTCCCTCGCCCGGTCGTCGTGCCGGATCGGTCTGTCGCTGCGACCGATAATAGGTCAGCATAGATGACCTAAATGCGAAAGGCTGTCCACCCGAAAACGGCGCCGGCGGCAGGAAATTGCCGACTGCGGCAAGCTGGCTACAGCACGGCGGCGCTGCTTGCTCGGCCGACGCCGGCGGCGGCGAGGTCGGTCCAGGCCTTGGCGAGCGAACCGCCAAGGTCGATGCCGCGGCAGGCGTCCTCGATGACGCGGGCCCGGAAGCCGGCGGCAACGGCGTCCAGCGCCGTCCAGGCGACGCAGAAGTCGGTGGCCAGGCCGACGACGTCGACCGCTTCGATGCCCTGTTCGCGCAGGTAGCCGGCAAGGCCGGTGCCGGTGCGGCGGTCGGCCTCGCGGAAAGCGGAATAGCTGTCGACGCCGGCGTGCCAGCCCTTGCGGATGATCAGCTGGGCGGTGGGCAGCACCAGATCGGCGTGCAGCGCCGCGCCGGCAGTGGCCTGGACGCAGTGGTCGGGCCACAACACCTGCGGTCCATAGGGCAGGTCGACGAGTTCATAGACCGCCTTGCCCGGGTGGGCCGAGGCAAAGGAAGCGTGGCCGGCCGGGTGCCAGTCCTGCGTGATGATGATGTTGGCATAGGCCGGGGCGAGGGCATTGATCACCGGCACCACGGCATCGCCGTCCGGGACAGCCAGGGCACCGCCGGGACAGAAGTCGTTCTGGACGTCAACGACGATGAGGGCGGTGTTCGGCGCGGTCATGGGGATACTCCGGTGTCACGACAGATGTATCGATGGCATGCAAGCCCGAGGCCAGACGGACGTCAATGGCCGCGCAGCAGGCGGTCGGCGGCGGCACGTGCCTCGTCGGTGACGTGACTGCCGGCCAGCATGCGGGCGATCTCCTCGCGGCGCAACGTTTTTTCCAGCGGGCTGACCGAGGTGGCGACGCGGTCGCCGGCCTCCACCGTCGCCTTGGCGATCAGCATGTGGTGGTCGGCGCGAGCGGCGACCTGCGGCGCGTGGGTGACGGAGAGTACCTGCACGCGGTCGGCCAGGCGCGACAGGCGGGTGCCGATGGCCTCGGCCACGGCGCCGCCGACGCCGGTGTCGATCTCGTCGAACACCAATGTTGGCGCCGAGCCCTTGTCGGCGAGGCAAACCTTGAGCGCCAGCAGGAAGCGGCTGAGTTCGCCGCCGGAGGCGACCTTCATCAGCGGTCCTGGCCGGGTGCCGGGATTGGTCTGCACCCAGAACTCCAGCGTGTCGATGCCGTCGGGACCACGCGTGTCCCGATCGGCGAGCTGATTGACGATGAAGCGGGCGCGTTCGAGCTTCAGGGCCGGCAGTTCGGCGGCCACCGCGTCTTCCAGCTGGCGGGCCGCCTTGTCGCGGGCGGCCGACAGCGCCGCCGCTGCCTTGTCATAGGCAAGGCGGGCGCCGGCGGCGGCCTTGGACAGGGCCGACAGGCGATCCTCGCCGGCGTCGAGGTCGGCGAGATCGTTGGCCATGCGCTGGCCGAGCGCCGCCAGTTCGTCGGGCGGCACGGCGTACTTGCGGGCGGCGGCGCGAATGGCGAACAGCCGCTCTTCGGTGCGTTCGAGTTCGGCCGGGTCGAAGTCGGCGTTGCGCAGGGCGGTCTCGAAGGCGCTGCGGGCTTCCTCAAGGGCGTCGAGGGCCTGCGAGATGGCGACCAGCCCGCCGGAAGCGAGCGCGGCGACCTCGGCCTTGCGCTCCAGCCGGCGCAGCAGGCTGGAGAGTTCGGGAATGGGCGAGGCGGTGCCGTTGAGATGCTCGTCGGCCTCCTTGAGGTCGACGGCCACCTTTTCCGCCCGCATCATCGCCTGGCGGTGGCCGGCCAGCTGCTCTTCCTCGCCGGGCTCCGGCGCCAGCCTGGTCAACTCCTCGACAGAGGCGCGGAGATAGTCGCCCTCGCGGCGGGCATCAGCGATGCGGCGTTCGAGATCGGCCAGCGCTTTTTCGGCGCCACGCCAGGTCTGATAGGCGGCGCGCACCTCGGCCAACGGCGCGTCGAGGCCGCCGAAGGCGTCGATCAGCTGGCGATGAACGGTGGGGTCGACGAGCGCGCGATCGTCGTGCTGGCCATGGATTTCGACCAGCAGGGCGCCGAGTTCCCTGAGCAGGTTGGCCGACACGGCCTGATCGTTGACGAAGGCGCGGGTCCGGCCGTCGGCGCTCTGGACGCGACGGACGATCAGGTCGCCGTCGTCGTCGATGTCGTTGCGCTTGAGCACGGCGCGGGCAGGATGGTCGGCGGCAAGATCGAAGACGGCCGTCACCTGGCCTTGCGGTGCGCCGTGGCGGACGAGGCCGGCGTCGCCGCGCCCGCCGAGGGCGAGCGACAGCGCGTCGAGCAGGATGGACTTGCCAGCACCAGTCTCGCCGGTCAGGACCGTCAGCCCTGGCGCAAAGCCAACCTCAAGCCGCTCGATCAGGACAATGTCGCGGATCGCGAGCGTCTGCAGCATGGCAGGCCATCAAAGCAGCAGGCCGTGGAATGCCTTGGAGATCCAGGAAGAACCGTTCTCGCGCGGCTGCAGGCCGTTGCTTGACAGCAGCGTATAGGCGTCCTTGTACCAGCGGCTTTCCGGATAGTTGTGGCCAAGCACGGCGGCGGCGGTCTGGGCCTCGTCGACGATGCCCATGGCGAAGTAGGCTTCCGTCAGGCGCTCCAGCGCTTCCTCGATGTGGCGCGTCGTCTGGTAGTTCTGCACCACCGTTTTGAAGCGGTTGATGGCGCCGACGTACTGATGGCGGTCGAGATAGTAGCGACCGATGTCCATCTCCTTGGCGGCCATCTGGTCCTTGGCGATGTCGAGGCGCTTGCGGCCCTCGGCGGCATAGGGGCTGTCGGGATAGCGATCGACCAGTTCCTGCATGGCGGTCATGGCCAGCTGGGTGTTCTTCTGGTCGCGGGCGATATCCGGGATCTGGTTGAAGTAGGACTGGGCGATCATCCACTGGGCGTAGGCTGCGTCTTCCGAACCCGGATAGAGCGTCAGATAGCGCTTGGCCGAGGTGATGGCCTCGTCGAAATTGCCACGGGAATAGTTCGTGAAGGTCGTCATGATCAACGACTTGCGCGCCCACTCCGAATAGGGGTGCTGCTCGTCGACTTCCTCGAACTTCTTGGTCGCGGTCTTGATCTCGCCCTTCTGGAGATAGGCGATGCCGGCGTTGTAGGACTGCTCGGCCGGAATGTCCACGAACGGTTCAAGCGGCTTGTCGGACGAACATCCGGCAAGGCCCGCGATACCCGCCACAAAGGCCAGAACGGCGGCGGAACGAACAATACTCTGCCTCATGAACACCCCATCGCGGTTCGCCACCGCTCGCGGAAAACAGGCCAGGACGGAATGCTCGTCCGAGAACCGTCTCCGACCGCCACGGCGGCCTTGCCCGGCTATGCGACTCTCGACTGACCCCGACCGGCAGTTCTTTTAACCCAAAGTCTGCGACGATGCTACGTGCCCGTTATCTTCGTCCATATTGTGGCGCCGAAAAACGCCAAACGCGCCGGCGAGGAGACGTCGGCGCGCCGGATGAGGGGAGACAACGGCAATTTTCAGAGGCGGGACGGCGCCATGGCCATGGCCTCGCTGGCCAGACCGGCACCGGCCGCTTCGCGTGGGCTGGCGTCGCAGACGATCTCGTAGGCCGAGCGGTCGGCCAAAAGCGTCTGAACGGCCATCCAGTTGAGCTTGTGCCCCCCCTTGTAGGACCGGAACAGGCCGATGAACGGCATGCCGATGAGGCCGGTGTCGCCGACGGCGTCGAGGGTCTTGTGCCGGACGAACTCATCGGTCCAGCGCAGCCCCTCGGGGTTGAGGATGCGATCCTCGCCGATGGCCACCGAGTTGTCGAGCGAGGAGCCGAGGGCATAGCCCATCTTCCAGAGTTTCTCGACGTCGGACATGAAGCCGAAGGTCCGGGCCCGGGCCAGTTCCTTGGCGAAGGCCTTGCGGTTGAGATCGACGACATAGGACTGGCGGCCGATCAGCGGCGACTTGAAGTCGATGGTGACGTCGAGGCGCGAACCTTCGTAAGGCAGAAACTCCAGTACGGCTTCGCCGACTTCGAGGCGCACCGGATGCAGGATGCGCACCACCTTGCGCGACGCGGCGAGACGCCGGACGCCGGCCTCGTCGAGCAGATCAAGGAAATCGGCCGAGCAGCCATCGGCGATCGGCATTTCCGGACCGTCGATCTCAACGACGACGTTGTCGATGGCGCTGGCCCGCAGCGCCGCCATCAGGTGCTCGATGGTGGCGACCGTGTGGCCGCCCTTGCCGATGACGGTGCAAAGCTCGGTGGCCACGACGTTGGAGTGGATGGCCGGGATCTCGACATCGACGCCCGCCAGGTCCGTGCGCACGAAGACGATGCCCCGATCGGCCTCGGCCGGATTGAGGGTGATCGTCGCCGGTTTGCCGGAGTGAACGCCGATGCCAGTGAAGCTCACCGAGCGGGCGATGGTGGTCTGCTTGCCGATCATGTCTTCTGCGTCTTTCCCATCGGGGCGAGGGCGCCGAAGCCGGCAAACCTGCCCGATTTGAAGCGAAATCTCACTGTTTCCAATAAGCACAGGAGGGGAAAAGCAGAAAATCACTCTTCCTTACCGACTGTTACAGCCGCAATGGCAATGCTGACGATCGGGGCAGGATTTCAAGGCCCGCCGGAGATCGGCGATGCGATCCCCGGCGGGCGGTTCACGAAGGTGTGACGATGTACGCTCGGCTCAGAGCGGCTCGGTGGCGGCGATCAGCCAGGCGCGCGGTTCGCCCTCTGGCACCAACGGCAGCAACTTCTGGCGCACTTCGGCATGGTAGGCGTCGAACCAGGCCCGTTCCTGCGGCGACAGCAGCTCGGCCACCACCAGGCGGCGGTCGATCGGGCACATGGTGATGGTCTCGAAGCTCAGCATCGGGCGCTCGCCGCCGGCGATGGCTTCCGCCTCGCGCACGACGATCAGGTTCTCGATGCGGATGCCCCAGGCGTCGGCCTTGTAGTAGCCAGGCTCGTTGGACAGCAGCATGCCCGGGTCGAGCGGCACGTGGTTGACCTTGGAGATGCGGGCCGGTCCCTCGTGCACCGACAGATAGACGCCGACGCCGTGACCGGTGCCGTGGTCGAAGTCCAGTCCGGCGTCCCACAGGGCCTCGCGGGCCAGGATGTCGAGCTGGGTGCCATTGGTGCCCTTGGGGAAGCGGGCGCGGGCGAGACGGATGTGGCCCTTGAGCACGCGAGTGAAGCGGTCGGCCATCTCCGGCGTCGGCGTGCCGACGATGACGGTGCGGGTGATGTCGGTGGTTCCGTCTTCGTACTGGGCGCCCGAATCGACCAGGAAAATGTCACCGGGGGCGATGCGCCGGTTGGTGGCCGTGCTGACGTGATAGTGCGGGATGGCGGCATGCGGGCCGACACCGGCGATGGTGTCGAACGACAGGTCCTTGAGCAGACCGGTGTCGTAGCGGAAGCGCTCGAGGGCCTGGGCGGCCGAGATCTCGTCGAGCTGGCCCTTGGGGGCCTCACGGTCGAACCAGCACAGGAAGCGGACCATGGCGGCGCCGTCGCGCAGATGGGCGGCGCGGGTGCCGTCGAGCTCGGCGGCGTTTTTACGCGCCTTGGGCAGGATGATCGGATCGGCGCCATCGATGACGCGGCCGTTGCCGGCTTCGACGCGACGGACCACCTCGGCGGCCGAGCCGGCCTTGTCGAGCAGCACGGCGCCGCCAAGCGCTTCGAGCGCCTTGGCGAAGGCCTCCGGCGCGGCGACGTCGGCGACGGCTTCGATATGGGCGCGCACTGGTGCGCTGAGCTTGATGGCGTCGATGAACAGCGTCGGGCGGGCGCCGACCCGCAGGATGGCGAACGACAGCGGCTCGGGCGAGTGGGCGACATCGCTGCCGCGGATGTTGAAGAGCCAGGCGATCGAATCGGGACGGGTGATGACGGCGGCGTCGGCACCGGCGTCGGCGACGAGGCTGAGCACGCGGTCGAGCTTGTCGGCGGCGGCGGCGCCGGCACGCTCTTCCGGATAGATGGCGACGGCGCCCTTGGGGGCGGCCGGCTGATCGGTCCAGACGGTATCGACGGGGTTGCGCTCGACGGCGACGAGGCTGGCGCCCGCCGCCTCCAGCGCCGTGGCATAGCGCGCCGCTTCGCTGGCGGTGATCAGCCAGGGATCGAAGCCGATGCGGTCGCCGGCCTTGGCCACCGACTTCAGCCAGAGGTGGGGCGGCTCCTCGACGAGGTGGCGCGGTGTGAAGATGGTCGTGTCGACCTGGGCGCGCACCTGCAGCGTATAGCGGCCATCGACGAAGATCGACGCCTCGTCGGCGAGCACGACGGCGATGCCGGCCGAGCCGGCAAAGCCGGTCAGCCAGGCCAGACGCAGGGCGGCGGCGGCGGGGTACTCGCCCTGATGCTCGTCGGCGAGCGGCACGAGGAAGCCGGCCAGACCCAGCCGCTTGAGCTCGTCGCGCAACAGCCTGACGCGCGCCCCGCCGACGCTCGGATCGCTCACCACTTCGAAATTCTGGAACATGAATACCTCCACGAGAAGCGTGGTTTGTCGCGCCGGCAAGCGGCCGGCGTCAAGGGATGTCGGCGGCCGGCCGGGCCGCGCCGTCGCCGGCCTCAGAGCCGCCGCGATGTCTGTTTTGGTCGGAGATATGCGGGAATCGCGCGTGTCGCGAGATTTCACACAAATGACATGCTTTGAGTGCATAACGCGTTTGTGTGAAAGTACATACTACTAAAGTCGTATGTCTCGTATTATTTCACGGTCGGGAGGAGATTGCGTCTGACGAGGATCACGACGCGTCCGGTTCGGTCATTCGGTCGCACGACATTCGGCGATCAGAAGAAAGCGCACCGGAATCAGTACCCTGGGGCCGGTCACCTTGTGTCCGGTCCGCGTCAAGAGGTGATGACATGAACCGTTTCGCTCTGATGACCGATGCCTCCGTGCGTGGTGGCCTGTTCCGTCGCACCTTCGAGCTGACGGGCGGCACGCGCCAACGCCAGAGCCAGCGCCACGTCCCGGCGATTCTGGCCGCTCTCGATGAGCAGGCCGGTTGCGACCGCCATTACAGCAGCTCGCGGCGGAGCTCTTCGGGCCGGCAAGCCCTGCACGCCGCCCTGTAACCCCTTGGCCGGGCTCAGCGCCCGGCAAAACGCAGCACCAGCGTGCTCCAGCCTTCCTTGACATAAACGTTTTCGCGCACGAAGCCCTGGGCCCTGAACGCCGCCAGAACGCTGGCGGCCTGGCTGGCCAGGATGCCCGACAGCACGACGGTGGTGCCCGGCCGGCTGTGGCGGCGAAAATCGGGCGACAGCTGCTTCAGCGGCCCGGCCAGGATGTTGGCGACGATGAGGTCGAAGACGCGGCCCCGGATGGCGGCGTGCTCGAAGCCGACGGCGGTGACCGCCGTCACCAGATGGCCGACCTGATTGATTTCGGCATTCTCGCGCGCAATGGTGACGGCCAGCGGGTCGATGTCCGAGGCCAGCACCGGCCGCCGGCTCTTCTTGGCGATGGCGATGGCCAACACGCCCGACCCCGAACCGAGATCGAACGGCGCGTCGAAGCGCCAGCGCTCCATCAGGCGCGTCAGCGCCGTCAGGCAACCCCAGGTGGTGGGGTGATGACCGGTGCCGAAGGCCTGATTGGCCTCGATCTGCAGGCCGATGAGGCCACCGGGAATATTGTCCTTGTCGTGGGCGCCGTAGACGACGAAGCGGCCGGCGATGACCGGCTTCAGACCTTCGAGGCTGAGGGCCACCCAGTCGACGTCGTCGGGGACCGCCTCGACGACGAGGTCGAGGCCGACGAGCTCCTCGCCGAGGGCGGTGCGGACGCGGCCCTCGATTTCGGCGGCGGATTCGGCAAAGAAGAAGCCGTCGACGGCCCAGGCGCCGTCATGCTCGTACCAGGAGACCGGCCCCTCGTCGCCGAAATCGGCTTCGAGACGATCGGCAAGGACCTGAGCCTTCGCCGCTTCGGCGAGGATGCGCACCTGATACTGCTGCATGGTTGTTCCGCGAACTCCAGAAAGACCGGCGACCTTTAGGCCGCCCCCGGGCCGTTGTCCAGCGTTCAGCGCCCCGGTTTGGCGGCCAGAACCGCCGCAACGAGGTCGGAGCCGGCGCGTTTCCAGCTCGCTTCCGAATCGCTGTCGATCTTGATGTCGCGGTAGAACAGCCGCGTCGTGCCGTCCGGCTTGAAGATGCCGACCCAGAAGTGGCTGACCGTCGGCGTCATCTTCAGCACCGTGCCGATCATGATGAGGTTGCCGCCGGTGTCCTTGGCCCACTTGCCGAGGCAGGTCTCGCTGTAGTCCTCGCAGTTGGCCTTGGGCACCACCTTGATGTCGTAGAGGCCGGAGCCGGTGAGACCGGTGCCGATCTGGTTGGTCAGGGCCTTGATGCGTGTCCAGATGGTGCCGGCGGTGTCGGGCTTTTCGCCGGACGTGTCGGCCAGGGCGATCTGGCTGATGGCGATGAGCGGCTTGCCGGCCGGCGCCTTGGCAGCGGCGGTCTTGGAAGCGGCATCGGCCGGCGCGGCGAGCGCGGTGGTGAGAAGGGCGGCGAGGCTGGCGGCGGCGATCGTACGCATGTGTGTCAACCGAATCCCGTTGCGGATGATCGACGATAGCACAGCTCCGGGAGCGGGAAAGCCGGCAACAGCCGCTGTCCCGCTCGGGAGGTGCAGCCGGGCGCTCAGCCGGCGTTGAGGAAGCTGTCGACGACGCGCTTCTGACCGGCCTTGTCGAAATCGACGGTGACTTTGTTGCCATCGACCGCCGCCACCGAGCCGGGGCCGAACTTGACGTGGAACACCCGGTCGCCAACAGCGAACTTCGGGGCGCCCGACACCACCGACTTGGCGACGAGCTCGCCCTCGATCAGCTTAGGGCCGCGTTCGTAGGGTGCCTGGGCGCCCGAACTGAAGCCGCGTCCGGGCGTCGCCGCCTTGGCCTTCTGCGCTCGCTGCCAGCCGGGCGTCTGGTAGTCGGACTGGAAGCGCTCGACCGAATCGAAGCGCGAGGCGCCGTAGGGGTTGGAACGGCCGAACGACGAGCCGTAGCCGCCGTAGGCGCTCTTGTTCTCGCGCACGTCGACGTGGGCGGCGGGCAGTTCGTCGAGAAAACGCGAGGGGATCGAGGACTGCCATGAGCCGTGGATGCGGCGGTTGGAAGTGAACCAGATGAGGCAATGGCGCTTGGCCCGCGTCAGGCCGACGTAGGCGAGACGGCGTTCTTCTTCAAGGCCGGAGCGGCCGCCCTCATCAAGGGCGCGCTGGTGCGGGAACAGACCTTCCTCCCAGCCGGGCAGGAACACGGTGTCGAACTCGAGCCCCTTGGCGGAATGCAGCGTCATGATCGACACGGCGTCGAGCTCCTCGCCGCTGTCGCGATCCATCACCAGGGCGATGTGCTCGAGGAAGCCTTCGAGACTGTCGAACTCCTCCATGGAGCGGATGAGTTCCTTGAGGTTTTCCAGCCGTCCCGGCGCTTCGGCCGAGCGGTCGTTCTGCCACATGGCGGTGTAGCCGCTCTCGTCGAGGATGAGTTCGGCGAGTTCGACGTGCTTCATCACCGGCAACTGGTCGCGCCAGCGGTCGACGTTGGCGGCGAAGTCCTTGAGGGCAGCGCGCGTCTTGCCCTTGAACTCCTCGGTAGCCGTGAGCTGCCGCGTCGCCTCGAGGAGCGGCACCTCCTCGGCACGGCCGTAGTCGTGCAAGGTGCGGACGGTGGTGTCGCCGATGCCGCGGCGCGGCGTGTTGACGATGCGCTCGAAGGCGAGATCGTCGGCCGGCTGCAGCACCAGCCGGAAATAGGCGAGGGCATCGCGAATCTCGGCGCGCTCGTAGAAGCGCGGGCCGCCGATGACGCGGTAGGGAATGCCGGAGGTGATGAAGCGGTCTTCGAACTCGCGCATCTGGAAGGAGGCGCGCACCAGGATGGCGACGTCGTTGAGCGCCGTGCCCTTGCGCTGGAAGCGTTCGATCTCGTCACCGATCGAGCGGGCTTCCTCCTCGGAATCCCAGGCGGAGACCACCAGCACCTTGTCTTCCTCGACGTCGGGGGCGATGTCGGTGAACAGCGTCTTGCCGAGCCGGGCCTCGTTGTGGGCGATGAGGTAGGAGGCGGCGCCGAGAATGTGGCTGGTCGAACGGTAGTTGCGTTCGAGGCGGATGACCTTGGCGCCGGGAAAATCGCGCTCGTAGCGCAGGATGTTGTCGACCTCGGCGCCGCGCCAGCCGTAGATCGACTGGTCGTCGTCACCGACGCAGCAGATGTTGCCGGTGCCCTGGGCCAAGAGGCGCAGCCAGAGATACTGGACGACGTTGGTGTCCTGATACTCGTCGACCAGAATGAACTTGAAGCGGCGCAGGTATTCGGCGAGCACGTCGCGGTGGTCGCGCAACAGCGACAGCGTCTCCATGAGCAGATCGCCGAAGTCGACGGCGTTCAGCACCTTGAGGCGGGCCTGGTAGGCAGCGTAGAGCTCGCGACCCCGACCGTTGGCATAGGCGCGCGCCTCGCCTTCGGGAATGTCGGCGGGCCTGAGGCCCTTGTTCTTCCAGCCGTCCATGGCGCCGGCGAACTGGCGGGCCGGCCAGCGCTTCTCGTCGATGCCGTCGGCCTGGATCAGTTGCTTGATGAGGCGGATCTGGTCGTCGGTGTCGAGAATCGTGAAGTTGCTCTTGAGGCCGGCGAGCTCGGCGTGGCGGCGCAGCATCTTGACGCCGATGGAGTGGAAGGTGCCGAGCCAGGGCATGCCCTCGACGGCGCCGCCGACCAGATTGCCGATGCGCTCTTTCATCTCGCGCGCCGCCTTGTTGGTGAAGGTGACAGCGAGGATTTCCGAGGGGAAGGCGCGGCGGCTGGCCAGAATGTGGGCGATGCGGGTGGTGAGCACGCGCGTCTTGCCGGTGCCGGCGCCGGCCAGCACCAGCACCGGGCCATCAAGGGTCTCCACCGCTTGGCGCTGCTCGGGGTTCATGCCTTGCAGATATGAACCGGCGCTGGCAGGCGCGCGCGCCGCCATGGCGCGGGCGGCGATGGAAAGGCCCGACGGCGCCGCCGGATCGTCGTCAAACTGATTCTGGTTCGAGTTCATCCGAGAACAATAGAGCAACATGATCGAGAGGGCGAGACCATACCAAGCGGCGCCGGCAACGGTCCCGTCGTGGTTAGTCGGAGGTAAATCGCCTCGCTCTCAGCGCATATACCTTCTTGAAGAGTAAATTCTGCGCTCTGAAATCGACTTAAGCGGCAGAATGGCCCGTATTTCTGGTTTGTATTTTTTCGTACCTGTGTTTTCGTATGGGAACCGGGCGGCTTTTATTGCGGCCGTCGGTACAAAAAGTCTTCAGTTTGGCTGGGCCAGGGAGGAAAGACATGCCCTATTCTGACAATCTCTCTCTTTCCGCCATCAACGGCTATCTCTCCGGCATGACGGCCGGCGAGGCCGTGCCGATGATCGGCGCTCTTGCCGGCCTCGGCGGTGCCGAGGCGGCACGGCGGGTGGACGAGAGCCACGTCATCGAGGTCGAGGGTTGGCTGATCACGGCGTCGGCCGAACTCGTCAACCGCGCCATTTCCTGGTCGCGCGGCTGAAGCCGGCGGGCGGATCCTTCCCCCCGTATCCCCGCCGGGATTCGCCCGTCGCACCCGCCGGCCTACAGCCCCCTGATTCGTTCGAGCCAGGCGTCCTCGTCGATGACCTCGATGCCGAGTTCGCTGGCTTTGGCGAGCTTGGAGCCGGCGCCGGGGCCGGCCACCACCAGATCGGTCTTCTTCGACACCGAACCGGCCACCTTGGCCCCCAGCCGCTCGGCGGTGGCCTTGGCCTCGTCGCGCGTCATCTTCTCCAGCGAACCGGTGAAGACGACGGTCTTGCCGGCCACCGGACTGCCGGCGGTCACCGGCACTTCGGCGTCGAGCGGCGTGATCTCGGCAAGGAGCGCCGCGACCGCTTCGATGTTGTGCGCCTCGCCGAAGAAGTCGGCCAGCGCCTCGGCGACGACCGCGCCGACGCCGTCGATGGCGTTGAGCTCGGCCACGGCTTCCGGATCGCCGGCCGCCACCTTCTTCATGGCGTCAAAGAAGTGCTCCCACGAGCCGTAGGCGCGAGCGAGCAGCTTGCCGTTACCCTCGCCGATATGCCGAATGCCCAGGCCGAAGATCAGGCGGTGCAGGTCGATGTGTCGCCGCGCCTCGATGCTGTCGAACAGCTTGCGCACCGAAGTGGCGCCGAAGCCGGGAAAGTTGGCGAGCCGGTTGAGGCCAGTGGCTTCCCGCCGCCGCAGCGTGAAGATGTCGGCGGGGGCGCGGATGCGCAGATGCTCGTCGTCGCTGGCGTGGAAGAACTCGATCTGCTTGTCGCCGAGCCCCTCGATGTCGAAGGCGAGGCGCGAAACGAAGTGCTTGAGGCGTTCGACCTGCTGGGCCGGGCAGATCAGACCGCCAGTGCAACGGGCGACGGCGTCGCGCTTGCCGCTCTTCTCGTCGACCTCGCGCACCGCGTGGCTGCCGCAGACCGGGCAGACGGTGGGAAAAGCGTAAGGTGCTGCATTTATGGGGCGACGTTCGAGCAGCACGTCGACGATCTGCGGGATGACGTCGCCGGCCCGCTGGATGACCACGGTGTCGCCGACGCGGATGTCGCGGCCCTCGCGGATCGGCGCGCCGTCCTGACCTAACCCCTTAATGTAATCCTCGTTGTGTAGCGTGGCGTTGGAAACGACGACGCCGCCGACGGTGACCGGTTCCAGCTTGGCCACCGGCGTCAGGGCACCGGTGCGGCCGACCTGGATGTCGATGGCCTCGACGACGGTGGTGGCCCGTTCGGCCGGGAACTTGTGGGCGGTGGCCCAGCGCGGCGAGCGCGAGCGGAAGCCGAGCCGCTCCTGCAGGGCGAGGCTGTCGACCTTGTAGACAACGCCGTCGATGTCATAGGGCAGGCTGGCCCGCTGGCTTTCGATCAGCCGGTAGTGGGCGATCAGTTCGGCCTCGGAGGCACTGCGCACCATCAGCGGATTGACGACGAAGCCCCAGTCGGCGAAGCGCCGCACCGTGTCGAACTGGGTGGTGGCCAACGGCGCACTCATCTCGCCCCAGGCATAGGCGAAGAAGCTGAGCGTCCGGCTGGCCGTCACCTTGGCATCGAGCTGGCGCAGCGAGCCGGCGGCGGCGTTGCGCGGATTGGCGAACAGCTTGCCGCCGTCGGCCAGCATCCGCTCGTTGAGGGCGGCGAAGTCGGCCTTCTTCATGTAGATTTCGCCGCGCACCTCGACGATGGCGGGGGCGCCCGCCGGCAGCTGGTGCGGGATCTCCCTGATCGTCATGACGTTCGGCGTGACGTTTTCGCCGGTGAAGCCGTCGCCGCGCGTCGCCGCGCTGACGAGGCGGCCGTGCTCGTAGCGCAGCGACATGGAGAGGCCGTCGATCTTCGGCTCGGCGGTGAAGACGGGCGTGTCGGTGACACCGAGGAAGCTGCGGATCTGGCGGACGAAATCGCCGACGTCGGGATCGGTGAACAGGTTGTCGAGCGACAGCATCGGCCGGGCGTGCGTCACCTCGGAGAAGGTGGCGGCCGCCGGCGCGCCCACCCGGCGCGAGGGCGAATCGGCCCGGACGAGAGCGGGAAAGCGCGCCTCGATGGCCGCGTTGCGGCGGCGCAGGGCGTCATAGTCGGCGTCGGAAATCTCCGGCGCATCGTTCTGGTGATAAAGCCGGTCGTGACGGGCGATGTCGCGGGCGAGCGTGGCCAGCTCGGCCGCCGCCTTACGCTCGGTCAGCTGATCGACAGGAACGGGGGGGAGGGATGACGGCATGGCGACCTCGACGCGGCGGCTACTCAAACGGGCTCGCGAGAGGATAGAGCCGAACGTCCGCTCCGGTGCAATAGCCACGTTGACCGGTCAGCCTCCGTCATCAGCGCCGCCAGCAGCGCATTGGTGGGCCCGGACAGGGCCATCAGCACGACGAGCGACAGGACCGGCGACCACCTGTCGACAGCACCTCCGGTAAAAAACGTAGATGACCAAAGCGAAATCGGGTCTTGCAGCAAGGAACGTTTTTAGATCCAAACAAAATCGCCAATTTTGACTTGGTGCGGTTCCGCGCGCCGTTGCATTTTGGTAAGGCTACGGCACGTTTCCGCCCAGCGGGACAGGGCTGTGTCCATGGCGCGCCTCTTGCTTGGCGGACGAGCCAATTGTTGCGGCGAGAGGATGCGCCGGACGTCGCCGCGTCAGCGTGCGATCCTCGGGAGACGGGAGCCAAGGTCCTGAATTCGCTGTATTTCGGTATCGGATTTACCATTATCCTGGCACTGGCCGTGGCGCTGGTCGGGCCAGTGTTTGTCGATTGGACGGCCTATAGGGCTGCTTTCGAGGAACAGGCGAGTCGCATTATAGGACACCCGGTCGAAGTGCGCGGCACGGCGGACGCGCGCTTTCTTCCTTACCCGTCGCTGTCGTTTTCCGATGTCGTCATCGGCGAGGACGCCGGCAAGCCGTTGATGACGGTGCGTCAGTTCAACATGGAAATCGAACTGTTTCCGCTGTTGTCGGGCCAGTTCAAGGTCACCGAGATGCACATGGTCGAGCCCGAGCTCAACGTGCGCATCGCCCGTGACGGCACGCTCGAATGGATTCCGGCCGAGGAGCGCTCGCCGATCGACCCGGGCAAGGTGACGCTGTCGGGCGTCGATATCGAGAACGGCGTCATCAACATCGATGACGCCCGCCGCTCGGCGCCGCTGGCCCTGACTGGCATCGACATGCGTCTCGATGCCCGCTCGCTCAATGGTCCGTACAAGGCGGAGGGCACGTTCAAGGTCGACGACGTCGCCTACGAGATCAAGGCCGGCACCGGCTCGACCGACGCCGCCGGCCGCATCCCGCTCAAGGGCACACTGACCTCCGGCCGCTATCCGGTGTCGCTTGCCCTCGATGGGGCGCTCGAGGCTCGCGAACGCCGGCCGATCTGGCGCGGCAAGGGCACGCTGTCGCGCGTCATCGCCAAGGACGACCGCGCCGCGCTGCCGTGGGCGCTGACCTCCGATCTGGAAGTGACGTCGCGGCAGATTCTTGGCAAGACGCTGGAGTTCCGCTACGGCGCCGAAGACCGGCCGTTCACCATCACCGGCGCCGCCACCATCGATCTGCAGGGCGAGCCGCGTTTCGACGCCGTGCTGTCGGCGCGCCAGATCGATCTCGATCGCACGCTCGGCAAGGGGCCGGACGCGCCGGTCGATCTGCCGGGGGCGCTCAACGCCCTCGCCGCCTCGCTCTCCGGTCTGCCGGTGCCGCCGATCGCCGGTCATGTCGGCTTCGATATCCCCGGCATCGTGGTGGGCGGCAACATCCTGTCCGACCTTCGGCTCGACGTCGGCACCGCCGCCGACGGCTGGAGCGTCGACACGCTGTCGGCGGTGCTGCCGGGGCAGACGCAGCTCGCCGCCCAAGGCAAGGTAACGATCCGGCCGACGCTCGATTTCACCGGCGACGTGGCGCTGTCGGTGCCGCAACCGGCGACACTGCTGTCGTGGTGGATGCCCGACCGGCCGAAGACGGCGCTGGATCCGTTCGAGGCCAAGGGCAAGCTCGACGCTTCGCCCGCCGGCTTCGTGCTCAGCAATCTTGCCGCCAAGCTCAAGGACGGCAAGCTGGCCGGCGACGTCGAGTTCACGCCCGGCCGGCCCAAGCTCAATCCGCGGCTGACGCTGGCGCTCGACGCCGATCAGCTCGATGTTGCCGACATCTCGGCGGTGGCCAAGCTGTTCGCCGGCAGCGGCGGTGACCGGGGGGCTGGGCCCGACGTCATCGTGCAGGCGGCGGTGGGCAACCTCATCGCCGGCGACGCCCGCGCCGAAGGGGTGGACATCTCGGCATCGCTGATCAATTCGACGCTCGACGTCGATCGTCTCTTCGTGCGCTCGCTGTCGGGCGCCCGGCTCACGGCCGCCGGTACCATTCGCGACGTTACCACCGTGCCGGACGGGTCGGTGCAGTTGCGCCTGTCGGCGGAAAAGATGGACGGGGTGGCCGACCTGATGCGGGCCGTGCTGCCCGACGCCAAGGCGACGCAGCTGTTCCGGACGGCGGCGCCGTTCCTGTCGCCGACCAGTATCGAGGCGACGGTGCTGGCCAAGGCGTCGGGGCAGGGCACCGACGTGCGCCTTGAGGTCAAGGGCAGCGCCGCCCGTACCGACATCGTCGGTGCCCTGTCGTTCCTCGGTCGCATCGATCGCTGGGACGAGGCCAAGACGACGCTGGACCTGACGCTCAAAGGTCCCGACGGCGCCGACCTGATGCGCCAGTTCGGCCTCGACGTGCCGTCGATCGGCGACGCCGGTCTGGGCAGCCTGACCATTTCGACATTGGGCAAGCCCAAGGACGGCCTCGCCGTGATGGCCAAGGCCAGCATGGGGCCGACCGACATTGCTCTCAAGGGCTCGGCCAGTCTGGCGCGCGGCGCCGATCCCGAAGCCGAGCTCGACCTCGATCTCAAGTCGCCCGATATCGGTGCGCTCCTGGCGCTGTCGGGGAACATCATGCAGGGCGTCGTCGCCAGCACGCCGGCCGAACTCGCGGCGCACCTGTCGGCGCGCGGGCGCAAGCTGGCGATCCAGCGCCTCGTCGGTACGGTCGGCGGCGAACGGACGACGGGCGAACTCGCTATTGAACGCGGCGCCTTGGTGCCGCGCGTCACCGGTCGCCTCGCGGTCGACGCCGCCTCGCTCGCCGGCCTGGCCGAGACGGTGCTGGGGTCGGGTGTGCTGGACTTTCCCGTCGTCGCCAGCCGGTCGCCGTGGCCGGAAGCACCGTTCGGGCCGGCGTTGTTCGACAGTCTCGACAGTGATCTCGCCTTGAGCTTCGGCGCGCTGGCGCTCACCGACGATCTCGCCATGCACAACGTCACGTTGGCGCTGCGTTCATCGACATCGGGGACCGGTTTCGACGACATCACCGGCGAGTTCGCCGGCGGCAAAGCGGGCGGCAACCTGCTGATCAAGCGCGATCTCGACGGCTCGGCCGGCATCTCCGGCACGCTGTTCGTCAAAGGCGCGGCGGCGGCCGATCTCGCCTGGCAGCGCGACGGCCGGCCGACGGTCACCGGCGATCTGTCGAGCGACATCCAGATCAGCGCCACCGGCCGTACCGTCGCCGGCTGGATGGCCTCGCTCACCGGTGGCGGTTCGTTCTCGGTTACCGGCGGGGCCATCCGCTCGATGAACACGCAGGCCTTCTCGCAGGTCGTCCAGCTCGCCGACAGCGGCAAGCCGCTGGCCGACGACCGCATCCGTCAGGTGTTCACCGACAATGTCGACGTCGGCGATCTCAAGTTCGATCGCCTTGACGCCACCTTCACGCTGGCGGCCGGCATGCTGCGGGCCCCGACCATCGTCGTGACCGGCACGCGCGGCGAAACGTCGGGCGGGGCGACGGTCGATCTGCCGCACATGAGTCTTGCCAGCGAATGGCACCTCGAAGCCAACGCCGGCGACCTCGCCGCCAGCGGCGGCGCCGTGCCGCAGGTGGCCATCGTCTACTCCGGACCGATCGCCCGGCCGACGCGCAAGATCGACGTCACCGCCTTTGCCTCCTACCTCGGCATCCGCTCGCTCGAGCAGGAGACCCAGCGCGTGCTGCGCATGCAGGCCGACATTCTCGAGCGCGAGCTGCTATCGCGGCAGGTGCTGCGCGACAAGGAGGCGGTCGAGCGCTTCGTCGCGGCGGAAAGCGACGCCAAGGCGCGGCGGGCCGCCGCCGACGCCGCCGCCAAGGCCTTGCGCGAGGCGACGGCCAAGGCGGCCGTCAAGCCGCCGGTTCCCAAGCCGACCAAGCCGGTCGCCGCGCCGGCGGACGACAGCGTCGACGACTTCGCCAACAAGATTCTCGACCAGCTCAAGGCCAATCAGCCGCAGCTCCCCGGCAGCAAGCTGCCGCCGCTTCCCGAGGTTCAGGTCGGCCCGCCGCCGGGCGGCCTGTCGCCTTGAGCGGGCAGCGGCGGCGAAGACATCAAGGGCAATCGCGGGCCGTCGCCGGCTGAAGCAGCCAAGGAAAGTCACACGGACATGCGCCTCAATACACGGCCGGCTCGGCCGGAAGACCTCGAAACCATCGCCCGGTTCGTCCGGGCGCTGGCGTCGTACGAACGGTTGGAGCAGACCGTGGTGTCGACGCCGGAAGCCTTTGGCGCCGTGCTGTTCGGCGACAATCCGCGCGTGTTCTGCGAGTTGGCGCTGATGGGCGAACGGCCGATCGGCATGGCCATCTGGTTCTATAATTTCTCCACCTTTCTCGGAAAGCACGGCATCTATCTCGAGGACCTGTTCGTCGATCCGACCTGGCGCGGTTCGGGGGCCGGCAAGGCGCTGCTGGCCAGTCTGGCCAAGCGCTGCGTCGACGAGGGGCTCGGCCGCTTCGAATGGTCGGTGCTCGACTGGAACAAGACGGCGATCGGCTTCTACGAGTCGCAGGGCGCCCGCCTCAACACCGACTGGCTGCCGGTGCGCATGAGCGCCGAGGCCATCCACAAGCTGGCCCAGAAGGCGAAGCGGTGATGTCCGTGGCCGCTCCTTTGCTCGACATTGTCGTGGCGCTGGCCGACAACAACGTCATCGGCCGCGACGGCGCCATGCCCTGGCGGCTGCCGACTGATCTCGCCCACTTCAAACGGCTGACCCTCGGCAAGCCGCTGGTCATGGGCCGCAAGACCTTCCAGTCGATCGGCCGGCTGTTGCCGGGGCGGCGGTCGCTGATCGTCAGCCGCGATCCGGACTATCGGCCCGAAGGGGCGCTGGTGTTTTCTGATCTCGACGCGGCCATCGCCGCCGGCAAGGCGATGGCGGCGGAAGCGGAGGTCGACGCCTGCGTCATCGCCGGCGGCGGCGCGATTTACGCGGCGGCCCTCGATCGTGTCGACCGGCTGTTTCTGACCCGCGTTCACACCGCGCCCGAGGGCGACACGCTATTCCCGATCATCGACCCGAGGCGTTGGCGGCTCGTTGCCAGCACGCCGATGGTGCGCGGTGAGCGCGACAGCGCTGACGCCACTTTCGAAACCTGGGTCAGGGACGGCGCGAGTTTCATGACGCCCGACGGTTGACGGATCAACCTTCCGTCACCAAATGGGACGAATACTCTGCGCGCGCGTTGCCGGTGTGACGCGCCGGACCTATAAGCGGGTCGACGCGCCCATTTACGGAGGAAAGGAACCCCATGCCCTGGAGCAATCAAGGCGGCGGCGGTGGCTGGAAAGGTGGCAATGGTCCCTGGGGCCAGCCGCCTCGCGGCCCCAAGGGTGGCAATGAGCCGCCCGATCTCGACGATCTCCTGAAGCGTGGACAGGACAAGCTCCGTCAACTCCTTCCCGGTGGCCGGCGCGGGGCCGGCGGTGAGTCCGGTGCGCTGGCGGTGCTGCCGCTGGTGGCCGTCGCTGCGGTCGGCTTCTGGCTTTACGAGAGCATCTACGTCGTCCAGCCGGACGAGGTCGGCATCGAACTGCTGTTCGGCAAGGTGAAGCCCGAGATCAACGAACCGGGCATCCACTTCGCCTTCTGGCCGATCGAGCAGGTGGAAAAGCCGGCGACGCGCAAGGAAAACCTCGAGACGCTCGGCAGCGCCAAGACCAGTTCTTCGGCCGGCTCGATCATGCTGTCGGGTGACCAGAACCTGGTGTCCGTCGAATTCTCGGTGCTCTGGCGCATCTCCGACCCGGTTAAGTATCTCTTCCGCGTCGCCAACCAGCCCGATCTCGTCCGCATGGTGTCGGAATCGGTGATGCGCGAAGTGGTTGGCCGGACTCGCGCCGACGAATTCCGCACCACCGGCCGCGATGCCGCCCAGATGGCGGTCAAGGATCGGGTGCAGGAAACGCTCAATCTCTATGACGCCGGCATCACCGTCACCGCCGTCAACGTCACCCGCGCCGATCCGCCGATCGAGGTGTCCGACGCCTTCGGCGAAGTGCAGCGCGCCCAGCAGGACCAGGACAAGTTCAAGCAGGACGCCCAGGCCTACGCCAACAAGCGCCTCGGCGAGGCGCGCGGCGAATCCTCGCAGATCCGTGAAGCCGCCCTCGGCTATCGCGATCAGGTGATCGCCGACGCCACCGGCGCGGCGCAGCGCTTCAAGTCGGTGTACGAGCAGTACGTCAAGGCGCCCGACATCACGCGCGAACGGCTCTATCTCGAAACCATGGAGGGCGTGCTGTCGAAGACCGACAAGGTGATCGTCGATGCCGACGGCACCCAGGGCGTGTTGCCCTATCTGCCGCTGCCCGACATCAAGCGTACGACCGGTCAGGGAGGCACGCAATGAACCGCTCCACTGCCATGCCGGCCCTCGCCATCGTCGTGGCGCTGCTGGCGCTGGTCGCCTATTCGTCGACCTTCATCGTCACCGAGCGCGATCAGGCCATCCAGCTGCGCTTCGGTGAAATCCAGCGCGTCATCACCAGCCCCGGCATCTATTTCAAGCTGCCGACCAACATGGTCGACACGGTGCAGATCGTCGACAAGCGGCTGCAGACGCTGGAGATCGACGACAAGGTCGTCCAGGTCAAGGACAGCCGCCAGTATGTCGTCGACGCCTTCGTCGCCTATCGCATTTCCGACGTGCGGGCCTTCCGCGAAAGCGTGTCGGGCAACATGGGCATGGCCGCCGACCGGCTGTCCACACGCCTCGACTCGGCCCTGCGCCGGGTGTACGGCACGCGCTCGTTCGGCGACGCACTGTCGGAACAGCGGGCCGACATGATGCGGGAAGTGGCCGATTTCGTGCGGCCGGAAGCCGCCCAGCTTGGCATTTCCGTCGTCGAATTGCGCATCCGCCGCACCGAACTGCCGACCAACGTGCTCGATCAAACCTACTCGCGCATGAAGTCGGAGCGTCTCGCCGAGGCGTCGGAACTGCGGGCCGAGGGTACGCAGGAGGCGGCGCGCATTCGCGCCGAGGCCGATCGTCAGGCAACGGTGCTGATCGCCGAGGCCAAGCGTGACGCCGACATTCTGCACGGCGAGGGCGATGCCGAACGCAACAGCATCTTTGCCGAGGCCTACAGCGTCGACAAGGGCTTCTTCGAGTTCTATCGCTCGATGCAGGCCTATGCCGCGGCGCTGACCGGTGGCGGCACCACCATGGTGCTGAAGCCGGATTCCTCCTTCTTCCGCTTCTTCAAGGGAGCAGAGGGCACGCCGGCCGCCGCGCCTGCCGCCGCCAATCCATGAGGCCGAGGTGAACGACTTCATCGTTGCACTCGGCCTGATGGCGGTGATCGAGGGGCTGCTCTACGCCGCTGCCCCGGGGATCCTGCGTCGGGCGTTCCAGCGCATGCTGGACATGCCCGACGGCCACCTGCGGCTTGGCGGCATCGTCGCCATGACCGTCGGCGTCGTGCTGGTCTGGTCCATCAGGGGCTGACCGCAACCGCCTGTTTACGCCTCATCGAGCAAACAGATGTCGGCGGCCGCCATCTGGCGGTCGTCCGACGGTCGGTGTAGCCTTGGCGGCAACAGTCCGACCGTCGGCGTTGCCGCGCGGGCGGCCCGGCAGCGGGCCGTCACGGACGGTGGCGATCGGTTCTCACGGAGGTATGGCCCATGGCCATGGGTTTCTCGACTTTGCGGGCGCTGGCAGGGCGTCATTTGCTGGCGCTGGCCGTGGTGACGACGGTGGCCGGCGCCGTGGGGCTGCCCGGACCGGCGGTGGCGCGCCAGGGGCCGGATTCCGTGGCCGACCTCGCTGAAAAGCTGATCGATGCCGTGGTCAACATCTCGACCACCCAGACCATCGCCGAGCAGCGGCAGGTGCCGCTGCCGCAGGTGCCCGACGGTTCGCCGTTCCAGAACTTCTTCGACGAGTTCTTCGACCACCAGAACAAGGGGGGCGACGATCAGGAGGATGGTGAGGGCAGCGAGGATCCGCACAAGGTGCAATCGCTCGGCTCCGGCTTCGTCATCGACGAGAGCGGCATCATCATCACCAACAATCACGTCATCGAAGGGGCCGACGAGATCGTCGCCAACTTCAACGACGGCACCAAGCTCAGGGCCGAACTGATCGGCCACGACGAGAAGACCGACGTCGCCGTGCTGCGCGTCAAGCCGACCCATCCGCTGGTGGCGGTCAAGTTCGGCGATAGCCAGAAGATGCGGGTCGGCGACTGGGTGATGGCCATCGGCAATCCGTTCGGTCTTGGCGGTACGGTGACCACCGGCATCGTCTCGGCGCGCAACCGCGACATCAACTCCGGCCCCTACGACAACTATCTGCAGACCGATGCCGCCATCAACCGTGGCAACTCCGGCGGACCGCTGTTCAACGAGAAGGGCGAGGTGATCGGCATCAACACCGCCATCATCTCCCCGTCGGGCGGCTCGATCGGCATCGGCTTCTCTGTGCCCTCGGAGATCGCCGCCGGGGTAGTCGATCAACTGCGCCAGTTCGGCGAGACGCGGCGCGGCTGGCTTGGCGTCAACATTCAGGAAGTGACCGACGATCTGGCCGACAGCCTCGGTCTCGACAAGGCGCATGGCGCACTGGTGGCCGGCGTCAGCGAGGGGGGGCCGGCGGCGGCGGCCAAGATCGAGGCCGGCGACGTCATCGTCGAATTCGACGGGCACGCCATCGGCGCCATGCGCGAGCTGCCGCGCCTCGTCGCCAACACGCCGATCGGCAAGGCCGTCGAGGTCAAGCTGGTGCGCAAGGGCACCGAGGTGCTGGTGCACGTGACGCTGGGCCGGCTCGAGGAGAGCGACAAGGTGGCGAGCGCCACCGCCGAGCCGAAGGCGCCGGCCGACAAGCCCAAGACCGATGCCAAGGTGCTGGGTCTGACGCTCGGCGAGCTGACCGCCAAGCAGCGGGCCGAGTTCAAGATCGCCGATGCCGTCAAGGGCGTGCTGATCACCGCCGTCGAGGCCGACAGCGTCGCCGCCGACAAGCACATCGAGCCCGGCGACGTCATCGTCGAGGTGGCGCAGCAGGTGGTGGCCAAGCCCGAGGACGTGACGAGCATCGTCGCCAAGCAGAAGGACCAGGGCCGGCGCTCGGCGCTGCTGCTGATCGCCGATCCGACCGGCGCCCTGCGTTTCGACGCGCTCAAGATCGACTGACCCGGTTCTGCGTCACAGGACAAACAAACGCGCCCCGCCGGACGATCCGACGGGGCGTTTGTCAATTTAGGTTGGCAGTCGCAGGCGCTCAGGCGACGCGGATTACCAGTTTGCCGACATTGTGGCCCTCGAGCAGGCCGATGAAGGCTTCGGGCGCCTGATCGAGACCGGTCACGATGTCTTCGCGGTAGCGCACCTTTCCGGCGGCGACCCAGGCCCCCATCACCTTCAGGAAGTCTGGCCGCTCGGCGGCGAACTCGCGCTGGATGAAGCCGCGCACGGTCAGGCTTTTGGCGAGGATGTCGCGCATGGCGGCCGGCAGACGGTCGGGGCCGGGATAGACGCCATCGCTGTTATACTGCGAGATCAGGCCGCAGACGGGTATGCGGCCGAACGGGTTGAACAGCGGCAGCACCGCATCCCACACCTTGCCGCCGACGTTTTCAAAATAGACGTCGATGCCATCGGGGCAGGCGGCGGCGAGATCGGCGGCGAGGGTTGGCGACCGATGATCGACGACGGCGTCGAAGCCGAACTCGTCGCGGACGATGGCGCATTTGCGGGCGCCACCGGCGATGCCGACGGCGCGGGCGCCCTTGAGGCGGGCAATCTGGCCGACGGCCGAGCCGACGGCGCCGCTGGCCGCCGCCACGACCACGGTTTCTCCCGTCTTGGGCTTGCCGATGTTGAGAAGGCCGGCGTAGGCGGTAAAGCCGGGCATGCCGAGCACGCCCAGCGCCGTCGACAGCGGCGCCGGCCAGTCGTCGAGGCGCAGCAGGTCATGGCCATCGGAAAGGGCGTGCGTTTGCCAGCCCGAATACGACAGCACCAGATCGCCGGGGCGGTAGGCGGCATGGCAGCTTTCCACCACCTCGGCCACCGTGCCACCTTCCATGACGTCGCCGACGGCCACCGGCGCGGCATAGGACTTGGCAGCGCTCATGCGGCCGCGCATGTAGGGGTCGAGCGACAGGTAGCGGATGGCCAGCAGCACCTGGCCGGGGCCGGGCGTCGGGATCGGTTGGTGCTCGACGCGGAAATCGCTAACGGCCGGCCGGCCGACCGGTCGGGCGGCCAGCACGATGCGCGTGTTGTGGCGTTCGTTCAATGGAGGTCCTCTCAGACTGGATCGCCGACGAACGTTTAGAGTTCGTCTTCGTTGAGCAGCATGACGTCGATGTCGCGCTCGGGATAGTAGTCGGTGGCGTTGATCTCGAAGGTGGTCGGGCCGGTCTTCTTGACGCCGTCGCCGCAGAACGACACCAGCGTTTCCGGTTTGCCCTTGTCGATGGTGAGGTGGAACTTGCCGATGGTGCCGCCCCAGTTGGCACCGGTGGTCAAGACGTAACTCAGCCAGTTCTCCATCAGGACGCGGTCGCCCTGCTTGGCGTTGGCGGCGACGCGCTTTTCCACGGCCTTCACGAAGGCGCCGTCCATGCAATACTTGGCCTGCTCGCGGTCGAAATCGGGGCCGGAAAAGCGCGGCTTGCCGTCGTCGGCGTAGCTGGTGAAGGCGAGTCCGGCGGTGGCGCCGACGCTGGGCTTGTAGCGGTGCGAGACGCGCAGATCCTTGCCGGCCGGGAAGGTGGTCCGCCACCAGTAGGTGGTCTTGAGGCGCCAGAGCGGCGTCCAGTCGACGACCAGGCCCTGACCGGCGTCGTATTCGTCGCGGAACACCATGCCGCGCCGCGTCCAGTCGTCGAGCACGTCCGGCGGCAGCTTGCCGAGCGCGGCGGTAGTGGCTTCGCCGAACGGCAGCAGCGGAATGGCGTGGGCGGTGAGCAGGGCGGTGACGTCGACCTCGGCGGCGAAGGCGTGGCGGTCGATCTCCGGGGTGACCGGCTGGCCCTCGATGGTCACCGAGAAGTCCATGAAGTTGTCGGCGCCATCGTCGGGCACCGAGACCATGAAGTCGCCCGAGCCCTCGACGTCGGGCATCGGGAAGGCGACGACGCTGGTCTGGTCCTTGTCGCCGGAATTATGAAAGACGTAGTCGACCTTGACGGCGTGCGGCGACAGATAGAGGTCCTCGGACGCCATCTCGACGTTGTCGGTGGTGACGAAGACGAGGCCGCCGGCCTTGAGGTCGGCCATGGTGTCGTTGGCGCGGGCCGGGGCGACGGCAAGGGTGGCCGCCAGCAGCGTCAGTGTACATGACAATGCCCGTTTCATACCGCTATCTCCGCCTTGATGGAGGGATGGGGATCGTAGCCTTCGATGGCAACGTGCTCGAACCGGAAGTCGCGGATGTCGGCGATGCCCGGCACCAGACGCAGGCGCGGCAGGGGGCGCGTTGGCCGCGTCAGCTGCAGCCGGGCCTGGTCGAGGTGGTTGGAATAGAGGTGGGCGTCGCCGAGCGTGTGGACGAACTCGCCCGGCTCGAGGCCGGTGACCGCCGCCATCATCGCCGTCAGGAGGGCGTAGGAGGCGATGTTGAACGGCACGCCGAGGAAGACGTCGGCCGACCGCTGGTAGAGCTGGCAGGACAGGCGGCCGTTGGCGACGTAGAACTGGAACAGGCAGTGGCAGGGCGGCAGCGCCATCTTCGGCACGTCGACCGGGTTCCAGGCGCTGACGATCAGCCGGCGCGAATCGGGGTTGCGGCGGATCATGTCCTGCACATCGGCGATCTGGTCGATGGTGCCGCCGTCGGGCCTGGGCCAGGAGCGCCACTGGTGGCCGTAGACCGGGCCGAGATCGCCATTGGTGTCGGCCCATTCGTCCCAGATGCTGACGCCGTGGTCGTTGAGGTACTTGATGTTGGTATCGCCGGCCAGAAACCAGATCAGTTCGTGGACGATCGACTTGAGGTGCAGCTTCTTGGTGGTGAGCAGCGGGAAGCCTTGGGCGAGGTCGAAGCGCATCTGATGGCCGAACACCGAGCGGGTGCCGGTGCCGGTGCGGTCGGCCTTGTCGCTGCCGCTGTCGAGAATGCGGTTGAGAAGATCGAGATACTGCTGCATCGGCCACCAGGAAAAGTCGCGGGCCAAGCCCGGATTGAGCCAAAGGGATAGCGCACAATGGAGCCACGCGGAAGTCAGGCTTGCGCATGCCCTCTTCACAGACGCGTTCAGGCACCCTATATCAGGCGGGCCGGAGCAATCCGGCTATGGTGATAAACGGACTGCGAAATAAACCATTCGGACCCGGGGGCGGTACCCGGCGCCTCCACCCAAGCCCTCGGGCGACCGAGGGCTTCGGCGGGGGCGAAATAGGATCGACGAGGGCGTAAAGGCGGCTCTTTCACTCGGCATTGTACCACCGTTATCGGGCTAACCCTATAGTTGCGAATGACAACTATGCTCCGGTGGCCGTCGCCGCGTAATGCGGTGCCCAAACTGGGAATCAAGTCCTGAGGGGTAGCACTTTCAGGCGGGGTCCGGAGGCACCTGGCAACAGAAGCCTCCACTTCATTTTTTACCCCATAACTGGTTGATATTTCTGCGAAAGTGTTTCGCATTTTTTCATTGTTTTACAGTTCTGTTCTTGTTCTTCCCCTCTGCGAGCGCCAGCAGCACCGCTTGCCCGCCGGCCTTGCGGTCGGCATGTCGGCAATACCGCTCGACCATCGGCGGTGACATGCCGATCATGTCCGAAATCTGAGGGATCGAATGCCCGGCCTGGCGAAGCCGGATGACGGCAACCGCCCGCAGGCCGTGCGGTACGGCGCCTTCGAGAATCGGCAGGTCCTTGCGGGCAGCGTCGAACACCTTCCAAAGCTGGTTCGTCGAGAACGGGCGGCCGTTGTCCTGGGTCAGGAACGGACCGGGCCGGCGTTCCCACGTTGCCATTTCGGCTTCCAGTTCCGGAAAGATCGGGCACCACGGCTTGACGCCCGTCTTCTTCTGCCGCAGCGAAAACCCGCCTTCGTCGATGTCGGTCCAGCCGAGGCGCACAATGTCGCTGATCCGCTGGCCGGTGTAGCGCATCAGCATGAACGCGCGGCGCAGCGTGCCGGTGAAATGCTCGTCGGCGCACTTGAGCTGCTCGGGCGTCCACGGCTTGTGCCCTTCGCCGGGCTCGAAGTGGGCGACGCCAAGGGTCGGGTCGCGGTCGAGAAGCTCGCGCGGTCCCATGGCCCAACGGCACATGGCCCGCAGGGCGTCGAGCGTGTTGTTGGCCTTGCCCGGTGTTTCAGCAAGGCTGTCCATCAGGTTCTGCACGTGGGACGGCCGCAAACCGCTCGCCGGCAAGTCGCCCCAAGCCTTTCGGACAAGCGCCAGCGATGTCCTGTACGTCCGCTGCGTCCCCTCGCTGAGTTTGCGGGGCAGGGCGGGCCACGCCACCTCATAGGCATCGGCAAGGGCGTTGATCGTGTCGGTCGGCACGGGGCCGCCAAGCCCTTGCGCCTGGCGCACGGCATTCCAGAACTCCGGCGATTGGGGATCGTTCGGCAGACGGATGCGCGGCCCCGGAACCTTCGATCCGCGCCCCGGCTGATAATAGAAATATTCGCGGGCGCGCGAGATCACGCGGTGCACGCCGGGGGGCAGGGCAATGGTCGGGTCCTTACGCCTGCGTGGCATGCTTCACCCCCATCAAAAACGGATCAACGTCAGCACCGGCCGCCCTCGGAGCCAGCGAATTAAGCGCCGTCTGCACCTGGGTCCAGTTCCAGCGGACGCAGCCCGAGGACAGCTTGAGGGGCGGCGGCAGGACGCCACGGCGAACCATCTCGTGCACGGTCGATTCCGACACGTCGAGTTCCCGCGCGAGCGTGGCAACGGACATGAAAGCGGGCGGGCGATCGAGACGGTCGACCATTGGTCAGGCACCCCCCGTCTGGGCCGTGGTGGTGCCGAGCGGCACCCAGTTGGCCGGCTGGTGGTATGTATCGCCGCCAGCGATAGGAGGCTCATTTTCCCTCCTCCGGACATCGTTCGGAGAAAGAGCACCGATCTCGCGGCCGATGCGGTAGGCCTCGAAGCGGGCCTGCACGTCGCCCCGGAGCAGTGCCGAGAGGTCGTGTTCGATGTAGAGCGTCCGCCGGGCCTGCTCGGACAGCAGGCACCGGGCCATCGCCTGTTCGATGCGGGCGGCGAGCGGACCGAGGGCGTTGCGCACCAGGGCCGTGCTTTCGCCTTCCACGTTGGAATAGGTGGCGTTGTCGGTGATGCCGACGGTGGTCGGCGGGCACCCATAGACGCGGGCGACGTCGAGGGCCGACAGCTTGCGCGTCTCCAAAAACTCGGCGTCGGCCGGGGTGAAGGTGATGGCGTCGAACTTGGCGCCGCCGTCGAGGATCATGAAGCGGCCGGCGTTGCCGCTGCCGGCGTGGTTGGCCTTGACGGCCTCACGCATCGCCTCGCGAGCGTCCTTGCCCAATTTATCCGGGAAAGACAGCAGGCCGGACGGCCGCAGGGCGTTCTCCATCAGACTATCGGCCGTCCTCTTCTGATCGAGGGCGAGGCCGAAGGCACCGCGGGCGATCTGGATCGGGCTGAGGCCGATGATACCGTCCCGGCTGGCGCCACGGATATGCAACACCTCGTCGTCGAGCAGCACGGCCGAACCGCCGTTGGGGTCGGTGAGGCGGTAGCGCAGCCGGCCGGAGGCGAGGCGTTCGACACCGACGTTGCCCCACGGCTCGGGCCACAGCGCCACCACCTGGCCGCGCGCGTTGCGTTCGATGCGGGCGAAGGCGTTGCCGAAGGTGTCGAGCTGGCGGGTCAGAAACTCGCGCAGCTCAAAGGCGGACATGCGCGGGTTGGCGATGTCGTGGAGCACGCCGTACAGGGGATTGTCGTCGGCCCGCATCCGGCCGCCATCAGCGGTGCGGCGGAACACGAACAGGCCGACCGAGGCCAGCGTCTCCGAGCGGAGCGAGATGCAGCGGGCGGCGACGGCCAAGTTGCTCTCGACCTCGGTCGGCGACACGCCGTAGCCGGGCGCGCCGCGCAGGCCGAAGAACTCGCCGAGGTACGGATCATCGGAGCGGATGGCGCGGGTTTCGCGGCCGAGGAAACGGGAGAACCAGTTCATCGGGTGGCCTCCATGAGTTCGAGGTGGCGCCGGGCGATGGCAAGGCGCGGGGCATTGGTGAGGCGGGCGCGGGCGGCGATCGAAGTTTCCGGATAGGCCGGGAAGGCCGAGACGATCGACACCTCGAACAGGTCGAGGGCGCGCAGCTCGCGGCGGTCGCCCTGCCAGCTCTCGCCGCCCTGCCGCACAGCAAAACCGAAGCTCATCCCGCCGAGGTCGCCACGTTCGGCCAGCGCCAAAACGTCGCGGCCGGCCGTGGTGTCGGGAACGTCGAGGGAGAAGGCGAGGCCGTGGCCGTCCTCCGAAAGCCGAAGCGAGCCGGACCGAGTGCGGGCCAGCACGCGGGCCGGGTCGTGGTCGACCAGGGCGAGGATATCGCCCCGGGCCGTGAGCGAGGCCGAAAACGCGCCCGGCATGATCACCTCGTCGAAGCGATCGCCAATGCGCGTCTCGGTGCCGAAGGTGGCGGCATAGCCTTCGAGGCGCCGCCCCTTGGCCCGGATTTCAAGAGACGCCGCCCGGCGTTCGGTGGTTGCCGCCGTCATCGCTTACACCTCCGCGTAGGCGAACGCTTCGGGGTGGCGAACCACCACGTCAGCATCAAGGAATGCGTGCAGGAGAACACCGCCGTTGGAAGCGACGTCCGGGTGGTAGGGGTTGAGCAGGATGTCGACGGCCGACCAGTACCCAACCACCAGTTCCGACCAGAGGCCGTAGATCAGCGCCGACTTGTTAGAGCCGGCGCCGAGGCTGGCCGGAACCTGGGTCGTCACCTCGGTGCGGACGTTGTGGAAGATTTCCGAGACGGGCATGGTGTGGCCCTGGCCGTCCTTGAGCTTGCGCACCGCCTTCATGACCGTCGGGTTGGTCAGGAACGCGGCGGTACCGGTGATATCGTCCAGCTCAAGGGCGGCGATCAGGTCGGCGGCGGTATCGCTGAGGGCGGCCGAGGCCGTCACTTCGCCGATACCGGCGGTGTTGAGCAGGCCGAGCGGCTGATTGCTGGCACCAATGCCGGCGATGGCGGCGAGGTCCAACGCCTGGGCGAGCAGCTGTCCGATGTCGCCCCGCAGGATGTTCTCGACGGCGGTTCCGGACTGCAGCGTCAGGCGCCGGCTCATGCGATATTCGCCCGAGACGGTGCGGGGCGTCATGTTGACCTTGCCGAAGGTCACCGCCGAACGAGTGGTGTCGGAATTCTCGCCGATCCAGTGGGCGGCGCCCGAGGTCAGCATGTTCGGCAGTTCGACATCACCGGACAGGCCGCGCATGACGGTGGCCCCCATGCCTTCGACCTTCATCGCCGGACGATTGATGCGGCCGGCGACAGCGGCGAGCGTCGTCGGAACCAGATAACCGCCGGCCGGATCGCTGCCGACCGTCTGCCCGTCGCGCCGTTCGCCGCCGAGAAGGATCTCGGAGGGGACGGCCAAGCGGATGCCGTTGGCGAAGCCGGACCGCTCTTCGCGACCGCGCGTCAGCTCCTGGCTGATCTCGGCCTCGCGACCGGTCATCCGGCCCGACAGGGCGCCGGAAATGGCATTGGCGAGGCTGTAGGACCGCAGCTCGCGCTGCATTTCGTGGGCGGCGAGCGGCTCGGCATCGGCCCGGCGCTCCATCTCGTCGAGGGCTTCGACGCGGGCAATGCGCTCCTCGAGCTTGTTGGCCTCGGCCTTGATCTCACCGAAGCGCTTGGCCTCGGCCTCATTGAGGTCGCGGCCGGCGGCTTCAGCATCGTTGACCAGCTTCTTCATTTCACCGATCTTGGCAGCACGCGTTTCTTTCAGTTCATGCAGCTTCATCAAAAAAATCCTTCTAAGGGCCGGGCGCGTCTCACGACGGGCGATCCGGGTTGGGGGTGGTGTCGGGCTCGGTGTCGATGTGGACGAGGGCGCGCCCGGCGCGGTCGGCGAGGAGGTCGCCGAGGGTCATCATGTCGAGGACGATGATCGGCCCCGAACGCTTCTCGGCGCCGTCGTTCTTAGCGAAGGCGTGGTCGAGGGAATTGTCCCACCACTCGGATTCGTCGGCGAAGACGACGAGGAAGCGGGGGGGGATCAGGCGGGGGAAGCCGAGACTGCTCCAGAGCGCGCGCCGGGCGATGTCGGGGGCGTCCGGGATATCGCCCTCGAAGGAATCAACGAATTCGAGGGCATGCCACGCGATCGCCCGCGCGGTGATGTCGGCGATAGTTTTGACGGCCTGGGGGCCGAAGTTGCGATCGGCGAACAGCTTCAGCACCATCATCATGGCGAGGGTGAAGAGGTCGAACCGGGCGTGCCCGTCGTTCTTGGGGAGGAAGCCACGGTGGCGCCAATCCCGCTGCATCGTCGTCGAAAGACCGGTGATTTTCTCTGCTTCTCCAGGCGAGAAGAGTGCGAGGGTGAAAGGCGTGTTCATGCGCGGCATCTCCAACGGTTATTGCATGCTAGGCCATCTTCTCATTCGTTGCAAGTGCCAC
This sequence comes from uncultured Pleomorphomonas sp., assembly GCA_937868725.1. GTDB lineage: Bacteria > Pseudomonadota > Alphaproteobacteria > Rhizobiales > Pleomorphomonadaceae > Pleomorphomonas. The sequence goes on from CALMMQ010000120.1 coordinate 65,438, forward strand.
GGTTCAATAATGTTGGATCAGCCACGGTTTGACGCTTCGCGGTCAGCCAGCCCCAACCCCTTCCGCCTGCTCAAGCAGCCTCTGGAGTTCATCGTCGAGGTAGAAGCGCGGGCGGTCCGGCGGGTCCTGAGGAAAGCGCGGGATCGAGAAATTCCAGCCCGACAGGCGCAGGGCCTCGCGCGTGGGGCGCAGGGCAAGCCGAGTGTCGAAGCGCTCGCGGATCGCCAGTTCCTCGGCGTTGTCGTTGGCGACGCAGATCAAGCCGCCGGAAGTTTCCGGGGCCGTCAGGTTCGAATCGTCGGAGTTTTCGTCCTCATCGTCGCCGTTGTCCTCGTCGGGGTCGTCTTCCTCGGGCGGGTCGGACTCCTCAAGCTCGCCGTCGGCGGTGAATTCGGCGGTAAACTCAGTTGGAATGTACTGGTTCGGCCAACCAAGCGTCGGCTCGGCGCTGCCGTCGTCCTCAAGGTCCGGATCGCCGTCGAGCTGGTCGAGAACGGCCAGCAAGCCCTCTATGGCCTCTTCCACCGAGCGCCGAAAACCGCAGGGCACCTCGACGAACTCGCGGACATGGCTCCGCCCTTCACGCAAATGCATGTTCATGGCGCACTCCGTGTGCTAGAAAGAGATCAACGCTCCAAAATTAGAGCGCAAATATCATAACGTCAATCTAAAATGAGAGCGCAGCTCTAATGAAACCGGTTCAATGCAAGATGGCGCGCGTGGCACTGAATTTGGGTATCCGAGACCTTGCGAAACTTTCTAAGGTTGCGCCGGCAACAATTTCGCGTCTTGAGGCTGGCGAAGAGTTGAAACCGCGTACCGTCGAGGCGATTCAAGGGGCGCTTGAGACAGCTGGCGTCGAGTTCATTGCAGAGAATGGTGGTGGACCAGGGGTACGATTGAAGAAATCGAGTCTATAAACGTTCGTAGATGGAGACAATAATGGCGCTAGATTCTAAAGAGAGGGAATGGGTTTGGGCAATACATAAAGAGGCTGATGTAATTATTCATTCTCGCATTCAAGCCTTAGTATCGCTAGAGGCTATTCTTTTAGCTTCGTATTTTGCGTCTATATCCCTCGGGAAGCCAGATAAACTTGGTTTTATATTTGCAATATTGATGTGTATAATTGGATTGTCGATATCATCTGCATTTTGCTTCTTACAAAGGCGTATAATAAACGGAATTATTGATCTAAAAATGATTCTTCTTAAAGACGATGCTTATCGTCTGTACTATAGAGACGAGAGGCCTACATACGTTTTTGTAAGTGGAGTTCCCTATTTGTTTGTTGTTATCTGGATATTGGTTGGGATGGCAACTGCCATCTCTCCATATATCAAATAGTACCTTGAGTATTTGATGGTGAAAACACACTACCTCTACCATCGGCACCCATTCCTCCTCGCCGCCGTGACGAGTGCCATGGCGAGGGCCACCATGCCGTCGATGGTTGCCTATTTCGACCGGCGCCTTGGTGTCATTTCGCCATTTTCGGCTGGTGGCAGGAATTAGCTCAAACCACCTCCATCATCGGCACCCACTCCTCCTCTCCCCCAAACTTCGCCGCCGTGACCAGCGCCATGGCGAGGGCCACCATGCCGTCGATGCGGCCGCGTGAGCGCATCTTGTCGAGCTTGCGGTTGCCGGCCGGGTCGGGCGTGGCGACGGTGTTGGAGGCGCACCAGGTGAGCACCGGCTGGCCGCCGTGCCGAAGCCGCCGCTCGGCAACCAGGCGTTCGAGCAAGTCGACGGCCGGCGCCATATCCTTGTAGCCCTGACCGACCGGATGCATCGGAATGTCCGCTCCCGTGTCGGCAAGCGCCCGCTGGAACTCGTCGATGCGCCAGCGGTCGAAGCCAAGCATGCGCAGGTCGTAGGTTTCGCCCATGCGGGCGACGTGGGCGGCAATGAAGG
>CALMMQ010000121.1 GCA_937868725.1 uncultured Pleomorphomonas sp.
GCGGGGGTGTAGCTCAGTTGGTTAGAGTGTCGGCCTGTCACGCCGAAGGTCGCGGGTTCGAGCCCCGTCACTCCCGCCACTTCTTCCTGAAAGCAGTGCAAAAGCCGAGCCGAAAGGCTCGCTGCCCGGTTTTGCCGGGGCCGCTTGTGGTGACCGCAGTTCGCGGCCGAGCGGCGGAATTGCGCCATATCCGGCGGATTTCGCTTGCCCTCTCCCCACCTTTCCTGTATCGACCCGCCATCGTCCATGATGGACGAGACCCGGCTGGGGGCTGAACGGAAGGGATGACGCTGCGAGGCGGTCGTCCAGTGGTTCGATACCGAACCGTCTTCCCGTGTCTCCGCTCTCGATCTCGTGTCTGTCGAGCCTTTCCATAAGGGGTTCGCAGAGGCTTGGCGCCGGGGTAGATGCAATTTGGAAAGGCAATCCAGCATGGCTCTCTATGAGCATGTGTTTCTGGCTCGCCAGGACGTCTCCACCCAGCAGGTCGAGGCGATCTCCGAGCAGTACAAGGCCGTGATCGAAGGCAACGGCGGTTCCGTCAAGAAGGTCGAGAACTGGGGTCTGCGCGCCCTGGCCTACCGCCTCAAGAAGAACCGCAAGGCCCATTACGTCCTGTTCAACATCGACGCCCCCCACGCCGCCGTTGCCGAGATGGAACGCCAGATGAGCCTCTCCGAGGACATCCTGCGCTTCATGACCATCCGCGTCGAAGCGCTCGAGGAAGGCCCGTCGGCGATGCTGCAGAAGCGTGACCGCGACGAGCGCGAAGGCGCCCCCGCCGGTCGTGATGGCCGCCCCGACCGTGGTCCGCGTGGTGATCGTGGCCCGCGCCGCGACCGTCCGGCTGGCCGTCGTGATGTCGAAGCTGGGGATATGGAATAATCATGGAAATCACCTCTCTCCCCGCCGCCCGCCGTCCGTTCTTCCGTCGCCGGAAGACCTGCCCGTTCTCCGGCGCCAATGCCCCGAAGATCGACTACAAGGACGTCCGTCTGCTGCAGCGCTACATTTCCGAGCGCGGCAAGATCGTTCCGTCCCGCATCACCGCGGTTTCGGCCAAGAAGCAGCGCGAACTCGCCAAGGCGATCAAGCGCGCCCGCATCCTCGGCCTGCTGCCGTTCGTCATCAAGTGATGACGGCCGCCTGACGGCGGCTCCTCGCGCAACACCGGTGTCGCGTTCCGACGCGGCACCACCAGCAAGCTGGGACGCGGCGCAAGCTCGGCGTTCCTAACCGCGACAGCCTCGGTGTCCTCGAAGCGGGCAGCAGGCAGCAACGATGGTTCGGTCGTCTGGCCGACCCGGCGGGACAGCGAAAGTGACGATCAACGCTCTTCTCATTGGCATCGCTGGCGGTGCCGCTTCAGCGCTGCTCTATGCGACCGTCACCACCGGCGGCAGCCTTGTCATGCCGCTGTTTCTCGCTTCGCCCCTTCCCATCGCCATCGTCAGCCTCGGCTGGGGTTCGCTCTCCGGCGTCGTCGCCGCGCTCGTCGCCGCCCTTGGCCTCGCCGCGCTGACGATGCCGGCCGGCGGCCTGCTCTATGCCATCGTCATCGGCGCGCCGATGGCCATCTACGCCCATCTCGCTGGCCTCGCCCGCCGCGCCGGCCCGGCCGAGACCGACGTCGAGTGGTATCCGGTGTCGCGCATCCTCGCCACCATGACGCTGCTGACGGCACTGTCGGTCATCACCATCGGCGCCATCTTCGGCTTCGACGTGCCCGAGCTCACCAAGGAAGTGGCGGCGACGCTGCAGGCCATGGACCCGACGCTGACCGACGTCAGTGCCGACCAGCAGCAGGCGCTGCTGGCCGTGGTCGGACTGCTGATGCGCTTCCTGCCGTTCGCCGTCAGCACCTTCTGGCTGATCGTCATGGTCACCTGCCTGACGCTGGCCGCCCGCATCGCCCGCCTGTCCGGCCGTCTGGCCCGGCCGCAGGACGCCTTCGCCCTGGCCACCGACCTGCCGCCGGTCCTGGCGGCGCTGCTGATCGTCGCGGTCATCGCCACCTTCCTCGGCGGTACCGTGGCTCTGGTGGCCGGCGCCTTCGCCGGCGCCCTTGCCATGGGCTTCGCCTTGGTCGGCTTTGCCGTGCTGCACTTGCTGGTGCGCGGCAATCCGGCGGCACCGCTGGTGCTCAGCGTCGCCTACGGCGCCACATTCCTCATTTCGCTGCCGCTGCTGCTGTTCGTGGCGCTCGGTCTTCTCGACCGGCCGCTCGGCATCCGGCAACGGCGACTGCGCAAGCTCAATCAGCCCGGCGGTGGCGGTCCCACGCCGCCCCCCGCCGCCTGACCTGAAACCGGGCCTCCGCCCATCCCCCTTCAAGCCTTCAGACCAACGGAGATCGAAATGAAAGTCATCCTGCTCGAGCGTATCGGCAAGCACGGCACCCTCGGCGAGACCATCAAGGTCCGCGACGGCTTCGCCCGCAACTTCCTGCTGCCCCAGGGCAAGGCGCTGCGCGCCACCAAGGAGAATCAGGCCAAGTTCGACCGCGAGCGCGCTGCCCTCGAAACCCGCAACGCCGAGCGCAAGTCGGAAGCCGAAACCCTGAAGATCGGCCTCGACCAGCGTTCGTTCATCGTCGTCCGTCAGGCCGCCGAGACCGGTCAGCTCTACGGCTCCGTCGCCGCCCGCGACATCGCCGAGATCCTGTCGAACGCCGGCCATTCCGTCGGCCGCTCGCAGATCAACATCAAGTCGCCGATCAAGAACCTCGGCATCCACAGCATCGACATCGCCCTGCATGCCGAAGTTCATGCCACCATCACGCTGAACATCGCCCGCTCCGAGGACGAAGCCCAGCGTCAGGCCAAGGGTGAGGACGTCACCGCCGGCGCCCGCGAAGACACCTTCGTCCGCGAAGTCGGTTCGGTCATGGACGAGGAAGGTGCCGAGCACGAGGAACTCTGAGCCGCCTCTGGCTCAAGTCTTTGACGACATTGACCCCGGAGCTTCGGCTCCGGGGTTTTCTTTTGTCGTGGCAATGGCTTGTCGACACCGCCGAACGAGCGTTGCACGCTTGCCCGAGTCAATGATTCGGATTCAAAATCCGCTGGCGCTGTGAATTGCGGGAGAGTCGTCGATGCTGACAGACTCCACCCGCCCACCTTGATAGTGTTGCCGTTCACGCATGCCCCCGAGGAACCGGTTGTCCCCATGTCGTCCACAGTCCGACGCGTCGAAGAACAAAGCGGAACGCTGACCCGCAACGCCCCCCACAACATGGAGGCCGAACGGCAGTTGCTGGGCGCCATGCTGATGAACAACGAGACGTTCTTCCGCGTCTCCGACTTTCTCGAACCGCCGCATTTCTTCATCGAGCAGCACAAGCTCATCTACGAGAAGATCGGTCAGCTCATCCGGGCCGGCAAGATCGCCTCGCCGATCACCCTCAAGACCTTCTATCCCGCCGACTACCAGATCGCCGACATGCCGGTGACGCAGTATCTGCTGCGCCTCGCCGCCGAGGCGACGACGATCATCAACGCTGAGGACTACGGCCACATCATTCACGACCTGGCCGTCCGGCGCGATCTGATCCGCATCGGCGAAGACATGGTCAACATCGCCTTCGACGCGCCGATCGACATGCCGCCGCGGGCCCAGATCGAAGACGCCGAGCGCCGGCTGTTCTCCATCGCCGAGTCGGGCCGCTACGAGGGCGGCTTCCACTCCTTCTCGGACGCGCTGTCCGAAGCCATCGACATGGCCGCCGCCGCCTACCAGCGCGACGGACACCTCAGCGGCATCTCCACCGGTCTCAACGATCTCGACAAGACCATGGGCGGCCTGCAGCGCTCCGACCTGATCATCCTCGCCGCCCGCCCGGCCATGGGCAAGACGTCGCTGGTCACCAACATCGCCTTCAACGTCGCCAACGCCTACGAGGCGGCCGAGCAGCCGGACGGCTCGCTTAAGACGGTCAACGGCGGCGTCGTCGGCTTCTTCAGTCTGGAAATGTCGTCCGAGCAGCTGGCCACCCGTATCCTGGCCGAGCAGTCGGGCATTTCCTCCTCCGATATCCGCCGTGGCTCCATCGACGAAAGCCAGTTCGCCACGCTGGCCGCCGTCGCCCAGCGCATGCAGACGCTGCCGCTCTACATCGACCACACCGGCGGCATCTCCATCGCCCAGCTGGCAGCCCGCGCCCGCCGCCTCAAACGCCAGCGCGGCCTCGACATGCTGGTGGTCGACTACCTGCAACTGCTCACCGGTTCGGGCAAGCGCTCGGACAACCGCGTGCAGGAAATCACCGAGATCACCACCGGCCTCAAGGCCCTGGCCAAGGAACTGGCGGTGCCGATCATCGCCCTGTCGCAGCTCAGCCGTCAGGTCGAAAGCCGCGACGACAAGCGGCCGCAGCTTTCGGACCTGCGCGAATCCGGCTCGATCGAACAGGACGCCGACGTCGTGCTGTTCATCTATCGCGACGAGTACTACATGCAGTCGAAGATGCCCAAGGAAGGCACCGAAGAGTTCTTCAAGTGGCAGGCCGAGATGGAGCAGGTGACCGGCAAAGCCGAAGTGATCATCGGCAAGCAGCGCCACGGCCCCACCGGTACCGTCCAGCTGGCCTTCGATTCCTCGGTGACGCGCTTCTCCGACCTCGCCCACGACGAATACATGCCCGAGCGGCTGGAGTAGTCGCCCGCGCCCAGACAAAGGAACGGCCGCGACGGAGCCCCGCCGCGGCCGCTCTTTTGGCAGCAAGCGCCGCTCAGCGCTTGATGACGCTGACCAACACGTCGGCCACTGGCGTCGTCGGCCGGCCGATCAGCCGGCTCAGCGTCCGGCTGTTATCGAACAGACCGCCCTTGGCAGCGCCGGCATCGGAGTTGGCATAGAGCTCGGCGTAGGGTTCGGGCAAACCGAAGCCGAGCAGCGCCTGCTTGTAGGCAGCTTCGCCGAGCTCGTTGTAGACGATGGCCTTGCCGCTGAGCTTTGCCGTCGCGGCCGCCAGTTCGGCCATGGTGAAGGCCGTGTCGCCGGCCAGCTCGTAGACCTTGCCGGCCTGATCGTCCTTGGCCGTCAGCACGGCGGCGGCGGCTTCGGCGTAGTCCTGACGGCTGGCGGCGGCAATGCGGCCATCGGCGGCGGCGCCGATGAAGGCGCCATGCTCGAGCGCCGCCGGCACCGAGCCGAGATAGTTCTCGATGTACCAGCCATTGCGCAGCAGCACGTGCGGAACGCCGGCCTTGGCCAGGAGTTCCTCAGTCGCCTTGTGCTCGGCGGCGAGGTCGAGGGGCGAGGTGGCAGCATGCAGGATGCTGGTGTAGGCGACAAGCTTGACGCCGGCGCGCTTGGCGGCCGCGATGACGTTGGCGTGCTGGGTTGCCCGCTTGCCGATTTCGCTCGACGAGATCAGCAGCAGCTTGTCGACGCCCGCGAGCGCCGCCTCTAGGGAAGCCGGCGCTTCATAATCGCCCTGGCGGACGACGACACCCTTGGCGGCGAGGTCGGCGGCCTTGGCCGGATCGCGCACGATGGCGACGATTTCGGCGGCCGGAACAGACTTCAGCAGCGCGGCGACGACGAGGCGGCCGAGTTGGCCAGTGGCACCAGTGATGGCAAGCATGGGGACTCTCCTGACAATGACGGCGAACGTCGCCGGAATTCATGAACGCCACAAACCCCTTCGCGATCAGACATCTGCGACCAATTGTTGAATCGGAACATGATGTTGGCGACCCGCTCCGGCGCCCTGCGGCGGTTGACATCACCCGAGATAAAGCACAAACATACTTTCAGGAAGTACATACAGAAATGTTAGTATGAAGAAAGTTCGATGAGCGACCTCAACACCCCCTCGGGCATCGTGGCCAGCCTGCAACGCGGCCAGCTGTTTTCCGCTGCCTGCCCGTCACGCGACGTGCTCAAGCACATCACCAGCCGCTGGGGCGTGCTGGTGCTGGTGGCGCTCTCCACCGGCACCCACCGCTTCAGCGACCTCCGCCGCAAGATCGACGGCGTCTCCGAGCGCATGCTGGCCCAGACGCTCGACTGGCTGGAAGGCGACGGCTTCGTCGCCCGGCGCGCCTATCCGGTCGTGCCGCCGCACGTCGAGTACAGCCTGACGCCAATGGGAAGGGAAGTGGCGGACCGGGTGGCCGGCCTCGTCGACTGGATCGAGGAAAACCTCGGTCGCGTGCTGCATCAGCACCACGACACGGGCGTTGCGCCGGCCGATCAGCCGGTCGAATGACGGACGGCGGCAGCCACGAGACCGCCGCCGAACCCGGTCAGATCATCAGCTGACCGCCGTTGACCTCGAGAATCTGGCCGACCATGAAGCCGGACATCGCCTCCGAAGCCAGGAACAGGTACGGCCCGATCAGGTCTTCCGGCTTGCCGAGCCGCTTCAGCGGAATGGATGCCAGCATGCCGTCGAGATAGGCCTTGTCGGAGAAGCGATCGTGGAACGGCGTCAGGATGATACCCGGCGCCACGGCGTTGACGCGGACACCATGGGCGATGAATTCCTTGGCCATGCCGCGCGTCACGTTCTCGATGAACGCCTTGGCCGAACCGTAGACACCGGCACCGGCGCTGGCCCCGGTGCGGGCGGCGATCGACGTCGTGTGGATGATGAAGCCGCCGCGCTTGGCCAGATGCGGCAGCGCCACGCGCGAGGCCGTCAGCACGGAGCGGATATTGAGGTCGATCACCTCGTCGAACGTGTCGTCGTTCATGCCGGCGTAGGGCATGCGGTCGACCATGCCGCCAGCATTGTTGACGAGGCCGTCGAGCCCGCCCAAGGCGCTGGCCGCCTCCTCGACGAAGCGCGTCACCTCGGCCGACTTGCGCACGTCGCCGCGTACCGCCACCGCCTTGCCACCGGTGGCCCGGATGTCTTCAACGACGCGATCGGCGGCGCTGGCGCTGGTGTTGTAGTGGACGGCGACGCTGGCGCCCTGGGCGGCGAAGGCCTTGGCCAGCGCCGCGCCGATGCCCGTCGACGCGCCGGTGACCAGCACGGCCTTGCCGGCGAGGTCGGGAATGCTGAACGGTTCCGACAATTGGTTCCCCGAAGTGTTCTTGATGGTCCGGCCGGCACGCGCCAGCAGGCGAACACAGTCATAGCGCCGAATCGTCGCGACACCATGGCCAGAACGGCCGACTGTGCCGAAAGTAGCGGCACAGCCGGTTGGCAGCTCGGCCCGGCGCGGCGCGATTACTCCACCGTCACCGACTTGGCCAGGTTGCGCGGTTGGTCGACGTCTGTGCCCTTGGCCACCGCCGTGTGGTAGGCGAGGAGCTGCACGGGCAGAGCGTAGAGGATCGGCGTCACGAACGGATCGACCTTGGGCAGTTCGATCGTCCAGCGCACCTTGGCCCCGAGCCTGCGCACGCCCTCGGCGTCCGACAGCATCAGCACGCGACCCGAGCGGGCGGCCACTTCCTGAACGTTGGACAGCGTCTTCTCGAACAGCGCATCCGAAGGGGCGAGAACGATCACCGGTACGCCGTCGTCGATGAGCGAGATCGGCCCGTGCTTCATCTCGCCGGCGGCGTAGCCTTCGGCGTGGATGTAGCTGATTTCCTTGAGCTTCAGCGCGCCTTCCAGCGCGATCGGGTAGGACGTGCCGCGCCCGAGATAAAGCGCCGTCGTCGAGCCAGAGATCTCCTGGGCCAGGGCGTGGATGCGGTCGTCATGGCGCAGCACCTCGGCGGCCCGTGCCGGCACCTCGCGCAGCGCCGCGGCGAGCTCGGCCTCGCGCTCCGGCGTGATGGTGCCACGCGCCCGGGCGAAGGCCAGCACCAGACAGGCCATGACGGTCAGCTGGGTGGTGAACGCCTTGGTCGAGGCGACGCCGATTTCCGGCCCGGCCAGCGTGTAGAGCACCAGGTCGGATTCGCGGGCGATGGTACTCTCGGGCACGTTGACCACCGAGAGAATATGCTGACCGGCCCGCTTGGCGTGGCGCAATGCTTCGAGCGTGTCGAGCGTCTCGCCCGATTGCGACACGAAGATCGCCACGCCGCCCTTCTGGAACGGCGTGTCGCGGTAGCGGAACTCCGAGGCGATATCGACCTCGACCGGCAGCCGGGCAATCTGCTCGAACCAATACTTGGCCACCATGGCGACGTAGGAGGCGGTACCACAGGCAACGATGGTCAGCTTGGGCACCACGGCCGGATCGAACGGCAGCGGCGGCAGCGAAATGGCACCGGTGAGCGGCGAGACGAACTTGTTGATGGTGTCGCCGATCACCTGCGGCTGCTCGTAGATTTCCTTCAGCATGTAGTGGCGATGGCCGGCCTTGCCGATCAGCGCCGCCGAGACGTTGGAGATGTGGATCTTGCGTTCCACGATCTCGTCGTCGCCGTTGCGGATCACCGCGCCCTGATGGTTCAGCACCACCCAGTCGCCATCGTCGAGGTAGGCAAGACGATTGGTCAGCGGCGCCATGGCGAAGGCGTCGGAAGCCAGATACATCGCCCCCGCGCCATAGCCGACGGCCAGTGGCGTGCCGCGCCGCGTGCCGACCATCAGGTCGTTCTCGCCGGCAAACAGGATGGCCAGCGCGAACGCGCCTTCGAGGCGATGGAACGACCGCCGGCAGGCCTCGACCGGATCGCAGCCCTGCTCGATGAAGTCGGTGACCAGATGGGCGATGACCTCGGTGTCGGTCTCGGTCAGGAACTTGTGGCCCTTGGCCGTCAGCTCGGCCGTCAGTTCCTGGTAGTTCTCGATGATGCCGTTATGGACGACGGCGACGCGCTTGGTGGCATGGGGATGGGCGTTCCTCTCCGTCGGACCGCCGTGAGTGGCCCAACGGGTGTGGCCGATGCCGATGTGACCTGACAGCGGCTCGGCCTTGAGGCGGTTCTCCAAATTGACGAGCTTGCCCTCGGCACGCCGGCGCTCGATCTGGCCATCGACCAGAGTTGCAATGCCGGCGCTGTCATAGCCGCGATACTCGAGGCGTTTCAGCCCTTCGAGCAGCAGGTTGGCGACGTCATCGCGACCGACGATACCTATGATTCCGCACATGTCTCTTCGTTCCGTTGTTTGCTCGACGGACGATCATCCATGGCGAATCATCGTCTCACCGGACGCCGTCTCTACCTGACCTTTACGGTGTCATTCGGAACAACCCGTTACAAATCAACATTTCTTGCCGACCTTTACAAACCCGCCGGTCCCCCGGGCCGCCGCCAACCGACCATCCGGAATTTCGGACACAGCGGGAAAGCGCCAACAATCCGCCCCGCGTTTGCCCTGGGACGCCCCCTGATCGGCGCCCGGCGCCCCCGGTTCATGGCCGTCCCGACCGATTGAGCAAGTGTTTGTACGGAAGGTTTGCCGGCTGCGGCCGTCGAAGTCGTTCGGTTTTTCGGACAGCGGCGGCAAACCTAATCCGATTAACCGGATCGCGCGCCGACAGGCGCCCAAAAATAGAAAGTGAAAACAACTTGTTAACACCAGACGGCAATTGGCACGGCTGATGCCAATACATCCGTGAGCAAAGGCCGACCGACCGAGGAGGGTTTGGAAGCGAGGCCTGCGCCACCCCGAGGAGGACGACGCATTCGGTTGCGGCCCGGGGGAAGCGAACACCGATCCGCACCTAGGGAGCCTCGCCTCCCCGCGGACCGGCCCGGATGGAGCCCCGACGGCAACCAGGAGATTGGCCGTCACCAGGAGGAGAACAACATGTCAGACACCATGCAGACGCCCATCGCCGTCGCACAATCGCAAGACGGCCTGCTCGCCCGGATAGGCGCCTACAAGATCGGTCCCGTACCGCTGCCGCTCTACGTCGCCATCGCCGCCGTGGTGTTCGGCGCCTCGGTGATCGGCAAGCTGCCGGCCGACATGATCGGCGGCTTTGCCGCCATCATGGTGCTGGGCTTCCTGCTCGGCGAGATCGGCGGTCGCATCCCCTACCTGCGCGCCATCGGCGGCTCGGCCATCCTCTGCCTGTTCGTGCCATCGGCCATGCTGGGCTATCACTTCATGAACCCGGCAACGTCCGAGGCCATCAAGGCGGTGATGAAGACCTCGAACTTCCTCTACCTCTACATCGCCTGCCTGGTCACCGGCTCCATGCTCGGCATGAACCGCAGGGTGCTGATCCAGGGCTTCCTGCGCATGTTCGTGCCGCTTGCCGTTGGCACCCTGGCGGCCGTCGCCGCCGGCGGTCTGGTCGGCATGCTGTTCGGCTACGAATTCAAGCACACCTTCTTCTACATCGTCATGCCGATCGTCGCCGGCGGCATCGGTGAAGGCATCCTGCCGCTGTCGCTCGCCTACGCTGAGATCCTCGGCACCGAGCAGCCGGCGCTGATCGCCATGCTGATCCCGGCCGCCCTCATCGGCAACGTCGTCGCCATCATCGCTTCGGGCGTGCTCCGCCGCGTCGGCGAGGTCCGTCCGTCCCACTCCGGCCAGGGCCTGCTCGTCCGCACCGGTAACGACAACGAACTGCTGAAGGAAATGGCCACCGAGAAGAAGCTCGAACTGCCGCTGATGGGCGCCGGCCTGCTGATGGCCTGCACCATGTTCATCCTCGGCGCCTTCCTGTCGCCGTTCACCGGCATTCCCGGCCCGATCCTGATGATCATTGGTGCCGCCCTGCTCAAGGTCTCCAAGCTGATCCCGGCCCAGATGGAAACCGGCGCCCACCAGATGTACAAGTTCATGACCACCAACATGACCTTCCCGCTGCTGGTCGGCCTCGGCACCCTCTACGTTCCCTGGAACGATCTCATCGCCGCCTTCACCCCGGCCTACTTCGCCATCTGCTGCGCCACCGTGCTCGGCATGGTCTCCTCGGGCTGGTTCATCGGCAAGCTGCTCAACATGTATGAAGTCGAGTCGGCCATCGTGACCTGCTGCCACAGCGGCCTCGGCGGCACCGGCGACGTCGCCATCCTGTCGGCGGCCAACCGCATGGGTCTGATGCCGTTCGCTCAGATCTCCACCCGCATCGGCGGTGCCGGCATGGTGGTGTTGGCGGTCTTCCTGCTGAAGTTCTTCCACTAGCGCTTTCCGACCTGACTGAATCGTCAGGCCGATAAGAAATCGCTTCAAATTCAAAGGATTGAGCAGCCGCTTATCGATCAGGTTGGTGCAACATGATCGGCGGATGCCCTAGGTTCGGACCTTCGCCCGCCAGCAGGCTTTCCAGGCGGACGATCCCGCGACCGCGGCGACAGGGAGCCCCAACTCCCTGTCGCCTTGCGCATTGCCGCAATGTCCGCCGCCATGCCCCTACAATTGGTGGGTCTGTACTCAAACGTCGGCCCCGGACTAGACTTTCCGCGTTCCGCCGCCCTGCCCCGGGACGCTTCCGCGAGGATCCGACCGTCGTGCCCCTGCCTGCCGCACCGTTGCTGCCGAGGCTGCCCGCCTCCCGCCGCCTGGCGTTCGCCGCCAAGCTCGTCGGTGCGCTGCTGATCGCCGTTGCCACCGGCTGGCTCACCTATCTTCAGGCCTTCGAGACCGCGATCCAGCAGATGCGCGGCAACGCCGGCCACCGCCTCGATCTTTACGCCGCCAGCCTTGAGCGCGAGATCGACAAATACGCCCGTTATCCCTACATTCTCGGCTTCGACGCCTCGGTGGTGCAGCTCCTGCGCACGCCCACCGACCCGCTCATCATCGACCGGGCCAACCGCTACCTCGAACGCCTCAACGACCGCATCGGCACGCTCGACGCCTATGTCGTCGGCAAGGATGGCACGGTCATCGCCTCAAGCAACTGGAACCATTGGGACAGCTTCGTCGGCCGCGACCTCAGTTATCGCCCCTACTACCAGAACGCCGTCATCGACCGCGTCGAGCGCTTCTACGGCATCGGCACCACCAACCGTCAGCCGGGCTATTTCCTGGCCACCGCCCTGCATGACGGTCCGATCATTCTCGGGGTTGCCGCCGTCAAGGTCAGCCTCGAACAGCTTGAGCGCTCGTGGACGCCGGCCGAATCGCCGGCCATCCTGTCCGACGAGCACGGCGTCGTCATGCTGTCGTCGGTGCCGGCCTGGAAGTACGGCACGCTCGCCCCGCTCGACGACGTGGCCCGGCGGCAGATCAGCGCCACGCAGCAGTTCAACGAACGGGCTCTCGAACCCATCGGCATGCAGGTCGAGCGCGAGCTCGACGCCCACACCCGCATCGTCCGCTTCGGCCATGCCAGCAGCGGTCTGTCCGGCGCCTTCGCCACGTCCGGCCTGTTCCTCGCCCAGATGCGCGCCATGCCCGATACGCCGTGGAACCTGACGGTGTTCTCCGATCTCGACGAGGCAAGCAATCTGGCCCGGCTCGAGGCGGTGCTCGGCTCGCTGGCCATGGTACTGGCCATCGGCCTGTTCGGCGCCTTCCGCCAGCGCCAGAGTCACGTGCGCGAACTCCTGGCGGCGCGGGAAGCGTTGCAGCGCGCCCACGACCACCTCGAGAACGAAGTCGCCGACCGCACCGCCGCCCTCAGCGCCAGCAACGCCCAGCTGCAGCTGGAAATCGAGGAGCGCAGCCGCACCGAGCGCAAACTGCGCGACGCCCAGTCCGGCCTCGTCCAGGCCGGCAAGCTCGCCGGCATCGGCCAACTGTCGGCCGGCCTTGCGCACGAACTCAACCAGCCGCTGGCGGCGCTGGCGACGCTCACCGGCAACTCCGTCCGCTTCCTTGAACGCGGCGACCTCGATACCGTGCGCACCAATCTCGAACGCATTCGGCCGCTGGTCGAGCGCATGGGCAACCTGACAGGCGAGCTCAAGACCTTCGCCCGCAAGTCGTCGGGCGAAACCCAGCGCGTGCTGCTGCGCAAGACCATCGACAACACGCTGTTCCTGCTCAACCACCGCATCGTGCGCGGCCCGGTTGCCATCGACGTCCGCCTCGCCGAACCCGATCTCGCCGTGCGCTGCGACCCCAACCGCCTGGAACAGGTGCTGATCAACCTCGTCGCCAACGCCATCGACGCCATGGAAGGCCAACCCGACCAGTGGATCGGTATCACCGCCCATCAGGTTGACGGCTTGATCGAGATGACGGTGCACGATCACGGACCGGGCTTGCCGATCGATCGGCTCGAGAACATCTTCGAACCGTTCTTCACCACCAAGGCGCCGGGCCTCGGCCTGGGACTGGGACTGGCCATCTCGGCCGGCATCGTGCGCGATTTCGGTGGCGAACTCTTTGCCAGCAATGCGCCGGAAGGCGGCGCGCTGTTCCGGCTGACCATACCCGCGGACAAAGGAACTCCATGATGGCGACAGCGCCCAGGTCCAGCAAGGTTCTGATCGTCGAGGACGACCCGGATGTGCTGCTCGGCTGCGAGCAGGCGCTGCAGCTCGAAGGATTCGCCACCATCGGCGCCGCCTCGGTCGAGAAGGCCATGCGCCTGATGACCGGCGACCTGCCACTGGCCATCATCTCCGACATCCGCCTGCCCGGCCGCGATGGCATGTCGTTTCTCAGGGACATGCAGGCCATCGATCGCGACCTGCCGGTCATCCTGATCACCGGCCATGGCGACGTATCGCTGGCCGTCCAGGCCATGCGCGCCGGTGCCTACGACTTTATCGAGAAGCCGTTCTCGCCCGAATATCTGGTCGACGTCACCCGCCGGGCCATCGAAAAACGCACCCTGACGCTCGAAGTGCGCGATCTGCGCCGCCAGCTCGACGACGGTGGCCGGCTGGAAGCGCGCATCATCGGCCGCTCGCCGGCCATTGCCCGTCTGCGCCAGATGATCAGCGAGATTGCCGATACCAATGCCTCGGTGCTGATCAACGGCGAAACCGGCACCGGCAAGGAACTGATCGCCCGCTGCCTGCACGAGGAGAGCGCCCGCCGCAAGGGCCACTTCGTCGCCATCAACTGCGGCGGTCTGCCGGAAAACCTCGTCGAGAGCGAGCTGTTCGGCCACGAAGCCGGCGCCTTCACCGGCGCCGCCAAGCGCCGCGTCGGTCGCATCGAATACGCCAGCGGCGGCACGCTGTTCCTCGACGAGGTGGAGACCACGCCCATCTCGATCCAGATCAAACTGTTGCGGGTGTTGCAGGAGCGCACGCTGGAACGGCTCGGCTCCAACACGCCGGTCCCCGTCGATTGCCGCCTCGTCGCCGCCGCCAAGGGCGATCTCGGACGACTCGCCGAAACCGGCCAGTTCCGCGCCGACCTCTACTATCGCCTCAACGTCGCCTCGCTGATCGTGCCGCCGCTGCGCGAACGGCGCGAGGACATTCCGCTGTTGTTCGCCCATTTCGCCGAACAGATGGCCGTGGTGCATGGCCGGCCGGTGCCGCGCCTCGATCCGGCGCGCCTGCAGGCGCTGATGTCCTACGCCTGGCCGGGCAACGTCCGCGAACTCAGGAATGTCGCCGACCGCTGCGTGCTCGGCATCGAGGCCGGGTTCCCGCCGTTCGCCGCCCCCATCGAGGCCACCGCCCTGTCGCTGCCGCAAGCGGTCGATGCCTTCGAGCGGGCGATGATCATCGACGAGCTCGGCCGCCACAACAGCTCGCTGAGCCAGACGGCTCAGGCCCTGCAGATCCCCAAGACGACGCTGCACGACAAGATGAAGAAGCTCGGCATCGTCACCGGCTGAAGTTACCCGACAGCGCCGTCTCGACGAAGGCGCGCAGCTTGGGATCGGTGTAGTCCTGGACGGCGATGTCGGCGCCGAAGCCGAGCAGCGCTTCCGGCGACAGCGACGTCGTCAGGCCGACGGTGGCGATGCCGGCCCGGTGGGCGGCGGTCAGCCCCGGCGCGGCATCCTCGAAAGCGACGGCGCGATTGGCCTTGACGCCGAGGAGTTCGAGACCGGTGAGGTAGGGCAGCGGATCGGGCTTGCCGCGCGGCAGTTCGCTGGCACAGACGATGATGTCGAACAGACCGGCAATGCCAAGTTCGGCCAGCATGTCGGTGATGTTGGCGCGCGGCGCGTTGGAGACCAGCGCAAAGCCACAGCCACGGGCCTTGGCCCATTTCATCAGGTCGACCACACCGGGGATCGGCTTCAGCTTGCCGACAATCATCTGCCGGAACAGTTCTTCCTTCTCGTCGGCGATGCGCGCGTGCTCTTCCGGCTCGATATGGGTGAACAGCGTCTTGCAGATGTTGGCATTGGTCTGCCCCGACACCTTCTTGACGAACATCTCCTCATCCATGTCGACGCCATAGCCGCGCGCCGTCTCGGCAAAGGCGGCGAAATGCAAGGGATCGCTGTCGGTCAGCGTTCCGTCGAGATCGAATAGAAAGGCTTCGGTGAACATGCGCAGGCCTCGGCAAGAGCGACATTGGTATTGGCGAGACCGATAACACCAACGCGCCTGTCCGGTCCACCCACGCAGAACCGGCAACAACACGGATGCAGCCGCCGGGCATCGATCAGAAGGCGAGTTATCCCCGTCACTCTATCATGGGTTTATGATGATCAAACCAACCCATGGAGTTGCCGATGGCATCCGACAGCACGACGCATCTGGAACTGCCCTACCTCGCCGCCGCCCAGGCCCAGAAACACGTGACGCACAACGAAGCGCTGCGCCGGCTCGACGCCATCGTCCAGCTGGCCGTGCTGACCCGCGCGCTCGCCAGTCCCCCGGCCGCGCCGGTGGAAGGCGACCGCCACATCGTCGCCGGCGGCGCTACCGGCGACTGGACCGGCCGCGGCGGCTATGTCGCCGCCTGGATCGACGGCGCCTGGACGTTCTTCGATCCGCAGCCTGGCTGGATCGCCTGGGTCGAGGCCGAAAGCCGCCTCCTCGTCTATGTCGACGACACCGGTGGCTGGACCGACTTTGCCGGCGCCCTGTTCGCCGGCAACCTTGCCAAGCTCGGCATCAACACCACCGCCGACGCCAGCAACCGTCTGGCCGTCAAGGCCGACGCCGTGCTGATGTCGCACGACGATGTGACGCCCGGCTCGGGCCATCTCCACGTGACCCTCAACAAGTCGGCCGCCAGCCGCGACGCCGGCTTCGTCTTCCAGGACGGCTGGAGCAGCCGGGCGCTGGTCGGGCTGCTCGGCTCCGACGATTTCGTCATCAAGGTCTCGCCCGACGGCACGGCCTTCATCCCCGCCCTCAGCGTCAGCAGGACAAGCGGCCGCCTGACGCTCGCCGCCGACCTGCCACTCAGCGAGGGCGGCACCGGCGCCTCGACCCGGGCCCGGGCCCGCTACAATCTCGGCCTGCGCGCCAACCTGCCCAAGCAGCGCAAGGTCACCGACGGGACCTGGCTCGCCTCGACGACGCCGGCCGACAACAACTGGTTCGCCATCTGCTGGGCCGCCGAGCTCGGCCTCTATTGCGCCATCGCCCAGACCGGCAGCGGCAACTGCGTCATGACCTCACCCGATGGCGTCAACTGGACCGCCCGGACCAGTGCCGCCGACAACAGCTGGGCCGGCCTTTGCTGGGCGCCCGAACTCGGCCTGTTCGTCGCCGTCGGCGGCAGCGGCACCGGCAATCGCGTCATGACCTCGCCCGACGGCATCACCTGGACCGCCCGCGCCAGCGCCGCCGACAACAGCTGGCGCTCCATCTGCTGGGCACCCGAGCTCGGCCTGCTGGTGGCCGTCGCCATCACCGGCAGCGGCAATCGCGTCATGACCTCACCCGATGGCATCACATGGACGAGCCAGGCCAGTGCCGCCAACTATTCCTGGTCCTGTGTCTGCTGGTCGGCCGAACTCGGACTGTTCGTGGCCGTCGCCGGCGATGTCCACAGCAACCCGGTTATGACCTCACCCGACGGCGTCACCTGGACCACGCGCATCGCCACCTCCAACACCTGGTATGGCGTCTGCTGGTCCGCCGAGCTCGGCCTGTTCGCGGCCGTCGCCACCTCGGGCACCGGCAACCGCGTCATGACCTCGCCCGACGGCATTACCTGGACCACCCGCGCCAGCGCCGCCGACAACGGCTGGGTCGGCGTCTGCTGGGCAGCGGAGATCGGCCTGTTCGTGGCCGTCGCCAACTCCGGCGTCGGCAATCGCATCATGACCTCGTCCGACGGCCTCACCTGGACACTCCGCGCCAGCGCCGCCGACAACGGCTGGCGGGCCGTCTGCTGGGCACCCGAACTCGGGCTGCTTGCCGCCGTCGCCAACTCGGGAACCGGCAACCGCGCCATGACGTCGGTGTCGGCCCATACGCTCAGCTACCGGAGTGCCTGACCATGCCAACCCCTGCCATTGGAGACGCCGTATCGCGGCGTGAGGACCGCCCTGAGCGACGCGCCACCGTGCTGGCGATCGACACCGGCGCGGATGAGCCGATCTACCACCTGGCCTACGCCGAAGGCGGTGACGGCTGGTGGCCGGCCGGGGCGATCGAAGCCGCCCCCGCCGACTGATACCGCTCAGACGATGCACTTCTCCCGAACCTGCCGCCCCTGCCTCAGGCGGACGGGCGACAGGTCGGAAAGGTCCAGCGAACGGAAGTCGCCATAGGTGACGAGTTCGGCCAGCCCGCGTCCCGCCGCCGGTGACTGCTGCAAGCCGTGTCCGGAAAAGCCGTTGGCGAGCAGGAAGTTCGGCTGCTCGGGCAGCGCCCCCAGCAGCACGTTCTCGTCCCAGGCGCACATGTCGTAGTAGCCGGCCCAGGCGGCGCCGGGCTTGATGCGCTCGAAGGCCGGCACACGGTTGGCCAGCACCGGCCAGATGTGGTCCTCGAACAGGTCCCAGTCGACGTTGAAGTCGTCCTCGACTTCGGGATCGGCCTCACCCGACGGCGCCCAGCCGCACAGGAAGCCATCGCTGTCGCCGCGCACGTAGGTGCCGTCGGTGTCGATGAGCAAGGGGCAGCGCTCGATGCGGTCTTCGGCCTTGAAGGTGAAGATCATCCGCTTCTTGACCTCGATGGGAATGTCGAGCCCGGCCGACGCGGCGATGCGCTTGCCGTCCGCCCCCGAGGCGTTGATGACATGCCCGGCCGAGATCACCTCGCCGTCGGCCAGCGTCACGCCGCCGACCCTGCCGTTTGCGAGCGCCACGCCAGCGACCCGCGCCGAACGATACTCGACGCCCAGCGACCGCGCCTTGCGGCGGAAGGCCTGCATCAGGCCGTAACCGTCGAACCAGCCTTCACCACTGACGCCGAAAGTGCCGGCGGCCAGTCCCTCGACATTGAGCCAGGGGAAGCGCTGGGCCAGTTCGTCGGGCGCCATGAAGACGATGTCGGCGCCGAGCTGCCGCTGCAGGTCGTTGTTTTCCTTGAGCACGGCCAAGCCGTCGTCGCTGGCCAGATAGAGATAACCGTCTTCGTGGAAGCCAACGTCCGGGCGGTCGCCGTCCACCTCGAGTCTATCTCCTATTTCTCTAATAAATTCAATTCCATACAGTGAAATCTTGATGTTGACGGCCGTCGAGAACTGCTGACGGATGGAGGCGGCCGATAGGGCCGAGGCGCATTTCTGGTAGGACGGATCCTTCTCGATCACCAGCACGCGGCCATGAAAGTCCGGGTTGGCGGCGAGATGATACGCCGCCGACGATCCGGTCACCGCGCCGCCGATGATCACTACGTCGTAGTGAGCCATGGTGGTGTGTCGCTTCTTTATCGTTGCTCTGGTTGTCGCGGACCGTCCGGCGTGCCGGGCCGCCCCTGGCATATCGACCCTGGCGCCGCCATTCCCTGTGGCAGCGCCCGGCCGGGCGCAACGGATGCGCCTGAAACCGCCTCAGCGCCCGGCGATCTGGTCCAGCGTGCGGGCTGGAGTGATCGCTTGCGGGTCGATGAAGCAATGCAGAACCGCCGGCTTGCCGCTGGCCATGGCCCGTTCGAAGGCGGGGGCGAATTCTTCCGTCGCCCGTACCGTCTCGCCGTGGCCGCCAAAGGCGCGCGCCAGCGCCGCGAAGTCGGGGTTGACCAGCGAGGTCGCCGACACCCGCCCCGGATACTCGCGTTCCTGATGCATGCGGATGGTGCCGTACATTTCATTGTCGATGACGATCACCACCAGGGGGATGCCGTACTGCACGGCGGTGGCAAATTCCTGGCCGTTCATCAGGAAGCAGCCGTCGCCGGCGAACGTCACCACCGGCCGCTCCGGATACTGGCGCTTGGCCATGACACCGGCCGGCACCGAATAGCCCACCGAGCCGGAGGTCGGTGCCACCTGGCCGCCAAAGGCGCGATAGCGCCAGTAGCGATGCACCCAGATGGCGTAGTTGCCGGCGCCATTGACGACGATCGTCTCGGCCGGCAGGCGCTGGCGCAGCCAGTCCATCACTTCGCCATACTGGAAGTCGCCGGGCACCTTGAGCGGCACCTCGGTCCAGGCCAGGAAGTCGGCGCGGGCGGCCAGCGTCCGGGCCTTCCAGACGATCTCCACCGGCGGATGCACGGTCGAGAGGGCCGAGGCGAAGGCGTGCGGGCTGGCGACGATGCCGAGCTCGGGCTGATAGACGCGGCCGATCTCTTCCGGATCGGGATAGACGTGCACCAGCCGCTGCCGCGGCGTCGGGATGTCGATCAGCGTGTAGGACGAGGACGGCGACTCGCTCATGCGGCCGCCAATGACGATCAGCACGTCGGCTTCCCTGACGCGCTGGGCCAGTCGCGGATTGATGCCGAGGCCGACGTCGCCAACGTAGTTGGGGTGATCGGCCGGAAACAGCATCGCCCGGCGGAAGCTCGTGGCCACCGGCAGGTCGAAGCGTTCGGCGAAGCGGATGATCTCGCGCCGCGCCCGTTCGGTCCAGCGCGAGCCGCCGAGAATGACCAGCGGCCGCTCGGCCTCCCAAAGCAGCTTCTGCAATCGGACGAGATCGGTGAGGCCGGGCCAGATTTCCACCGGTTCGACGGCCGGCGCATCGGCCACCGTCGCTTCGACCGTCAGCATATCCTCGGGCAGCGACACCACCACCGGCCCAGGTCGGCCCTGCATGGCGACGCGGAAGGCGCGGGCCACCAGTTCGGGAATGCGGGCGGGATCGCTGATCTCCACCACCCACTTGGCGATGGTGCCGAACACCGCCTTGTAGTCCATCTCCTGGAAGCAGCCGCGCTCCAGCATGCCCGTCTCGGCCTGACCGACGAACAGGATCATCGGCGTCGAATCGTGCTGGGCGATGTGCAGGCCCTGCGCCGCATTCATGGCACCGGGGGCCCGCGTTACGAAGGCGATGCCCGGCCGACCCGTCAGCTTGCCATAGGTCTCGGCCATCATGGCGGCACCGCCCTCGTGGCGGCAGACCAGCACGTCGACGTCGGTGTCATGCAGGGCGTCGAGCACCGCGAGATAGGATTCGCCCGGCACGCAGGTCAGCCGCTCGACGCCTTGCCGGACGAGCTGGTCGACCAGAATGCGGGCCCCGCTGCGGGGGGAAAGGGTGGACGTCACGTCGTTGCACTCCCTCGGCCCGGTCGGTCCGGGCATTTAGTCGTTGTGGCCGCCGCCCCGCGACGGGCGCGGCAGCGGAGCTTACTCCACTTCGAAGCTGACGCCCTGGGCAAGCGGTAGGTCGAGACCGTAATTGATGGTGTTGGTCGCCCGGCGCATGTAGGCCTTCCAGGCGTCCGAGCCGGCTTCGCGGCCGCCGCCGGTCTCCTTCTCGCCACCGAACGCCCCGCCGATCTCGGCGCCGGACGGGCCGATGTTGACGTTGGCGATGCCGCAATCCGAGCCCTCCACCGACAGAAAGCGTTCGGCCTCGCGCAGATTGTTGGTGAACACCGACGACGACAGGCCCTGCGGCACGTCGTTCTGCAGCGCCAGTGCCGCATCGAAGTCCGTGTACTTCAGTACGTAGAGGATGGGAGCGAAGGTCTCGGTCTTCACCGTCTCGGTCTGGGCCGGCATCTCGACGATGGCCGGACGGACATAGTGGGCGTCGGCGCCGAGTTCGGCCGCCACCCGTTCGCCACCGGTGACGATGCCGCCTTCCGCCCGCGCCCGGTCGAGCGAGGCCTGCATCGCCTCGAACGACCGCCTGTCGATCAGCGGCCCGACCAGCACGCCGACCTGACGCGGATCGCCGATCTTCACCGAACCGTAGGCCTTCTTGAGGCGGGCAAGCAGCGTATCGTAGATGTCGGCGTGAACGATCAGCCGCCGCAGCGTCGTGCAGCGCTGGCCCGCCGTGCCCATGGCCGCGAAGGCGACGCCGCGCACCACCAAGTCGAGATCGGCCGACGGCGCGATGATGGCGGCGTTGTTGCCGCCGAGCTCCAGAATGGCACGGGCGAAGCGGCCGGCCAGACGCGGAGCAACGGCCCGGCCCATGGCTGTCGAGCCGGTGGCCGACAGCACCGGCACGCGCGGATCGTCGGTCAGCGCTTCGCCGACCGCCTTGCCGCCAATCACCACCTGCGACAGTCCGGCCGGGGCACCGAAGGCGGTCGCCACCGCCTCGAACAGCGCCTGCACGGCCAATGCCGTCAGCGGCGTCTTCTCCGACGGCTTCCAGACGACGGCGTCGCCACAGACCAGGGCGATGGCAGCATTCCACGACCACACGGCGACGGGGAAGTTGAAGGCCGAGATGACGCCGACCACGCCGACCGGGTGCCAGGTCTCCATCATGCGGTGGCTCGGCCGCTCGGTGGCCACCGTCAGACCATAGAGCTGGCGCGACAGGCCGACGGCGAAGTCGCAGATGTCGATCATCTCCTGCACTTCACCCTGCCCTTCGGAGAGGATCTTGCCGGCCTCGATGGTGACGAGCCGGCCGAGATCGGCCTTCACCGCCCGCAACTTGAGACCGAACTGGCGCACCAGCTCGCCGCGCCGCGGCGCCGGCACCCGGCGCCAGGCGAGGAAGGCGGCCTGCGCCCGATCGATGGCTGCCGTCATGGCGGCGCCATCGGCGGTCCGGAGGCCGGCGATGAGCGATCCGTCGATCGGCGAACGTACCGCGAGATCGCCGCCGGCAAGCTGGGCCGTGTCGACGCCGAGACGGGCGAGCAGCGCGGCGGCTTCCTGGGCAATGGTGAGTTCGGACATGACTGTTTCCCTGGAAGGTTCTGGTTTTGGGGCAAAGCGGCCCGGTTGCTCAAGTTATCGGCTGCCGCTCCCCTCGCCTGCAAACGATGTTTTCTGGTATGGTCATGAGAATTTCTCATGATGTGGAGCCGAAATGGCGCGGGATCTGTTGCCATCCATGGGCGCGCTGATGGCCTTCGAAAGTGCCGCCCGTCACCTCAGCTTCTCGCGCGCGGCGGGCGAACTGCACCTGACGCAGGGGGCCGTCAGCCGTCAGATCCGCCAGCTCGAGAGCAATCTCGGCCTGGACCTGTTCGAGCGCGTCAACCAGCGCGTCTATCTCACCGATGCCGGACGGGCTTATCTCGACGACGTCAGGCGCCTGCTTGGCGAGCTCTCGACGGCGACGCTGGAGGTGATGGCCAGCGCCGGCCGGGCCGACGTACTCGATCTTGCCGTGCTCTCCACCTTCGCCGCCCGCTGGCTGGTGCCGCGTCTGCCGACCTTCCTGGCCGATCATGCCGGCGCCACCATCAACCTGTCGGTGCGCAACGCCCCCTTCTCCTTCACCGACGATCCGCTCGACGCCGCCATTCATTTCGGCGAAGGTACCTGGCCGGGCGCGGTCTGCGAGTTCCTGTGCACCGAGGAATCGTTTCCCGTCGCCGCTCCGGCCCTGCGCGACACCCTCGGCCTCGACCGGCCGACCGATCTGGTGCGGGCGCCGCTGCTGCACCAGTCGACCCGGCCGACGGCCTGGCGCGACTGGTTTACGGTCCAGGGCCTCGACACCGCCGGCGCCTTCCGTGGCTCGCGATTCGACGAGTTTGCCATGATCGCCGAGGGGGCCGCCGCCGGCATCGGCGTTGCCATGATGCCGCTGTTCCTGATCGAGAACGAGCTGACGACGGGCCGGCTGGTGCTGCTGTCGCACGAACCGCTCAATACCGGTGCCGGCTACTGGTACGTCTATCCGGAGGCCAAGGCCGGCTCGCGTATTGTCCGCCAGTTCGGCAATTGGCTGCGCCGGGTATCGACCGTGCCGGCCTTCCCGCCACAGATCGCCGCCACGACGCCGTAGAGCATCCGCCGATCAGGTTGCACCAACCTGATCGATCAGCGGCTGCTCAAGCCTTTGAATCTGGATCGATTTCTTATCGACCTGACTGAACAGTCAGGTCGGAAAGCGCTCTAACGGTGCCCGTCAGAGGATGCCCACCCGGCGCAGGAACCACCAGGCGGCCCAGATCGACGCTGCCCCCAGCCCGAAGGCGAGCACCGTGCCATAGTGCTCGCCGGCGAACGGCAGGCCACCGGTGTTCATGCCGAAGAAGCCGGTAACCAGCGTCGGCGGCAGCAGGAAGGCGGTCATCACCGAGAGAATGTAAAGGTGGCGGTTGGTTTCCGATGAAATCTTCGAGTCGATTTCTTCATGCAGAAGCCGCGCCCGGTCCTGCAGCCCCTGCATCTCCTGAGCGGCGGCGCCGAGCAGATCGGCCAGTCGCTCGGCCGCTTCCGGCACATCGGGCGGCAACGCCTCGCGTTCGCCGCTACGCTGCTGCCGGCGCAACAGCGACACCGTGGCCCGCAGCTGGCGATTGAGACGCACGATGGTCCGGCGCACCGGGCCGAGCCGCCGACGCTCGTCGCGCGGCGCCGTCTCGAACACGTAGTCCTCGATGCGGTCGAGTTCGTCGTTCATCTCGATGGTCAGCGCGTCGAGTACGCGCTCAAACTCGATGACGACGCTCTCGAGCACTCCCACCGGCCGATGGACGGCGAGACCCCGATCGACGGCCAATCGCGTCGCCTCGATGCAGCGCAGGGGATGCAGCCGCGCCGTCACCACCAGCCGGTCGGTAATGGCGAAGCGGAACCAGCCGATGTCCTGCGTATCGTAGTCGAAAGCGCGTTCGAGATCGGTGAAGACGCCGTGCAGCACCCCCTCGTCGGCGGCGAGCGACACGTGGGTATCGCGATCGGTGAGCGTCGCCCGCGCCTCCGGCGTCAGGCTACCAAGCGTCTCAAGGTACTTCGGCACCCGGGCATCGCTGAGCGCCAGATGCAGCCAGACGAAACCGCTATGAACAACCAGATCGTCCGGCCCGGCTGTCGGCGGCAGCGGCCGGGCCGCGCCGCTCGTCTCGTCAAAAGCATAGGCCCAGACAAAACCCGGGATTTCGTTCATCAAAACCATTTGTCCCCCGATCGACGACGCTCACGGCAGCTGACCATCGAGCTCCGTATTGGACTTAGGGATCATGCAGCCCGTGTAAAAATCTACAAGATGATACACACGCGATTAATACTCTTGATGTCATGCTCGCCCAAAACCAACGCAAAGCACACTGGTGCTCGTAAATGCCGTTGCCCTGGATCAAACGACTTCAGATTGCCCCCGAGCTGGCCAAAGCTCAGTTTGAAGCCCTCCAGCGCGACGCCATCGTCATATACCTCAGCCTGTTCGTCGTCGCCGGAACTCTTACCTACATTCACTGGGACAACGGTCCGCGCTGGATCAACATCCTCTTCGCCGCCGGGCTGGGGCTTTTTGCTGTCGTCCGACTCGTCAACTGGCGCGGTTTCACGGCGCCGCACAGGTTGGCCGGAGCGATCCAACGCGTCGTCTTCACCAGCACCGCCATCGCTGGCCTGATGGGCACTGCCTTTCTCGCGTGGACCGTGCTGCTGTCGCATCATCCGGACCCGGAAACGCGCATGTTCACGCTCTTCACGCTGTGGATTTGCCTTATCTGGGTGTCGGTGGTGGCCTTGCGCGTCCGCGCTGCCGTGCTGCTGATTTCCTGTGGCTTCGTGCCGCCCTACCTGCTTGTGCTGCTGCTGCGACCCGAACCCATCTATCACACGCTGGCCGCGATGATCGGCGTGATGACCTTGTTGCTGACCCGCCTCCTGACGACCATCTGCAGCGAGTTCGCCAATCTCGTCGCCTCGCGTCACGACTTGCGCCTTCAGGCCGAGCGGCTGCAAGCCCTGTCCGAAGAGAACGAGTGCCTCGCCAACCTCGACATGTTGACCGGCCTCGCCAACCGCCGCCGCTTCCTGACCGAGCTGGAGCTCACCCTCACCGAGGCCAGTGCCGCCCGGACTGGCTTTGCCGTCGGCATGATGGATCTCGAAGGCTTCAAGCCGGTCAACGACGCCTTCGGCTATTCGGTCGGCGACCGCGTGCTGATCGAGGTGGGCCACCGGCTGCAGGACGTGTTGGGCGAAACCGCCTTCGTTGCCCGCGTCGGCGGCGACGAGTTCGCCATGATCATCAAGGGCAGCCACAGCGACGGCGCCCTGGCCAAGATTGGCGACAAGCTCTGCGCCGCCATCAGCAATCCGTACGAAGTGCCGGGCCGTACCGCCAGAATCAACTGTTTCATCGGCCTCGTCAGTTTCCCCGAGTCGGGCCGCCGGGCCGCCACGCTGTTCGAGCGCGCCGACTACGCCCTCTGCCACGCCAAACGCAGCCGTCAGAACCGCACCGTGGTGTTCTCCGAGCAGCACGAGGCGCGGCTGCTGGAGATGGCCCGCATCGAACAGGCGCTGCGGACGGCCGACCTCGAGAACGAAATGTATCTGGCTTTCCAGCCGATCTTCGATATCGAGACCAGGCGGACCTGCACCTTCGAAGCGCTGGCCCGCTGGACCAACGGCGAACTCGGCGCCATCGGCCCCAATAAGTTCATTCCCGTCGCCGAGCGTACGGAACTGATCGGCGGCATCACCGAGATCCTGCTGCGCAAGGCGGCGCGGGCGGCGGCCCGCTGGCCGGAGCACGTCGGTCTGTCGTTCAATCTGTCGGCTTGCGATCTGGCCGATCCTGGACTGGCCGATCGCGTCGCTGCCATTCTGGCCAGCGCCCGGCTCAACCCGGAGCGGGTCGATTTCGAGATCACCGAAACGGCGGCCTTGCGCGATCCGACCGTGGTGCGCGCCAACCTCGACGCCATCGCCGCGCTCGGCTGCGGCATCGCCCTTGACGACTTCGGCAGCGGCCAGTCCAACCTCGCCTACATCCACCAGCTGCCGCTCACCAAGATCAAGATCGACGCCAGCTTCGTCGCCACGCTGCGCGCCAATCCAGTCGGCCACGACGTCATCCGGACGATCGTCGAGCTGTCGCGCAGCCTCGGGTGTTCCTGCATCATCGAAGGCGTGGAGACCGCCGAACAGATGGTGGTGCTGAAGATGCTCGGCTGCCGGCTGATCCAGGGCTACTACTACGGCAAACCGATGTCGGCCACCGAGGCGCTGGCCCGCATCGTCGGCGAGCAAGCCCTCGAACGCCGGGCCTCACCGCAGCTGGCGGTCGCCGGCGCGGGGCTTCGCGCGCCTGTCTGACCCAAAAACAAGGCGGCGCGCCGAACCCGGCACGCCGCCACGCCATGGCATCGATGCGTTGCAGCCGTCAGTCCGACAGCGCCGCCGTGATGATGAACTCGACCTTGTATTCCGGGGTGGCGAGCTTGGCTTCGCCAGAGGCGCGGGCCGGCGTGCAGCCGGGCGCCACCCAGGCTTCCCACACTTCGTTCATGGCGGCGAAATCGGCCATGTCGGCCAGCCAGACGATGGCCTGCAGGATGCGGGTCTTGTCGGTGCCGGCGGCGGCCAGGAGCCGATCCACCTCGGCCAACGCCTGCGCCGCCTGCTCCTTGACGGAGAAACCGGGCTGGCCGACCTGGCCGGCGAGGTAGACGGTGTCGCCGTGAACAACGGCCGCGCTCATGCGCTTGCCGACTTCGATACGCTTGATGGTCATGAACGAGCTCCGAAAATGGGTGCGGCCAGCCAGTTGTGGCCGATCACGCTTCGTCCCTATCGCATTTCCCGTCAGGGCGAAAGCACCTGCGCGCAGGCATGCTTCGCGCCGCCGGCAACCGCCGCCGCTTCACTCTGACCGGATCGCACGCCAGCCCGTGGCGAGCGCCTTCCCCAGACTATCCACGGCCGGTGCACCGGCCATCCACAGCCTGTCCACAGCCGGGCACGCGCGTTGGTCGGCAGCGGCCACCGTGTTTCATTTGATTTTCGATTTAAGGGTGTTTACATACAAAACGAACATGAGCGAACATGAAATTGCGGCGAAAGGCCAAGGCGGCACCATGACGGAGCTGGACGTATTGATCATCGGCGGCGGCATCAACGGCACCGGCATTGCCCGCGACGCCGCCGGTCGCGGCTACTCGGTGCTGCTGGCCGAAATGAACGATCTCGCCTCCGGGACCTCGTCGGCTTCCACCAAGCTCATCCACGGTGGTCTGCGCTATCTCGAACACCATGCCTTCCGCCTCGTCCGCGAAGCCCTCGGCGAGCGCGAAGTGCTGTGGGCCATGGCGCCGCACATCATCTGGCCGCTGCGCTTCGTGCTGCCGCACCATCGCGGTCTGCGGCCGGCCTGGCTGCTCCGGCTCGGCCTGTTCATCTACGACCATCTCGGCGGCCGCCGACTGCTACCGCCGACCCGGACGCTCGATCTCCGCCGCGACGCCGCCGGCCAGCCGCTGGCGCCCGGCTTCACGCGTGGGTTCGAGTATTCGGACGGCTGGGTGCAGGACAGCCGCCTCGTCGTCCTCAACGCCATGGACGCCGCCGCCCGCGGCGCCGGCATCCTCACCCGCACCAAGGTGGTGAGCCTCGTCCGCGCCGCCGCTCGCTGGATGGTCACCCTTGAGGATGGACGAACGGGCGCTCGGCGCCTCGTCGCCGCCCGTCTGGTCGTCAACGCCGCCGGCCCCTGGGTCGACGACGTACTGCGTCAAGTCGCCCACCGTCCCGGCGCCCGCCACGTCCGCCTCGTGCAGGGCTCGCACATCGTCGTGCCGCGCCTCTACGACCACGACCGCGCCTACATCTTCCAGAACGCCGATGGCCGCATCATCTTCGCCATCCCCTATGAGGACAGCCACACGCTGATCGGCACCACCGATCTCGACTACAGCGGCGATCCGGCCGCCGTCCGCATCACCACCGGCGAGATCGACTATCTCGTCGGCTCGGCCAACGCCTACTTCCGCCGTGCCATCACGCCCGCCGACGTCGTCTGGTCCTACTCCGGCGTCCGCCCGCTCTATGACGACGGCGCCAGCACGGCGCAGGAAGCGACGCGCGACTATGTGCTGCAGCTCGACGGCGCGGCCGGCGACCCGCCCCTCCTCAACGTTTTCGGCGGCAAGATCACGACCTACCGCCATCTCGCCGAGGCAGCCGTCGACCACATCGGCCAGGCGCTCGGTCGGCGCGGTCAGCCCTGGACGGCGGGTTCACACCTGGCCGGCGGCGACTTTCCGGCCACCGGTCTCGCGGCACTCATCGAAGGCTATCAGGCACAATACCCGGTGCTGCCGCCAGCCCTGGTGCGCCGCCTGACGCGCACCTACGGCACGCGCCTGCCGACCTTGCTCGGCGAGGCGACCTGTCTCGCCGATCTCGGGCCGGATTTCGGCGCTGGACTGACGGCCGCCGAAGTGCGCTATCTCATGGCGCAGGAGTGGGCGCGCTCCGCCGAGGACATCCTCTGGCGCCGCACCAAGCTCGGCCTGGTCTTCGACAAGGCCGGACTGCCGGCGCTCGAGGCCTTCATTGCCTCGCTCGAGCGCTGATCAGCCCTCGGCCGGCTGATGGACGGCATCGACGTGGCCAAGATCACGTTCGGGAAACAGCTTGTCGCGCACCCGTTGCTTGAGCTCTTTGGGGCCGGGGAAGCCACCGTCGCGCCGGCGTTCCCACACCAGTTCGCCGTCGATGCGGATTTCGAAGATGCCGCCGGTACCCGGCAGCAGCGCCACCTCGCCGAGGTCGGTGCCGAAGGTGCTGATCAGTTCCTGGGCCATCCAGGCAGAGCGCAACAGCCATTGGCACTGCGTGCAGAACGCGATGGAAATACGCGGTTTTGCTTGTTCCATGTCATCCTCCTGCCCCTTTTGATCCAAATCATCGCAGGACTTGAGGATTAGAGCAAACTTTGTTCGACTAGCTTTTAGATCGATCGAATGATCGTGGAGGATGAGATGACGAACGACGCGCCCTCCAAGCCCGAGGCCCCCAAGACCTGTTGCCAGAACGAAGAGCCCGAACTGATGCGCCGCATGGCGGTGACGCTCGGGGCCAACCATATGCTCGAAGGCGTGGAACGGCGCCTGGCCGCCGACAAGTGCACCGAGTGCACCGATCTCGATGCCTGCCGGGTCTGGCTCGACATCACCTCCATCCGTGGCGGTTTTCACGCCCCGAAGTTCTGCCGTAACGCCGATCTGTTCGAGGAACTGGCCAACGACGCCGCCTCGTCAACCTTCTGACGCCGGCCCTCCGGCTGCCGCTCAGGCGGCAGCGCCATTCTCGTCGGTATCGACCGTCAGCGCCGCAAAGCTGCTGGCCACTTCCACTGGCCGGTCCGACTTGGC
Source organism: uncultured Pleomorphomonas sp. (assembly GCA_937868725.1). GTDB lineage: Bacteria > Pseudomonadota > Alphaproteobacteria > Rhizobiales > Pleomorphomonadaceae > Pleomorphomonas. The sequence continues at coordinate 29,305 of CALMMQ010000121.1, forward strand.
GCCCAATCCCGATTTCGCCGCCGCCAGGCTCTTCAATGTGAACTCGCGGAAGGCCGCCGCCGGAATGGGCGGCGAGTAGATGTAGCCCTGCGCCAGCGACACCCCGACCGCCTTGAGGTGCTCGACCTGATCGGGCCGCTCGACACCCTCGGCGATGATGCCGAGACCGAGCTGGTGACCGAGCTCGACCAGCGTATCGACGATGGTCTGCGAGGAGTGATCGGTGCCGATGTTGTCGATAAACATCTTGTCGATCTTGATGATGTCGACGCCAAGCTTCTGCAGGTAGGCCAGACCGCCGTGACCGGTGCCGACGTCGTCGAGCGCCACCGAGGCGCCGAGCGCCTGGATACGGCCGATGATCGCCCGTGACAGCGCCAGATCCTTGAGCGGGTTCTGCTCGGTGACCTCGAAGCACAGCTGCTCGTAGCGAATCTTCGAGCCGCCGTAGATGTGCTTGATGTCGTCCATGATTTCGAGATCATTGAAATGCATGGCCGTCAGGTTGATCGACAGCTTGAGGCCGGGATTGCGGTCGTAGATGTCGGCCACGTCGGCAACCGTCTGCGTCATCAGCTGGCGCGTGATCTCGCGAATGAGGCCCGTCGCTTCGGCATAGGGCAGGAACTGGCCGGGCGGTACCATGGTCCCGTCGGGCCGATGCCAGCGCACCAGCACCTCGCAGCCGCGGATCTCGCCGGAGAAGACGTCAAACACCGGCTGGTAGTAGGGCTTGAACTCGCCGTTGGCCACGGCCTGGCTGAAGATGTCGCCGTCTGTGCGGCGATAGGTGGTCCAGAACACCAGCACGAAGACGAACAGGCCGAGCAGGATCGAGAAAACGATCACCAGTCGCATCAGATCGGATTCGAGCTTGTAGGCGGCATCCTTGGCGATGGTCACGGAAACGCGGACGGGATAGCGGTCCGACTGGGCGATCTCGGTGAACGTGTCGACACCCTCGGCGGCGGCGGCCTTGCCGCGCGCCCGCGCCCACTCCGAACCATCGTCGAGCACGACGGCGGTCGTCGCCAGACTGGAGAAGTAGCCGATGTCGGCGGGAATATCGAGCACGTTGGGCTGCAGCCGGGCCACCAGGCGGAAACGGTCGTCGATCCGCATGGTCACCGCCGTCTGACGGCTGCCCTTGCCGTCCGTCAGCACGGCAATCATCACGGTGGGGTCGCCATGGTCGGCGGTCGGTAGCCGCGCCGGAATGGCCAGCGAGCCCATCGGCTCGCCGCACAGCAGCACGCCGCCGACATCGGCGATGCCGATCTGGCTGATGTAATCCGAGCGGAAGGCTTCGAGGCCGAAATCCTGACGGTTGCTGTCCTGGCAATCGATCTTGCCAACGCCCTTGAACCGCGCCAGCACCGACACGGCCTCAGCGATCGCCAGGTCGGCCCGCTCGAGATAGGCGGTGGCAATGTCCCGCGCTTCCAGGTGGGCGATGGTCAGGGCATGGTGGTTCAGGATGTAGTCGGACGTGGCGATCGGCCCGGCGACCACGGCCACCGACAACCCCACCACCCGCATCCAGTTGAAGAGCCCTCTGACCACCTGTCGCAACCGCCAGAATAATGCCGGTCGCGATGTCGACGCGGCTTCGATTCATCTTCGATTCTTGAGCGGCGGCTGATGAATAAAGGGTATTCAACCGAACGAAACTTCGCATTTCGTCCGTCAGCGGTCGTCATGGTTAGCAAACAGTTTCTGCCCGGATGAACGTGTAGCCGCTTGTGAAAAGAACGCCGTTTGGCCACAATGCAATGCTTGACCGTAGGGGACTGTAATCAAGCCTACAATTCATACTTCGCATCAGGAGCAAGAGATGGGGATCACGAGACGCTTGGCCGCATCCGCGGCGGCGGTGGCGTTGCTGGCGGGCCTGACCGGGGGCGCATGGGCAGCTTCGCCCGGTGAGATTGCCGACGCGGTCAATGCGATATTCAAGTCGAAGTCCAACGGGTCGGAGATCACGCTTGGCACGCCGACGCAGCAGGATGGCAACATCGTCTTCAAGGACGTGGTGATCAAGGATCCGCACGCCGAAGAAACCAAGATCGGCGTGCTGACCTTCGCCAACGCCAATGTCGCCGACGGCGGCAAGAAGGTGACGGCCGACGCCGTCGTGGCCGAACTGGTGACGGGCGGGGCCGACAAGGACACCTTCGCCATCGATCAGATCGAGCTGACCAATCCGGTGCTCTCCGCCAAGGATGAAGACAGCAAGATCGACTCGGTCGCCCTCAACAACATCACCATCACCCCGGCCGGCAAGAAGCCGGTGACGATCGCCAGCGCCGGTTTCGATCTCGGCGACTTCGCCAACGACATTCCGCACAGCGTCGATCTGTCGATCGAAGGCATGAACCTCGACCCCGCCTCGCTCGACGATGCCGGCTCGACCGCCGCCCAGCTCAAGGCCATCGGCTACGACAAACTCGAACTGTCGTTCTATGGCTCGGGCAGCCTCGACCAGTCGAACGGCAACCTGACGATCGAGGAAATCACCATCGACGGCACCGACATCGGTTCGCTGACGCTGTCGGGTGAACTGTCGGGCGTCACCGACGACATCCTCAAGTCGCTCGGCAAGAACGAGATGACGCCTGAGATCGCCGGCAAGGTCAACGTCAAGTCGGCCAGCCTCTACTACGGCGACGCCTCGCTGGCCGGCCGGCTGATCGCCATGCAGGCCAAGGCCGCTGGCCAGGAGCCCGGCGCCTTCGTCGACCAGATCACCGGCGCCCTGCCGCTGATGTTGTCGATGATCGGCAACCCCGGCTTCCAGGACAAGCTCGCCAAGGGCGCGACGACCTTCCTCAAGGACCCCAAGAACCTGCAGATCTCGGCCGCGCCGGAAAAGCCGCTCAGCCTGATCGAGCTGTTCGGTCTGGCCCAGACGGCGCCGCAGACCCTGCCCGACGTGCTGAAGGCCGACGTGCTCGCCAATCAGGATGAGCAGGAGGACGACGGCGACGTCGACAGCGGCGACGCCCCCGCCCCGAAGAACTGACGGACGCGCGGCCGGAGGATGGTTCAGAACCTTCTCCGGCCGCCCCAAAGCACCAGGCTGCCGGACGCCGGCGCTCGTGGAAGACCGCACCGCGCCTTTCTCCGGCAGTTCGACTGAATGCCGCCGCCTGTCGGCGATCAGCAACATCACGGCTTGAGGGAAACTCCATGGCACGGCGCGCGCTCTATCTGTCGACGGCTTTGACTGTTCTCGTACTGGCTGCGCCGGCCTACGCCGCCTCGCCACGCGAGAATCTGGTCGAAGGATGGCTGAAGTCGCTGGCTGGCTCATTTGGAACCAGCGTCAAGTCGTCCAGCTACGATCCGGCGCTACAGATGGTCAATCTCGAGGGCGTCAGGATCGGCGACGTCGAAAGCGGCTTCGAACTCGACATCGAGACGCTGTCGGTCACCGACCCGCGCGACGCGCCCGATGACAGCTTCGCCGCCGATGCCGTCCAGGCCTCGGGCTTCCACGTCAAGCTGAAGATCGATACGGCGGCATGGCAGCCGCAGCCGCCGGCCGCTGCCCCCATCGTCAAGACCGAGGCGCCGAAGGCCGGCGATGCCCAGAAGCCGGTCGGCATGGACAAGCCCGCCGCCGCGCCGGCCGCCGAGGCCACGCCGCCACCACCCAAGCCCGTGGTGCTGCACTACGACATCGGCATCGGCAGCGTGACCTACGAACGTCTGGTGACGCCCAAGCATCAGCCGACCATCGCCGCTGACGCCGACCCCTTCATGCGCATCCTCGGTTATGCCAACTGGACGCTCGGCTTCCGTGCCGACTGGGTCGAAGCCAGCGACCTGGCGCTAGAAGCCAGCGGCGAGGACGGCTTCGCCGTCAAGACCACCTACCGCTCGGCCTTCCTGTCCGGCGTCAAGGAGGGCCGCGCCGAGCGCGGCGGTCTCAATGGTCTCGAAGAGCACATCGAAGCTCCGGGCATGCCGTCCGAACTCAAGGCCGTGACCGTCAACGACGCCTATTTCAGCGCCGTCGACACCAGGGCGCTGCTGCAGGCGCTCGACCCTACCGCCTACAAGGACGGCAAGGGCGACGGTCAGCGCCGCACCGTCTACGGCCAGTACGGCATTGATGGCCTCGCCGTCGAGATGGCCGACGGCCTGCGCTTCAGCATCGACAACATGGAGGTGAACGGCCTCTACGTGCGCCAGACGCCGCGACCGCTCTACTGGCTGCTGGCGCCGCTGATCCGCTCGCCCGAAGCCTTCGAGCGTGACCCGCTCGATTTCGCCTCCGACCTCATCCCCAACGTCAGCCAGCTGATGGGGGCCGATCTGGCCACGGTGAGCGGCATTTCCGTCACCTCAGGCGAAGACCACGTCTTCTCGCTCGGGGGCGTCGAGCTTTCCGCCATCGACGGCAACGGCATCGGCCGCTTCGCCATGCACGATCTGTCGCTCGAAGCCAAGAACGCCAAGACGTCGGGCAAGCTTGACCTTCTCGCCGTGCAGGACGTCAAGTTCGGCAGTCTGGTGCCGTTCCTGGAGTTGGCCAGGGCGCAGCAGCTCGACGACGCCAAGGACCAACTGCCGGCCGAGCTCATTCGCAAGGCCCTTCTCGAAGGCGCCTCGCGGATCGGCTTTGCCGAGCTCTCCGGCCTCAGCGTCGAAACGCGGGCCGGCGACACCAGCCTCGGCAGTCTTGCCATGACGTCGAGCGACTTTCTGCAGAACCTGCCGCGCCGTCTCGACCTGACGCTGAGCGGGCTTGACGTGCCGGTCGCCGCCATCCCCGAACCCCCCTTCCGTCAGGAGCTCACCGACATGGGCTACGACGAACTGTCGCTGTCGGCTGGCATGACCTTGAGCTGGAACACCGATACCGGTGCCGTCCGCCTCGAAGACCTGACCGTCAAGGCCCGCGACATGGGCTCGGTCTCCATGGCCGTCGAACTCGGCAACCTGCCGCTGTCGATCTTCGACAAGCCCGCCGACCTCGACAAGCGGGCCCAGGACGGCACGCTGGTGTCTGCCTCGTTCAGCTACGGCAATGCCGGCATCGTCGAAAAGGCGTTCGACGCCCAGGCCAAGAAGCTGAAGCAGGACGGCGACACCTTCCGCAAGAACACCGCCGGCGCCGTGCCGCTGTTCTTGTCCTTCCTCAACGACAAGGCCGTGCAGAAGCAGTTCGAGGGACCTGTGAAGGCTTTCCTCAACGATCCCAAGTCGGTGGTCGTGACGCTGCAGCCGAAGGCGCCGGTGCCCTTCTCGGTGCTCGAAGCCTTCAAGCCGGAGAACCCGGCCGAAGCCTTCAAACTGCTCGGCCTCGACATCCGGGCCAATCAGTAAGCCAGGCGTCAACGGCCTGAAATCGGCCCGTCGCGATCCGCCTCAACGGTGGCCCGTGGCGGGCTTTTTGCTGTGGATCTCCCGCCGCTCTGCCAGCCCGCCCCCAGGCAAGCGCCGGCCGGCGCCGGCTTGGGCCGGACGCGTCCACCCCAAAAAGCAAAAGGGCGGAACCCGAGGGTCCGCCCTTCGCGATTGTATCGTTCGGGAAGCCGCCGATCAGCGCTTCGAGAACTGGAACGAACGACGAGCCTTGCGCTTGCCGTACTTCTTGCGTTCGACGACGCGGCTGTCGCGGGTCAGGAAGCCCAGCTTCTTGAGCACGCCGCGCAGACCCGGCTCATAGTAGGTCAGGGCCTTGGAGATGCCATGACGCAGAGCACCGGCCTGGCCGGACAGACCACCACCGCTGACGGTGGCGATGATGTCGAACTGACCGTCACGGGCCGCAGCGTAGATCGGCTGCTGCACGATCATCTGGAGCACCGGGCGACCGAAGTACTCGGTGAATTCCTTGCCGTTGACGGTGATCTTGCCGGAACCCGGCTTGACCCAGACGCGCGAGACGGCGTTCTTGCGCTTGCCGGTGGCATAGGCGCGACCGAACTTGTCGAGCTTCTGAACGTGGACCGGCGCTTCGATGGCAACGGCCTCGGCAGCTCCGAGTTCAGCGAGAGAGGAGAGCTCAGCCATTGGATTAGAGCCTCGTGTTCATCTTGTTCATCGACTTGACGTCGAGCACTTCGGGCGACTGAGCGGCATGCGGATGCTCGGCACCGGCGTAGACGCGCAGGTTGGAGAGCTGCTTGCGGCCAAGCGGACCTTCGGGGATCATGCGTTCGACGGCCTTCTCGAGCACGCGCTCGGGATACTTGCCCTCGAGGATCTGGCGCGCCTTGCGCTCCTTGATGCCGCCGATGTAACCGGTGTGCCAGTAATAGGTCTTGTCGGTGTACTTGCGGCCCGTCAGCACCACCTTGTCGGCGTTGATGACGATGACGTTGTCACCATCATCCATGTGCGGGGTATAGGTGGCCTTGTGCTTGCCGCGCAGCCGCATCGCGATCACCGTCGCGAGGCGCCCGACAACGAGGCCTTCGGCGTCGATCAAGATCCACTTCTTCTCGATGTTCGCCGGCTTCGCCGTAAAGGTCGTCATTGGCGTTACCAATCGTTGGGCCGGTGACCCGGCCGGTTCATTGCGTTGGCCCTTGTCGTGAAACGGCAAGGGGCGGTGCACCGACAGGCGGGGCACCTTCGGCCGGTCGTATAGCGATCAACCGGCCATCTGTCAACCGGTGCCTCACAGTGTCAGCAGTTCAAAATCAATCACTTAGCACATTCGTAAAATAGTACCACATCTATTTTCCACCCGACAGGTGACACGCGCCCTGCCCGGGCGCGATCAGAACCGGCGGGCCGCCGTTGGCCGCCGCCCACGCCGGAAACGGCCGGAATGCCCGTTCCAGCCGGCAAATCGAACCGCCACATATCCGCATTGTTCCCGAAGTCGTTGAAACGACTGGCATTGCCTCCCCATCAAGTGCTAGCTTGCCCGGCTAGCAGCGGGAAACGCGATCGGCAGAGCGCGCTTGGCGTGCCGGCTTTTCAAAAGCTGTACTGCACGTTTCGCGACCCGCGGTGGGCGGGGGCGGTGAGGGAGGAACACCGTTCCCGCCAGTCTTTTCCTGCGACCGGATGCCAAACCCGGTCGCCAATTCGTTCATCAACATAAGGAAACAGCGATGAAACGACTTGTTGTCGCCCTTGGCGCAGCTTTGTTGGCCAGCGCCGCCTCGGCCGCCGATCTCCGCATCGGTTCGAGTGCCGACTACCCGCCGTGGGAGTCGGTCGACGCGACTGGCGCCATCGTCGGCTTCGACCGCGACGTTGGCGATGCCATCTGCAAGAAGATCGATGCCAACTGCACCTGGATCAACCAGGGCTTCGACGGCCTGCTGCCGGGCTTGGCCATCGGCAAGTTCGACCTGATCATCTCCGGCATGTCGATCAACGAAGAGCGCGCCCAGCAGGTCGACTTCTCCGCCGCCTATGCCGATGCGCCCAACGCCGTCGTCGTCCCGGCCGGCTCGAAGATCGCCGCTGCCAAGACGGCTGCCGACCTCGCCACCGCCCTCAAGGGTGCCGTTATCGGCGTGCAGACTGGCACGACCCACGAGCAGGTGGTGCGCGCCCACTTCGAAGGCGCCGACGTCCGTACCTACGACCGCCCCGACCAGATCGCCGACGACCTGGTCGCCGGTCGCCTCGACGCCGGCCTGATGGAACGTTCCGCCTGGGATCCGCTGGTGCAGGAACGCGGCGCCACCAAGATCGTCTATGCCGGTCCGCTGCTGTCGGGCGCCGACTTCGCCGAGTTCGGCAAGGGTCAGGGCATTGCCATTCCCAAGGGCCACGACGATCTCAAGAAGAAGATCGATGCCGCCGTCACCGGCATGCTCAAGGACGGCGAGATCAAGGCGCTGTCGGACAAGTGGTTCGGCTACGACGTTTCGGCCCACTGATCGCCTGCGGCGGGACGACGGCGTCGCCGTCCCGCCCTTTGCCGCACGCCAAGCTGCGCTCCCGCGCTTTTTTGCTGACTTTTCGTCTCCACTGCGTCAGAAGCACTCTTCGGAGCAGCGGACGCCCAGGTCCCCGGCGGCAGGCCGGCCGGACACGTCCGGCGTCGAAAGCGGCTCCGGAGGACCTCATGTTCGGTGCCGTAGCGCTATATTTCCCCCAGATGCTGTTCGGGTTGGCGGTCACCCTGGCCGTCGCCGCCGGTAGTCTCCTGCTTGGCCTGATCATCGCCATGGTTGGCGCTCCGGCCTCGCTCTACGGTCCCAAGGTCGTGCAGCACCTCGTCGACGGTTACGTCGGCCTCATCCGCGGTCTGCCCGAATTGCTGGTCATCTTTCTCATCTTCTATGGCGGCACCGTCGCGCTCACCAAGCTGTTTGGTCACTACGTCGAGGTCAGCGGCTTCATGGCCGGCGTCGTCGCCCTGTCGGTGGTAGCCGGCGCCTATCTCGTCGAGATTCTGCGCGGCGCCCTGGTGGCCGTGCCGGTGGGCCAGTGGGAGGCGGCGCGCGCCCTCGGCCTGCGACCGCTACCCGCCTTCCGCCGGGTCATCCTGCCTCAGATGATCATTCGCGCCCTGCCCGGCCTCGGCAATCAGTGGCTGGTGATCCTGAAGGACAGCGCCCTCGTCTCCATCGTCGGCCTTGAGGAGTTGATGCGCAAGTCGCTGATCGCCGCCGGCGCCACGCACCAGCCGCTCGGCTTCTACCTCGCCGCCGCCGCTCTCTACATCGGCGTCACCGCCGTCTCCACCGTCTTCATCAGTCATGCCGAGGCCCGCCTGGCACCGCAACGGCGGGAGCGCTGAGCCATGAACACCGATCTCTTCCTGCAGGCGGCGCGCGCTGTGTTCTCAGGGCTGTGGCTGACGCTGGTGGTCACCCTCGCCGCTTACGTCATTGGTCAGGTGTTTGCCTTGCCGCTGGCGCTGGCCCGCACCTCCGGCCGCCGCTGGCTCAACGCCCCGGCCCTGACGTTCACCTTCGTCATGCGCGGCAGCCCGCTGCTGGTGCAGCTGTTCATCATCTACTACGGCCTCGGACAGATCGAAGCGGTGCGCTCCAGTTTGATCTGGCCTCTCCTCAGGAGCCCGCTCGGCTGCGCCATCCTGGCCGTCGGTCTCAACTCGGCCGCCTACACCGCCGAGCTGGTGGCCGGCGCCATCCTGCACGTGCCCAAGGGACAATGGGAGGCCGCCAAGGCCCTCGGCATCCGTGCCCCTGTCACGCTCGCCCGCATCATCCTGCCGCAGGCCTACCGGGCCATCCTGCCAGCCCTCGGCAACGAGATGATTCTGGTCATGAAGGGCTCGACGCTAGCCTCGACGGTGACCGTCATGGAAATGACCGGCGCCGCCCGCGTCTTTGTCGCCCGCACCTACGCCCCCTTCGAGGCTTTCGCCGTCGCCGGTCTCATCTACCTGCTGCTTGGGGCGATGTTCGGCTTCGGCTTCCGCCGCGTCGAACGCTGCGTTGCCATCCCCGGCAAGTAAGCGACGCTCCATTGGTTGCATTGACACGGGGCCGCTACCAATAAGGCGCAGGTTCGCATAGTCTCTTTTCCCGATGCCTTTGGGTCGCCGCCGGCATGCCTGCCACCGGCGATTTTGCCATATCGCCATGATGGCAGCCAACACACTGCAAACGATGCAAAAGCGGGCGCCCCAGCTGCCACGGCGCGCTGACATTGGCCGAACGCGGACTTTTGCTTGGCCTTTCGCCACCGGCGCAACGCTACCAATTCACGCCTCGACGCCTCTGTTCCAAACGTTGTTAACTCCCCGTCACGGTCGATCGCCCCGCAGAACGACGACCGGCAAACGGCGGAGAATGGTCAGCGACGAAAGCGCGTGCAGCCGGCTTCGCAAAAAGTATGAGTTGATGGGAACGGGAACCGATGGTAATCATGGAACCGCTTCCACGGACACGTCGGGCACATCGGTCATGTCACCAACCATCAAGGATATCGCGGAAAAAGCGGGGGTCGGCCTCGGCACCGTGTCGCGCGTCCTCAACAACAGCCCTCGCGTTTCCGACGAGACGCGCGAGAAGGTGATGCAGACCATCGCCGAGATGAACTACGTACCCAGTTCGGCGGCGCGTGGTCTGTCGCTCGGCAAGACCCTCAACATAGCCGTGATGGCACCGTTCTTTACACGCTCCGCGTTTGTCGAGCGCCTGCAGGGCATCGAAAGCATCACGGCCCGGCACAAATACGACCTCGTCGTCTACAATGCCGAAACGGTCGAAAAGCGGGATTGGTATTATGAAATCGTTCCGGATCCGCGTCGGGTCGACGGCGTTATCATAATTTCACTGCCCCCTCGAAATAAAGATTTTCCCCGGCTTGCTAAGGGGTCCGTCCCAGTTGTACTGTTGGACGTGAACGGACCCGCCTATGACGGGCTTGATCGTATCGTTATCAATGATCGGCTTGGTGGCTATCTCGCCACCAACCATCTGATCAAGCTCGGCCACCGGCGGATCGGGTTCATCGGGGACATACCGCAGAGCGGATTCATGTTTACGGCCAGCAACGACCGGTACGAGGGATATTGTCAGGCGCTTTCGGAGGCCGGCTTGCCGGTCCGTCCGGAGTATCACCTTGACGGTACCTTCGGCCGCGATGTTGCGCGTGGTCTCGCTCTCGGAATGCTTAGCCAATCCGAGCGGCCGACGGCGATCTTCGCCTCCAACGACACCCAGGCCCTGGGCGTCATCGAGGCGGCCCGCCATCTGTCGCTTGACGTGCCGACCGACCTGTCGGTCGTCGGTTACGACGACATCGAAGTTGCCGACCACATCGGTCTCACCACGGTTCGGCAGCTTCTGTTCGAGTCCGGCAAGCGAAGCGTCGAACTCCTGCTCGAGCGGATCAAAACGCCCGCGCGGGAGGCGGTCTGCGACGTCTTGCCCATCGAACTCATCGTGCGACGGACAACCGCTCCGCCGCGCTGATGACGTCCCGCCTCTACCGGAGGAGAGGCGTCCGGTGCGACCCGCACCAAATTTGGTTCCGCGCATTTATCGCAAGGGAGGACCTTTGATGTTGAAGACTCTTAATGTTTGCCTCATGGCTTCGGCGGTCGCCGCTGTTGCCGTCGTTGGTATCGGCGCCGCCGTGGCCGCGGACAATCCGCCGGAACTGGCTGCCGCGCTGGCCGGCAAGTACAAGGGCACCAAGGTCACCGCCTTCGGCCCCTTTACCGCAGGCGACGAAGTTCGCTTCAATGACACGATCAAGGCCTTCGAAGATGCCACCGGCATCGACGTGCAGTACGAAGGCTCCAAGCAGTTCGAGGCGACCATTGCCACGCGTTCGGACGCCGGCAACCCGCCTGACATCGCCGACTTCCCGCAGCCCGGCCTGCTCGCCAACTTCGCCAAGAACGGCAAGCTGGTCAACCTCGACGGCAACAAGGACTACTTCCTGCAGCAGTACGTCCCGAGCTGGGTCGACATGGCCACCAAGGCCGGCAAGGACGGCAAGCCCGGCATCTACGGCGTGTGGGAACGCGTCAACGTCAAGTCGCTGGTCTGGTATCCCAAGAAGGCCTTCGACGACGCCGGCTACAAGGTGCCGACGACCTGGGCCGAGCTCGAGAAGCTGCAGGACCAGATCGTTGCCGACGGCGACACGCCGTGGTGCGTGGGCATCGAGTCCGGCGCTGCCACCGGCTGGCCGGCGACCGACTGGCTCGAGGAGTTCATGCTCCGCACGACCTCGCTCGAAAACTACGACAAGTGGACCGAAGGCAAGCTGCCGTTCGCTTCGCCTGAAGTGAAGAAGGCCGCCGAGACCTTCGGCAAGATCTGGCTCAACGACAAGTACGTCTACGGCGGCCGCAAGGCCATCGTGTCGACCAGCTTCGGCGACGCGCCGGGCCCGATGTTCGCCAATCCGCCGAAGTGCTGGCTGCACAAGCAGGGCAACTTCATCAACGCCTTCTTCCCGCAGGCGGCCAAGGCTGGCGTCGACTACGGCTTCTTCTATCTGCCGGGCATCGATCCGGCCTATGGCAAGCCGGTCGAAGTCGGTGGCGACATCTGGGGTGCCTTCAACGACCGTCCGGAAGTCAAGGCCGTCATCCAGTACTTCGCCAAGGCCGAGCATCTGAAGCCCTGGCTCGCCGTCGGCGGCGCCATCGCTCCGCAGAAGGACGCCAACCTCGACTGGTACGGCAACGCGGTTGACCGCGGCGTCGCCGAGGTCCTGGCCGGCGCTACGTCCGTCCGCTTCGACGGTTCGGACCTGATGCCGGGCGAAGTCGGCTCCGGCTCGTTCTGGAAGCAGATGACCGCTTGGGTGTCCGGCACTGTCGACCTCGACACGGCCCTCAAGAACATCGACGCCTCCTGGCCGAAGAAGTAAGGGCTCTCTCCCGCCCGTTCAACGCCTCCGCGCGTAGTCCGGAAGGAGCAATTGACGAAGCAGTCCCCTCCCGCTTTGGTGGGAGGGGACAAGAGAGCAGACTTGGAGGAGACGATGCGCGGGGCATTTGGCTTCATCCACGGTCTCTGCCAAGCGGTGCCTCCCTGTAGAGCGCGGTCTGAGACCCGCCCTTGCACCGTCTCCCTCACCCGTTGCACCGCAAGGCGCGTCGGGAACTGCCGACTGGATCGGCACCGAGCGCCAGCCCAACGGTTGGAAGCCCGAATTTCATAAAGCCGTAGTTTTCATGGTCGAGCCGACCCCTGAAAGGTCGCGCTCGGGGGGAATGATATGACCCGACTCAATCCCGATGCGGACGACCTGTCCGCTGACATCGCGCGAGCCCGTCGACGGCGAAATCGCGCCCTCCTCATGCTGTTCGGCGGCATCATCGCTTCGGTGGTGCTCTTCGAAGGCTTCTTCCTGTTGCGTGACAGCCAGGCGCCCAAACTGATCACCGCGCTCGCGGCCATGGTCTGGGGCGCCGGCGGCATGGCGATCCTCTATCTGGTCGCCAACCAGCTGGCGGAGTTCGCCCCCGTCGCCTGGCAGAAAAAGCTCATTCCGCTGGTGTTCGTCGGACCGGCCATTGCCTTCGTCATCTATTTCCTGGCGTTGCCGACCATCCGCACGTTCATCGCCAGTCTGTTCAATCGCGACGGCACGGTATTCGTCGGGCTCGAGAACTACATCACGGTGTTCACCGAGCCGTTCATGATCAACACCTTCCGCAACAACGTCATGTGGATCGTGTTCGGTGCGTCCTTCACCATCATTTTCGGACTGGTGATCGCCACCCTGGCCGATCGCTCGAAGTTCGAGAACCTGGCCAAGGCCATCATCTTCATGCCGATGGCCATCTCGCTGGTCGGCGCCGGCGTGATCTGGAAGTTCATCTACGCCGTGCGTGACAGCGCCGACACCCAGATCGGCCTGCTCAACGCCATCGTCGTCGCCCTGGGCGGCGAGCCGCAGGCCTGGATCGCCCAGCTGCAGCCGTGGAACAACCTGTTCCTGATCGTCATCGTCATCTGGATGCAGACCGGCTACGCCATGGTGCTGTTCTCAGCCGCCATCAAGGCCGTTCCCTCCGAGATCCTCGAGGCGGCCCGCGTCGATGGCGCCGGCGAACTCCGCATCTTCTTCTCGATCCTGATCCCATCGATCATGGGCACTATCGTCACCGTCAGCGCCACCGTCATCATCTTCACCCTGAAGATCTTCGACGTCGTGCTGGTGATGACCGGCGGTCAGTACGACACCGACGTGATCGCCACCCAGTTCTACAACCAGTATTTCGTCAACCGCAACTTTGGCCTCGGTTCCGCCATCGCCATCGTGCTTCTGCTCACGGTCGTGCCGGTGATGGTCTACAACCTGCGCCAGTTCAACAAGAGGGAGACCCTGTGATGGCCATGTCCAAGGGCAACCCCTTCCCGCGCGTCTTCGTCAACACGGTGCTGGTCGTCCTGTGCCTGCTCTGGCTGATCCCGACGCTCGGCCTGTTCGTCTCCTCCTTCCGTCCGCGTGATCAGATCATGTCGTCCGGTTGGTGGACCATCATCCCCCATCAGGTCTGGGCCACGACCGAGCAGCTGACGCCCGATCCCAGCATCGACCGCAACGGCGAGATGACCTTCGCGGGCGCCACCGGCACCTTCGAACAGTTCCGCCAGGGCGTCGACACCCCCGACGGCAAGCACGTCATCTGGATCGGCAACAAGCGCGCCGGCACCGTGCAGGTGCAGGAACGCCAGTGGAGCGGCCTGCCGCCCTTCACGCTGCAGAACTATCACGACGTGCTGGCCGGCAAGAACGTCACCATCCAGAGCGAAAACGGCGAAGAGGCGATCCGCAAGGGCGAAGACATGTCCGACGCCTTCATCAACTCGATGGCCGTCACCTTCCCGGCGGTGGTCATCCCGATCCTGATGGCCGCCTTCGCCGCCTACGGCTTCGCCTGGATGCGCTTCCCCGGTCGCAAGCTGGTGTTCGCGCTGATGGTCGCCTTGCTGGTGGTGCCGTTGCAGATCGCCCTGGTGCCAGTGCTGAGCGACTACGTCCACCTCAAGCTCAACGGCACCTACATGTCGGTCTGGCTGGCCCACACCGGCTTTGGTCTGCCGCTCGCCGTATACCTGCTCTACAACTACATCTCGAGCCTGCCGCGCGAGATCATGGAGGCGGCCATCGTCGATGGCGCATCGCACTTCAAGATCTTCTGGCGCCTCGTGCTGCCGTTGTCGACGCCGGCCCTGGCCTCCTTCGCCATCTTCCAGTTCCTGTGGGTGTGGAACGACTACCTGGTGGCGTTGATCTTCATCGGCAACGTGCCGGGCGTCCAGGTTCTGACCATGCGTCTCGCCGACATGGTGGGTTCGCGCGGCTCCGACTGGCACCTGCTCACCGCCGGCGGCTTCGTCTCGATGATCCTGCCGCTCGCCATCTTCTTCTCGTTGCAGCGCTTCTTCGTGCGCGGCCTCACCGCCGGCTCCGTCAAGTAAGCCTCGTTCAAACCCAAATTCGACCCGGTGCGCCATCCCCCCCGAGTGGGCGGCCACCAGGCAGACAGGAAATAGGAGTTCAATATGGCCAGCCTAACCCTGCGCCAAGCGCGCAAGAGCTTCGGCCGCCTGGAGATCATCAAGGGCGTCGATCTCGACATCAAGGATGGCGAGTTCGTCGTGTTCGTCGGACCGTCGGGCTGCGGCAAGTCGACGCTGCTGCGCATGATCGCCGGCCTCGAGGACATCACGTCCGGCGAGATCCTGATCGACAACCAGCTCTGCAACGACATCGCGCCCAAGGACCGTGGCATCGCCATGGTGTTCCAGTCCTACGCGCTTTATCCGCACAAGAGCGTCTACGCCAACATGGCCTTCGCTCTTGAGATCGCCGGCTTCACCAAGGCCGACATCGACGACCGCGTCCGCAAGGCGGCGGCCATCCTGCACATCGAGCACCTGCTCGATCGCAAGCCCGGTCAGCTGTCGGGCGGCCAGCGTCAGCGCGTCGCCATCGGTCGCGCCATCGTGCGCAACCCGAAGATCTTCCTGTTCGACGAGCCGCTCAGCAACCTCGACGCCGCCCTGCGCGTCTCGACCCGCGCCGAGATCGCCAAGCTGCACGAGGACCTCGGCTCGACGATGGTCTACGTCACCCACGACCAGGTGGAAGCCATGACGCTGGCTGACAAGATCGTCGTGCTGGAAGCGGGCTATGTCCGTCAGGTCGGGGCCCCGCTCGAGCTCTACCACCGGCCGCAGAACATGTTCGTCGCCGGCTTCATTGGCTCGCCGAAGATGAACTTCCTCAAGGTCACCGCCAAGGAAGTCGTCGCCAACGGCGTCACCGTTGCCGCCCACGACCTCACCACCCTCACCGTCCCGGTCGACCCGACCGGCGCGACGGTCGGCGCCGAGCTCACCCTCGGCATCCGGCCCGAGCACATGGTCCTTGGCGGCGAGACCGGCGTCGACGTCACCGTCGCCTTCGTCGAGCGTCTTGGCCACCAGACCATCGTCCAGGCCGAGCGGGCAGGCGAAGCCGGCCGGTTGATCGCCGTGCTCGAGGGCGACATTGCCGTCAAGGCCGGCGAGAGCGTCCGCTTTGCCTTCGATGCCAAGGATTGCCACCTGTTCAACGCCGATGGCACGGCGCTGATGCGCGCCGCCATCCGTCAGGACTGACGCCCTAGGGGCTCCGCCGCTGGCGGGGCTTCCCCCCAACGACAAGAGCTATGGCATCTGCGCAGTGGGCAGCTCTGCAGATGACCGTGGACGCGGGCGGCGATTCCGTGTTGCCGCCCGCAACTATTTGACATGACGCCACGCACGATGCCGGCCGGTCCGACTCCGTCTGCCTCGTCGCAAACAAATGACGCCCAGCGTCCGTTTGCGGGAACCCTGCGGGACACCCCATGAAAAACCAGATTCAGCTCATCACCTACGTCGATCGCCTGACGGCGGCCGGCTTCGTCGCCCTCAAGGCGCTCGTCGACGGCCCGCTCAAAGGGGTCGTCGGCGGCGTTCATCCCCTGCCGTTCTTCGACCCGATCGACGGCGCCGACGCCGGCTTCGACCCGGCCGACCACACGCGCGTTGATCCACGCCTCGGCGACTGGAGCCACGTCAAGGCGCTGGCCGGTTCCGTCGACATCATGGCCGACCTGATCGTCAACCACGTGTCGTCCGCCTCACCCGCCTTCCAGGACTTCCTGACCCATGGCGACGCGTCCGAGTTCGCCGACATGTTCCTGACCTTCGGCAAGGTGTTTCCGAACGGGGCCACCGAAGCCGAACTCAACGCCATCTACCGGCCGCGTCCGGGCCTGCCCTTCACCAAGATGACGTTCGGCGACGGTTCGCGCCGCCTGCTCTGGACCACTTTCACGCCCAAGCAGATCGACATCGACGTCGGCAGCCGGCACGGCGCCGCCTATCTCGACTCGATCATCGATCGCTTCTCCCGGGCCGGCATCGCAGCCATCCGTCTCGACGCTGCCGGCTACGCCATCAAGAAGCCCGGCAGCAGCTGCTTCATGATTCCCGAGACCTACGCCTTCCTCGGCGAACTGGCTGCCAAGGCCAGGACCGCCGGCATGGAAGTGCTGGTCGAGATCCACAGCTACTATCGCGACCAGATCGAAATCGCCCGCAAGGTCGATCGCGTCTACGATTTCGCCCTGCCGCCGCTGGTGCTGCATGCCCTCTACACCAGCGAGGCCGAACCCCTGGCCAACTGGCTGCGCATTGCCCCGCGCAACGCCGTGACCGTGCTCGACACCCATGACGGCATCGGCGTCATCGATGTCGGCGCCTCGACGGATGGTCGGCCCGGCCTGTTGCCGCCGGCGGCCATCGACGCGCTGGTCGAGACCATTCACAGCCGCTCCAATGACGAGAGCCGCCACGCCACCGGCGGCGCCGCCTCCAACCTCGACCTCTATCAGGTCAACTGCACCTACTACGATGCCCTCGGTCGGCGCGACGACGAGTATCTGATCGCCCGGGCGCTGCAGTTCTTCTCGCCGGGCATCCCGCAAGTCTATTACGTCGGCCTGCTGGGCGGCACCAACGACATGGCGCTGCTGCGCGAGACCAACGTCGGCCGCGACATCAACCGCCATTATTACCAGCCGATGGAACTCGGCGAAGCGCTGGGCAAGCCGATGGTCAAGCGACTGTTCGAGCTCGCCCGGTTGCGCAATTCGCATCCCGCCTTCGACGGCGAGTTCGCCGTCAGTACGCCCAGCGACACCAGCATCAGCCTCAGGTGGACGCGCGGCGACGAATTCGCCAGTCTGGATGTCGACTTGGTCGAAAAACGTTCCGTCATCCATTGCTCCGGTCGTACCGACCCGTTCATCGTGACCTGAGTCGCCCGATCGGGCCGGCTCCACTGCCCGCCCGATCGCCCTCGCCGGCCAGCACAACCGGTCGGACAGGCGTCGCCAGGACCGCCTCCTGCGGCCCGCCGCGGGTGGAAAGGCCGAGGAAAACTTAGCTAACTAATTGAATTAATGACCATATATCGCAGGACTCGCGTCCGCCGGCTTCGGCCTGCGACGCGAGGCAAGGCGACACGTTTTCGATGCACCCGATCGGACGGCAGCTCTAGCGATTGGATCAATAGACAATATTTAGCCTATAGCGTAGGTTGAAATCTGTTGATCCTTACTCTTTCATAGTCTGCCAACAGATGTCGACGGGTCGAAACGGTCGTGAAGCCAGCCGCTGAACAGAGTCTGCCCAGCCCCGCGCTCACGGACAATTTGCTGTTGTCGGACGCCTCCGTTCTGGCCGCCGCACAACTCGACGAAGCCGGGCAGATTGTCGCCGCCAATGCCGCCTTCGAAGCCACCTTCGGCCCTCCCGTTTCGCCGTGCGGCTTCGTCGATCTCGTCACCGTCGACCAGCGGCCACCGCTGCTCGCCGCCCTCGCCGCCCTGCGGGCCAATCCGGCCGCGAGCCGCCACATCGACCTGCTGTTCGCCCGGCCCGAGGCCGACGCCAGCTGGTTTCGCGCCGCGCTGTCCGCCCGCGCCCCGGACCGGCCTGGCAGTGCCGGCTTCGCCGTGCAACTGGTCGACATCGACGATCTGAAGCGCCAGCTCATCGAGCGGGAAAAGCACTTCGAAGCCAGTCAGCTGGCGTTCACCGGCGCCCACATCGGCGTCTGGGACATCGACGTCTTGAAGGGCATCACCACCTATTCCGACGTCTATCACCAGATGCGTGGCTGGGCTCCGGACTATCAGCCGCCACCGGGTCTCGAGTTCCTGCTCACCAGCATCCATCCCCACGATCGGGACAAGGTGCGGCAGGTCTACCAGTCCGCCATGGCGGGCAAGCTCCTGAAGGTTCAGCTGGAATTCCGCTTGCTGCACAGCGGCGGCCACTGGATCTGGGTCGATTGCCGCGGCTCGTGCATCTGTGACGCCGACGGCCGACCGGTGCGCATCATCGGCACCGACCTCGACATCACCGAGCGCAAGCAGGCCGAAGAGGATCTGGCCCAGCTGTCCCGCCGCCTGAAGCTCGCCATGGAAGTGTCGCGCATCGGCGTCTTCGAGGCCGACTTTGAAACCGGCTACGCCACATGGGACGAAGCGATGCTGCGCTTCTATGGCGTTGAAGGCGGCCCCAGGATCAAGATCGGCGAGGTCTGGGAAAGCTTCCTGCATCCCGACGATCGCCAACGCGTGGTGACCTCGCTCAACCAGCACATCGCCGAACTCAAGCCCTACAACGATCAGTACCGCATCGTGCTGCCCAACGGCACCGTGCGTTACATGCACTCGCGCACCCGGCCTTTCGTCGACCCCGACGGCCGCCGGCTGATGATCGGCGCCGAGTGGGACGAAACCGCGGAGATCATGCTGCGCCAGGATCTCGAACGCGCCAAGACGCTGGCCGAGGCGCGGGCGCGCGAACTGGAGATCGCCAAGGCGGAGATCGAGCGCATCGCCTTGCTCGATCCGCTGACCGACCTGCCCAACCGACGCTTCCTCGACCAGTGGCTGGCCCGCTTTTCGGCCGAGCCGGTCGACGACCGCCACGGCCTCGCCATCCTGCACATCGACCTCGACCGCTTCAAGCAGATCAACGACACCTTCGGCCACAGCGTCGGCGATGCCGTGCTGAAGCACGTCGCCGTCCTGTTGCAGCGCACGATCGACGATGGCGACAAGGTGTTCCGCATCGGCGGCGACGAGTTCGTGGTGATCCGCCGCTACAACGACGATCGCGCCGCCCTCGAAGCGCTGGCCGAACGCATCGTCGACACCTTGCGCAAGCCCGCCAACATCAACGGCTACGATTGCCGCTTCGGCGCCAGCATCGGCATCGCGCTAGCCCTCGGTCACGAGGTCGACGCCTCGCAACTGCTGCTCAACGCCGATATCGGTCTCTATTACGCCAAGAACCGCGGCCGCAATCGCTGGGAGTATTTCAGCCGCGAATCCCGTGAGCGGCTGATCCTCACCAAGCAGACGTCGGACGACATCCTGCGCGGCATCGAGCACGACGAATTCCTGCCCTACTACCAGCTGCAGTTCGAAGCCGACACGCTGAACATCGCCGGCATCGAGGCCTTGGTGCGCTGGAACCACCCCGAGCACGGCATTCTGACGCCGGACAAGTTCATCGCCACCGCCGCCGAGCTCGACATTCTCGCCGACATCGACGGTCTGGTGCTCAACAAGGCCGTGGCCGACTGCCAACTGTTCGAACAAGCTGGCATCGACGTCCGCCAGTGTTCGGTCAACGTTTCCTCGCGACGGCTGCGCGACCCGCATCTCGCCGATGTGCTGCAGACACTGCCGCGCTGCCGCACGCCGCTGGCCTTCGAGCTTCTCGAATCGATCTTTCTTGACGACTACGACGAGCAGGTCGCCACCAATCTCGAGCTGATCCGCAAGGCCGGCATCCGCATCGAGATTGACGATTTCGGCAGCGGCCACGCCTCGATCACCAGCTTGCTGCGCCTGCGGCCCGACACGCTGAAGATCGACCGCCAGCTCACCAAGACGCTGCCGACCTCCTACGAACGCCGGTCGCTGGTGCGCGCCATCATCGACATGGGCCACTCGCTCGGTGTTTCCGTGGTCGGCGAAGGCGTCGAAACCTCCGAGCATGCCTTCTGGCTGAACGCCCTCAACTGCGACCGCCTGCAAGGCTTCGCTCTCGCCGTTCCCATGCCGCCGGCCGAACTCATCGGCTTCGTCCGCCGTCAGGCCTGGCGCAAGTGAACCGCCGGCCAGCCTGGCTCAGATGGTGAACTGTTGGCCGATCTCGACCACGCGGTTCGACGGCAGGCGATAGAAGCTCGTCGCATCCGTCGCCTGGCGGGCCAGCGCGATGTACAGCCGGTTCTGCCAGCGCGGCAGTTGCGACTGCACTGCCGGCTTGAACGACCGTCGGCTCAGGAAGAAGCTGGTCGACATGATGTCGAACTTGATGCCGCTCTTGCGCGCCTGCATCAGCGCCATCGGCAGGTTGGGATCGTCCATGTAGCCGAAGGTGACCGTCACCTGCGTGAAGCGCTCGTCGATCGGCTTCAGCACGACGCGACGATCCTCAGCCACGTGCGGCAGCATGGCATAATCGACGGTAACGATCAGATTGTGCTCATGAACGACGTGATTGTGCTTGAGGTTGTGCATCAGCGCGCTCGGCGCCACCGACGGCTCCGAAGTCAGAAACACCGCCGTGCCCCGCGCCGTCAGCGCCGACGACCGTGCCAGCATGCCGACGAGATCAGACAGCGGAATGGTCTCGTTGCGCGTCTTGGCCTGCGTCAGGGCACTGCCGCGCACCCAGGTGGCGATCAGCGCGCTCATGGCGCCGCCGACCATCAGCGGCACGAAGCCGCCTTCGAGGATCTTCATGAGATTGGCGCCAAGGAACACCATTTCCACGGCGAGAAGCGGCGCCACCACGGCAACGGCCCGCCACAGCGGCCACTGCCAGGCGCGCCAGAACACCACGAAAGCCATCAGCGAGGTGGAGACCATGGTGCCGGTGACGGCGATGCCATAGGCATTGCCGAGCGCGTCGGAACTGCGGAAGGCGAACACCAGCACCAGCACGCCGAGCAGCAGCAGCCAGTTGACCTTGGGCAGATAAATCTGGCCGACCTGTGCTTCCGACGTGTGGCGAACCTCGAAGCGCGGCATCAGACCGAGCTGAACCGCCTGCTGCGTCAGCGAGAAGGCGCCGGAAATGACCGCCTGGCTGGCGATGACGGTGGCGAGCGTCGCCAGCACCACCACCGGCAACAGCGCCCAGGTCGGCACCATCAGGAAGAACGGGTTCTCCAGCGTCTCGGGCCGGGCCAGCACCATGGCCCCCTGGCCGAGATAGTTGAGAGCCAGCGAGGGAAACACCACCGCCGACCAGGCGATCTGGATCGGCCGGCGACCGAAATGGCCCATATCGGCATAGAGCGCCTCGGCGCCGGTCACCGCCAGGAACACCGAACCGATGACGGCGAACGAACCGGCGCCGTGGCTGAGGAGAAAACGCCCGGCCTCGACCGGGTTGATGGCCGTCAGGATGATCGGCGCATCGCCGAGATGGGCGAGGCCGAGCCCCGCCATCACCGCGAACCAGACCAGCGTGATCGGCCCGAACCAGGCCGAAACCCGGGCCGTGCCATGGCTCTGGATGGCAAACAGGACAATGAGAATGACGACGGTAAGCGGCACGACGAAGCGGCTGAACTCCGGCGCCACCAGTTCCAGTCCTTCGACGGCCGACAACACCGAGATGGCCGGGGTGATGATGGCGTCACCATAGAACAGCGCCGCGCCGGCCACGCCCAGCACCACCAGTGCCATCGACCGATGGCCGACCGCCTGCCGGGCCAGCGCCAGCAGCGACAGCGTGCCGCCCTCGCCGCGATTGTCGGCCCTGAGGATCAGCAGCACGTACTTGACCGTGACGATCAGCGTCAACGACCACAGCAGCAGCGACACGATGCCGATGGTCTCGTCGGCGGTCAGACCATCGTCGGCGGCATGTACCAGCGACTGCCGCAGCGCGTAGAGCGGACTGGTACCGATGTCGCCATAGACGACACCGATCGAACCAAGCATCAGGGTCCAGAAGCGGCTGTGCGGCTGGCCTTCAACCGGCTCTGCGTCGATCGTCGTCGTCATGTCGTGCTCCAGCGTCCATCTTCCGGTTTATATGTTGTAACTGCGCTGAAAATCAATATATTCACGACAATAAGCCAATAAGTTATTGGCTTATTTTTACTTTACAAGAATTTTATACGCCGATAGAATTCACGAGTTCGACTTATATTTTCTTTATTTCTGCGCGATCCCGTCGATGATTTGGCCAGCCGCTTCAACAACCGGCTTGCATGCCGGCCGCCGCCACCGCATACGTCCCTTGACCGATGTTTCGGGAGACCGGACGGACTGCTATCGTCGCGCCTGCAGGCATTTGCCACCCACAGTACCAAGCCAACGGGCAATTCCGGTCATGAGCGTCGAACCCCGACCCATCCCGCTTCCCGCCACCGACCGCCCGGTGGCTCCGGACGATCCGTTCGACGACTGGCGCCGGCCGGGACCGTTGGTCGGCTATCTCACAGCCAGCCTCAGCGTCGCCGTGGCCCTCGGCCTCGCCGCCCTCCTCAAGCACCGGGATGCCCAGATCGACGCCGCGCTGCCGCTGCTGTTGGCCGTGCTGGTACCGGCGATCCGCTTCGGCATCTGGCCGGCGGTCTATGCCTCGCTGCTGGCCTTCCTGGCCTACAATTTCTTCTTCATCGAGCCCTACTACACGCTATCGGTGGCCCGGCCATCGCAGGTGGTCGGGCTGATGGTGTTCCTGATGATCTCCGTCATCACCGCCGCCATCGCCGGTCAGGCGCGCGAGCGGGCGCGCGTAGCTGTCGACCGCGTGCGGGCGACACGCCGCCTCTACGAGTTCACGCGCAAACTGGCGTCGATCGCCGATTGGATTTCCGTCACCGACGCCGCCGCCGCCGAGGTGCAGGCGATCATGGGCCGGGCCGTGATCATCCTGCTGGAACGGGCCGATGATCTCGAGGTCGCCGCCGCCTGGCCGCCGGAGGATCAGCTCGGCGACAACGCCCTCAACGCCGCCCGCTGGGCCTTCGCCTGCCGCGAGACCACCGGGCCGGGCACCGGCATCCACCCCGACGCCGGCTGGATGTTCCTGCCTCTCCTCATCGGCCGCCGGCCGATCGGCGTCCTCGGAATTGCCGCCACCGGGCCGCTGTTTGACCCCGAACAGACCGTTCTGCTGCACTCGCTGGCCGAACAGTCGGCCATCGCCATCGACCGGGCCCGCCTCGCCCGCGAAATCGACCGCGCCCGCGCCGCTACCGAAGCCGAGCGGGTGCGCAACCTGCTGCTGTCGTCGATCAGCCATGATTTCCGCACGCCGCTCGCCTCCATCCTCGGCGCCGCCACCAGCCTCACCAGCTACGGCGACCGCTTCTCGCCGGCCCGTAGCGCCGACCTGCTCGCCTCGATCCGCGAGGAAGCCGAACATCTCGACGCCATGGTGCGCAACCTGCTGTCGATCACCCGCCTTGAGGCCGGCGCTCTCGACATCCACAAGGACTGGCTCGACGTCGCCGATCTCATGGACCGGGTGGCGGCCGTGGCCCGGCGGCGCGGCGCCCGCCAGCCCTTGCACGTCGAGGCGGCACCTGGCCTGCCCCTGATCCGCGCCGACGCCGGCCTGATCGATCAGGCCATCGCCAATGTGGTTGCCAACGCCGTCCGTCTCTGCCCGGCCACGGCCAACATCCGTTTGGCCGCCAGCCAGCGCGCCGGGTTCGTCGACATCGTCGTCGAAGACGACGGCCCCGGCATCGCCGCCGACCTGTTGCCGCGCATCTTCGACAAGTTCGTCCGGGCGCCGCGCGAAGGCGGCGATGGCGGCGAAGGCTCCGGCCTCGGCCTCGCCATCACCCGCGGCATCGTCGAGGCGCACGGCGGCGGCGTGAAGGCGGAAAGCCCGATCGCCGGTCCGCACGGCAGCCGTTTCACGCTGAGCCTGCCCATCGGGAGCGACACACCATGACGTCCGTCGTCACACCACCAGCCACCGTGCTCGTCGTCGACGACGAGCCGGCCATCCACCGCTTTCTCGCGCCGGTGCTGGAGATCGAAGGCTATCTGGTCCTCCGCGCCGATACCGGCCAGCAGGCCCTCGACCTCGCCTCGGAACGCCGGCCCGACGTCGTCGTGCTCGATCTTGGGTTGCCCGATATCGATGGCAAGGATGTGCTGCGCCAGCTCCGGCGCTGGTCGGGCGTGCCGGTGGTGGTGCTGTCGGCCCGCGATCGCGAAGTCGAGAAAATCGAGGCGCTCGACCTCGGCGCCGACGATTTCGTCAACAAGCCGTTCGGCATCGGCGAATTTCTGGCCCGGCTGCGGGCGGCATTGCGCCACGCCCGGCCGCGCGACAGCGACAACCCGGTGATCCGCGTCGGCCGCTGGGAAATCGACCTCGCCCGGCATCGCGTCAGCCGTGACGGTGAGGACGTCCGCCTCGCCCGCAAGGAATTCGACCTTCTGGCCGTACTGGCCCGTCACGCCGGTGTCGTCATGACGCACCGTCAACTGCTCACCGCCATCTGGGGCGACGAGCACGTCGGCGACACGCAATACCTGCGCGTCTACATTGGCCAGATCCGGCAGAAGCTCGGCGACGATGGTGACGTCAGACTGATCGTCACCGAACCCGGCATCGGCTATCGCTTCGCCGACACGCAATAGGCGGCGTCAGCGGCTGCGGCCGGGTGCCACGAACGGATCGAAGCGGTGGTGCAGCCGCTCGATGGCCGCCAGCCGTTCCTCGGCCGCCGGTCCGAGGGCCGCCTGCACGGCGGCGCAGAGGTAGTTGGTCAGCGACATCGGCGCCACGTAGCTGTCGAACAGGCTCTGCCCCCGGCTCTGGCAGCGCAGCGTCACCGTGGCGAGGTGGGCGGAGCGCGCCGCCGTGGCGTCGGTGATCAGCACCGTCGGCGTGCCGGCTTCCTTCGCCAGGGCCAGAAGGTCGCGCAGCACCCGCGGGCGGCGGCGAAAGCCGAACACCAGCAGTGTATCGTCCGGACCGATACCGACCAGATCTTCGGCCAGCGTCTGGCCGGCCAGCGGCAGCAGCCGCACATCCGGCCGGACGTGCGCCAGCAGACCGCGGGCGTAGGTGGCCAGCGCGCTCGAATTGCGGAACCCCAGGATGACGACGCGGCGGGCGCTGACGAGATGGCCGACGGCCGCCGCCAGCGCGTCCGGCGCCAGCTGTTCGACGGTGCGGTTGAGATTGGCGACGTCCTGCGCGACGAACTGGGCAAAGCCCTCGTCCTCGGTCTGGCGGCGACTGTCGAGCTCGTAGAGGGGCGAACCCCACGACCGGCCGTCGCGGGCGGCGCGGCGCACATCGGCATAGCTGTCGTAGCCAAGACGGCGAAAGAACCGCGCCGCCGTCGCCGCCGACACGTCAGCCCGGTTTGCCAGTTCGCCGGCCGTGAAGGCGAAGAGATCGGCCGCCGCCTCCAGCACCACCTCGGCGAGCCGTTTCTCACTCTCCGTCAGGTCGTCGTAGACGGCGGAAATGCGAGCCGCGACGCCGCGTCCGTCCTCGGGCGCGCTCACCAGACCATCGTCCGGGGCGGCGGCGCCCGCTTCGTCGGCAATCGCCTCATTTTTCATCTTTTCATCCAACTGAAAATTCTCTTTCATTCAGTCTTGACGGATCGCCGCGAAGTCGTACCTCTTGGGAGTGAATTCTGGCACCCGGGCGACGGCGCTGGCAACAGGAAATGACGATGCTTGATACGAACGACAACGACCCGGCCTTTGCCGCCCCGACGGCCGAGCTGTTTCTTAACGGCGCCCACGCCAGCGCGGCCTATCCCGATGAATTCAGGGCGACGCTGTCGCTCGATGGCTACCGGCGCGCCGCCGCCGTCATCACCTCCTGGCCCGGCTATCGGCCGCTGCCGCTGGCCCATCTCGACGCGTTGGCCAGGACGCTCGGCGTCGCCGCCGTCGACTACAAGGACGAAGGTGGCCGCTTCGGCCTCGGCTCGTTCAAGGCGCTCGGCGGCGCCTATGCCGTGTTTCGTCTGCTGCTCGGCGAACTTGAGCGCCGCACCGGCCGGCCGGTCGACGCCGCCGCGCTGGCCGCCGGCAAGCTGAGAGAGGCCGTCCAGGACATCACCGTCACCTGCGCCACCGACGGCAACCACGGCCGCTCCGTCGCCTGGGGCGCCCGAACGTTCGGTGCCCGCGCCGTCATCTTCATCCACGCCCACGTCTCGGAATGCCGGGCCGAAGCCATCCGCAGCTTTGGCGCCGAAGTCGTCCGCACCGCCGGCAACTACGACGCCTCGGTCCACGAAGCCGCCGCCATGGCCGCCAGGAACAGCTGGTTCGTGGTCTCCGACACGTCCTATCCCGGCTACACCGAGGTGCCCTGCAACGTCATGCAGGGCTATTCGGTGATGGTGGCCGAGGCCATGGCTGGCCTGTCGTCGCCGCCGACCCACGTCTTCATCCAGGGGGGCGTCGGCGGCCTCGCCGCCGCCGTCATCGCCTTCCTGTGGGAAAGCCTCGGCGCCGCCATGCCGATCATCACCATCGTCGAGCCCGACAAGGCGGCCTGCCTGTTCGAGAGCGCCAGGGCCGGCCGGGTCACCGCCGTCACCGGTCCGCTCGACACCATCATGGCCGGCATGGCCTGCGGCGAACCGTCGCTGATCGCCTGGCCGATCCTGGCCGCCGGCGCCCGCGCCTTCATGACCATCCCCGACGAAGCCGCCGCCGCTGCCATGCGCCTGCTTGCCTCGGGCGAGACAGGCGTTACCATAGTCGGCGGCGAATCCGGCGTCGCGGGTCTTGCCGGCCTGCTCACGGCCGCGGCCCGCCCCGACTGGCGCGCAGCCCTGAAACTTGATGCCAGTTCGCGCGTGCTGCTGTTCGGCAGCGAAGGCGATACCGATCCAGAACTTTATGCCCGTCTCGTCGGCCGCAGTGGCGACGCAGTGCGGGCCGGAGTGAAACCATGACAAGCGAAGTTCTTCCTCCCGTCAGCGGCGACCGCCTGGTCTCCCGCCTGAAAGCGCTCGGCGACATCGGCGCCCTGCCGGGTGGCGGCGTATCGCGCCTCGCTCTCACCGCCGCCGACGGCCAGGGCCGCGATCTCGTCGTCTCCTGGATGCGGGCGGCCGGCCTTGAGGTGCGCATTGATCCGGTCGGCAACATCTTCGGCACCCGCGCCGGTACCGTGTCGGGGCCCTCGGTGATGATCGGCTCGCACATCGACACCGTGGCCACTGGCGGTCTCTACGACGGCAATCTCGGCGTCCTCGCCGGCCTCGAGGTGATCGAGGCACTCAACGACGGCCAGATCGCCACCCAGAAGCCCGTCACCGTCGCCGCCTTCACCAATGAGGAGGGCGCCCGCTTCCAGCCGGACATGCTGGGCTCGCTCGTCCACGTCGGCGGCCTGCCGCTGGACGAGGCGCTCGACACCGTATCGATCGACGGCGCCCGCCTTGGCGACGAACTCACGGCCATCGGCTACGCCGGCACGGCGCCGCTCGGCGGTATCAAAGCCGCCGCCTACCTCGAATATCACATCGAGCAAGGCCCGGTGCTGGAAGCCGACGGCATCGAGATAGGCGTCGTCGAAGGCGTTCAGGGCATTTCCTGGACGGAAATCACCCTCTCCGGCCGGTCGAGCCACGCCGGCGCTACGCCCATGCGCCTGCGCCACGACGCCGGCCTTGCCGCCGCCCGCATCGCCGCCGGCGTTGCCGACATCGCCCGCGCCATCGGCGGCGACATGGTCGGTACCGTCGGCTCGCTGCGCCTCACGCCCGATCTGGTCAACGTCGTTGCCGCCCGGGCGCTGATGACCGTCGACCTGCGTCACCCCGACGAGGCGACGCTGCAGTTGGCCGAGCGCCAGCTACGCGCGCTCATCGACAAGGTGGTGGCGGAAGAAAAGGTGACGGTCAGCACCCGCCCCCTCGCCCGCTTCGAGCCGGTGGCCTTCGACAAGGCGCTGGTGTCGCGCGTCGAGGCCACGGCCAAGGCGGCCGGCCTCTCCACCCGCCGCATGTTCTCCGGCGCCGGCCACGATGCCCAGATGCTGGCCCGGACCTGCCCGGCGGCGATGATCTTCGTGCCGAGCCAGAACGGCCTCAGCCACAACGTCGCCGAGTTCACCGCGCCATCCGATATCGCCAATGGTCTCACCGTGCTCGGGCGTCTGGCGCTCGAACTGGCCGGCCACGCCAACAGCCCGCTTTGAGGTTCTGAACATGTCCCGCATCATCACCGTCGGCGCCGCCCAGCTTGGCCCGATCGCCCGCGCCGATAGCCGTGCCGTCGTCGTCAAACGCATGATCGACCTTCTGGACAAGGCCGCCGCCCGCCATTGCGATCTGGTGGTCTTTCCCGAACTGGCGCTGACCACCTTCTTCCCGCGCTGGTTCATGCCCGACCAGGCCGAGGTCGACAGCTTCTTTGAAGCGGCCATGCCCAACGAGGACACGGCGCCGCTGTTCCAGCGCGTCAGGGAGCTCGGCATCGCCATCAACTTCGGCTACGCCGAAAAGACGGTGATCGACGGCAAGACGCACCGCTTCAACACCTCGATCCTCGTCGACAAGACCGGCGAGATCGTCCACCGCTACCACAAGGTCCACCTGCCCGGTCACACCGAGCACGAACCGTGGCGACCGTTCCAGCATCTGGAGAAGCGCTACTTCGAGCCCGGCGACACCTTCTTTGCCCCGGCCGACTGCCTCGGCGGCAAGATCGGCATGGCCATCTGCAACGATCGCCGCTGGCCGGAAACCTACCGTGAGCACGCCCTGCGCGGCACGGAAATGGTGCTGATCGGCTACAATACGCCCTACCACTACCCGCTCGCCCCCGAGCACGATCACCTGCAGTGCTTCCACAACCATCTCGGCATGCAGGCCGGCGCCTACGCCAACGGCATGTGGGTGGTGGGCGTCGGCAAGGCCGGCAATGAAGAGAATTGCGTGCTGATCGGTCAGTCGTGCATCATCGCCCCCACCGGCGAGATCGTCGCCATGGCCTCGACCATGGGCGATGAACTGGTGACCCATGACTGCGATCTCGATCGCTGCACCGAGATCCGCGCCAACATCTTCAATTTCAAGCTGCACCGGCGGCCGGAAATGTATCCGCTGCTGTCAGCCAAGCTCTGACCCACCACCGCCACCCGCCCCGAGGACGAACGATGACCGACTTCTCGCCGATCCCGTTGCCGACCCTGATCAACCGCCTGTTCCGGGAACTCGACGCCCGCAAGAGCGGTTTCGGCCTGCCGAGCTGGAAGTTCGCGCGGAGTGCCGCGGGACGCGATTTCTCGACCTCGATCTTCGGCCGGACGGCAGCCACGCCGTTCGGACCGGCGGCCGGCCCCCACACCCAGCTGGCCCAGAACATCGTGCTCGGCTGGCTGGCCGGTGGCCGCGTCATCGAGCTCAAGACCGTCCAGATCCTCGATCATCTCGACATCGCCCGCCCCTGCATCGACATGGAGACGGTGGGCTTCAACATCGAGTGGTCGCAGGAACTGACCCTCGAACAGTCGCTCGAAGAATACGTCAAGGCGTCGATGCTGATCGCGATGCTGAAGGCCGAGGGCATTGCCCCCGACCTCGGCGACACCGTCATCGACATGAGCGCCGGCTACGACCTCGCCGGCATCCGTTCGGACAAGGTGCAGACCTTCCTTCGCGGCATGAAGGACGCCGGTGTCGTCATCGAGCGGCTGCGCGGCCAGATCCCCGCCGCCTACGCCCGCTTCCGCGACCTCGCCTACGACCCCTGCATCTCCGACACCATCACCGTTTCGACCTTCCACGGCTGTCCGCCGGAGGAAATCGAGGCCATCGCCGCTCACCTCCTGCAAGAGGTCGGCCTTGACGTGGTGGTCAAGCTCAACCCGACGCTGCTCGGCAAGGACGGGCTCAACGCCATCCTGCACGATCGCCTCGGCTACACCGCCCTCAAGGTGCCCGACAGCACCTTCGCCAAGGACGCCAAGTGGCCGCAGGTGACGGCCATGGTCGAGCGCCTCGGCACCCTGGCCGACCGTCTCGGCCGCGGCTTCGGCGTCAAGTTCTCCAACACGCTGCTGGTCGAGAATCACCGGCACTTCTTCCCGGCCGGCACGCCGGAGATGTACCTGTCCGGCCCGCCGCTGCACGTGCTGGCCATCGCCCTCGTCAAGCAGTTCCGCGACCGTTTCGGCGACCGCTACCCCATCTCGTTCTCGGCCGGCATCGACGTCGGCAACTTCGCCGACGCCGTGGCGCTCGGTCTCAAGCCGGTCAGCGTCTGCACCGACCTCCTGAAAGGGGCCGGCTACGGCAAGGGCGCCGACTACATCGCCGATCTCGCCGACCGCATGGCCGAAGTCGGCGCCGTCGATATCGACACCTTCACGCTGCTGGCCTTTGGTGTGGCCGAGGCGGCGCTCGCCGGTCTGCCGGCCGCCACCCGTCAGGCGGCGACGGCCGCCCTCGCCGCCGGGAGCGATCTCCGCGCCGCTGCCGGCGCCGATTTCGCCGCCTGGGTTTCGGCCGCCCGCCTGCTCAACACCAGCATTTACGCCGAGCGCGTGCTGACCGAAGCCCGCTACGCCTTCGCCGCCAACAGCACCGGACCGCGCAAGACCGACGTGCCGCTCGACCTGCTCGACTGCGAGACCTGCGGCAAATGCGTCAGCGTCTGCCCCAACGCCGCCATCTTCCGCTATGGCCTGCCGCAGACCGCCGTGACGGCGGCAACGCTTCTCCCCGGCACGCCACCCACCGTCAGGCCCGGCGAGGCGCGGCCGATCCGCATGAAGCAGCAGATCGGCATCTGCGCCGACATCTGCAATCAGTGCGGCAACTGCGACGTCACCTGCCCTGAAAGCGGCGCTCCCTACGCCCGCAAGGCGCAGGTGTTCGGCTCGCCCGAGGCGCTGTTGGCCGCCGCCGGTCGCGACGGCTTCACCGTCACCGGCACCGGCCCGGACCGCACCATCATGCTGCGCCTTGATGGCGCCATCCTGTCTCTGCATCGTGCCGAAGGCCGGCTGTGCATCCGGGGCGATGGCGTCGACCTGTCGGTCGATCCGGCCGACCCGACCATTGTCGCCGGCGCCAGCGAACGTCCGCTCGACCTCGGACGACTGCTGCTTGTCGAACGCATCGCCGATGCCGTATCGACAGTCGACGCCCACACCTTCCTCGCCGCCGCGCTCAACTGAATGATCCGCCCATGACCATGATATCGCTTACCGTCAACGGCCAGACCGCCAACGTCGACGTCGATCCGGACCAGTCGCTGCTCGAAGTGCTGCGCGAGAACCTGAAGCTCAAGTCGCTGAAGGACGGCTGTTCCGGCCAAGGCCAGTGCGGCTGCTGCGTCGCCCTCATCAACGGCAAGCCGCGCAAGACCTGCACCATCAAGGCCGTCAAGGCGGTGGGCCGCGACATCGTCACGCTCGAAGGCGTCGCCGACGCCGAGCGCCAGCTCTACGCCGACGCCTTCCAGCAGGCCGCCGGCCTGCAGTGCGGCTTCTGCACCCCCGGCATCGTCGTGCGCATCAAGGCGCTGACCGACGAGACGCCGGAAGTGAGCCGCGAGGAAATCGCCACCGCCCTCGACGGCCACCTCTGCCGCTGCACCGGCTACACCAAGATCATCGACGCCGTCGAACTCATCCGCGACGTCAAGGCCGGCAAGGCCGCCTACCCGGCGCCGACGTCCGACGGCGGTGTCGGCGACAGCGTCGAGCGCTATCGCGGCGGCGAACTGGTGCTGGGCGACCGGCCGTTCGTCGGCGACATCGAGGTACCCGGCCTCTTGCACGGCCTCTTCGTCCTGTCCCCGCACGCCCGCGCCCGCGTCAACGCCATCGACGTCTCCAAGGCCCTGGCCCTGCCCGGCGTCGTTGCCGTGGCAACGGCCAAGGACGTGCCCGGCGAGCGCTGGGTCGGCCAGATCTTCAAGGACTGGCCCATCTTCGTCGCCGAGGGCGAGGAAGTTCGTTACGTCGGCGACGTCATCGCCGCCATCGCCGCCGAGACCCCGGCCATCGCCCGCCAGGCGGCCGAACGCGTCGCCGTCGATTACACGGTGCTGGAGCCGACGCTGTCGCCGGAAGAGGCGCTGCGGCCTGGCGCCCGCCAGGTCAACCCGCGCCACGTCAACAAGCTCAGCGAGACCACCATCGCCCGTGGCGACGTCGACGCGGCGCTGGCCGCCTCGCCGCACGTCGTCAGCGGCACCTGGCAGACGCAGCGCATCGAGCACCTGTTCCTCGAAACCGAAGCGGCACTGGCGGTGCCGCTGGCCGACGGCCGGCTGCACCTCTACAGCCAGAGCCAAGGCGTGTTCGAGGACCGCAAGGCGGTGGCCGCCGTGCTCGGCGAGCCGGAAGAGAACATCTTCGTCGAACTGGTGCCGACCGGCGGCGGCTTCGGCGGCAAGGAAGACATGACCGTGCAGGCCCAGACGGCCGTGCTGGCCCGCCTCACCGGCCGGCCGGTGCGGCTGGCGCTGACGCGCGAGCAGTCGGTGCGCCTGCATCCCAAGCGCCACCCGATGAAGATGACCTACGCCGTCGGCTGCGACGAGCACGGCCACATCACCGCCGCCAAGATCGACATTCTCGGCGACAGCGGCGCCTATGCCTCGGTCGGCGACAAGGTGCTGGAACGCGCCGCCGGCCACGCCTGCGGCCCCTACCGCGTGCCGGCGCTGGAGATTCATTCGGTCGGCGCCTACACCAACAACGTCCCCTGCGGCGCCATGCGCGGCTTTGGCGTCAACCAGACGTCGTTCGCCATGGAAGGCTGCCTCGACCTTCTGGCCGAAAAGCTCGGCATCGACGGCTGGGAGATGCGCTTCCGCAACGCCGTACGGGTCGGCGACGTGTTCTCCTCCGGCCAGATCCTGGAGAAGTCGGTCGGCCTTGAAAAGACGCTGCTGGCCGTCAAGGACGCCTATTATGCCGCCAAGGCCGCCGGCAAGCCGGTGGGCGTCGCCTGCGCCGTCAAGAACTCCGGCATCGGCAACGGTGCCATCGAGACCGGCAAGTGTCGTCTCGAAGTGGAGACCGACGGCCGCGTGGCGCTGATCATCGGCTTCACCGAGATGGGCCAGGGCCTGCTCACCATCATGGCGCAGTCGGCGGCCGAGATCACCGGCCTGCCCTCGTCGGTGTTCGTGCCGCAGGTCAACTCCCGTTACGAGGTCGGCTGCGGCCAGACCACCGGTTCGCGCGCCACGCTGCTGGCCGGCCGTGCCACCATCGAGGCGGCCAAGGCGATGAAGGTCGACCTCGACAAGGGGCTGACGCTCAAGGACATGATCGGCCGCGTCTACGCCGGCGACACCGTCATTGACGACACCACCGCGCCCGGTCAGCTCAAAAACGGCAAGATCAAGACCCACACCGCCTTCGGCTGGGCGACGCAGGTGGCCATCCTCGACGCCACCGGTCGGGTCGAGAAGATGATCGCCGCCCATGACGTTGGCCGGGCCATTAACCCCAAGCAGGTCGAAGGCCAGCTGGAAGGCGCCGTTCACATGGGCCTCGGCTTCGCCCTCACCGAACAGCTTCCCTGCAAGGACGGCATGCCGGTCACTGCCAACGTGCGCGAGATCGGCGTGCTGCGTGCCTCCGACACGCCGGAAATCGAGGTGATTATCGTCGAGGAGCACGAGCCGGAAGGCCCGTTCGGAGCCAAGGGTATCGGCGAGATCGGCCTGGTGCCAACGGCCGGCGCCGTCGCCGCCGCCCTTTATGCCTTCGACGGCCAGCGCCGCACCGTGCTGCCGATGATCGACAGTCCGGCGGCGCGGGCGCTCAGCGTCGGCCTGTCGCCGGACGAGGACACCTCGCAATGGCATTGACCGGCTCCGTCACCCTCGGGCCGGACCGCACCGGCCGGATCGTCGCCATCGTCGACGGCGTCATCGCCGCGGCGGCCGACCCGACAGCGCCGGTGCTGGCCTGCCCGGATGGCGACATCGCCGCCGGCGCCGTCTGCGCTCACACCCATCTCTATTCGGCGCTGGCTCCCTACGGCATGCCGGCGCCCGAACCGGCTCCGACCAATTTCGTCGAGATTCTCGAGCGCGTCTGGTGGCAGCTCGACCGCGGCCTCGACCTCGATCTCATGCGCCTGTCGGCGCGCGACTACATTGCCAAGGCGCTGCTGGCCGGCACGACGTCGCTGATCGACCATCATGAGTCGCCGAACTGCATCGCCGGCTCGCTCGCCGTGCTGCAGCAGGCGGCGGAAGACCTCGGTCTGCGCGCCCTCCTCTGCTACGGCGCCACCGAGCGCAATGGCGGCCGCGACGAAGCCCTGACCGGGCTTGCCGAGTGCGAGACCGTCACCCCGTCAGCGCTGGTACGCGGCATGGTCGGTCTGCACGCCAGCTTCACCGTCTCCGACGAAACCGTCCGCGAAGCCGGCGATCTCGCTCGCCGCCTCGGCACGGTGATGCACGTCCACGTGGCCGAGGATGCCGCCGACGTCATCGATGCCAAGCAGCGCGGCTACGACGGGCCGCTCGAACGCCTCATCGACCTCGGCGGCTTGCCCACCGGGTCGATCATCGCCCACGGCGTGCATCTCGCACCCGCCCAGGTCCGTTTCGCCGAAGCGCAAGGACTGTGGTTCGTCCACAACCCGCGCTCCAATGAAGGCAATCGCGTCGGTTACGCCGCCAGCCTCACCGCCTCCGCCCATGTGGCGCTTGGTACCGATGGCTGGCCTGCCGACATGGCGACCGAGAACCGTGCCCTGCGCCGCCTCGCCGAAGCCAATGGCGATGAACATTTCGCCGGTCGGCTCGAAGCCGGCCAGACGCTGATGGCCGAGCGCTTCGGCTTTGCCGCCGCCGGTCTCGCCGTCGGCGCGCCAGGCGATGTGGTCGTTCGTGAGGATGGCAAGGTGCGGCACGTCATTGTCGCCGGTCGCCCAGTGGTGCGCGATGGCCAGCTGATCGGCGCCGACGCCGAAGCCATCGAAGCGGAGGCCCGCGCCGCTGCCCCCGCCCTCTGGCAGCGCATCGCCGCGCTGCCCTGATTTCTGCCATCCGGCCACACACGCGGTTCAGGGGCGGTTCCTACGGGAAAGGGAGGGCTTTTCCGTTGAAACCGCCCCCTTTTGCGACGGCTGTGGGGGGCCGTCCGTCCGATGTCCCGTTTGGTTTGGAGCGGCAGGACACCGGATTTTCCTGGTGGCTCGCCGAGCCACGGACAGGCGGCAACCCCAAGGATGCCGCCGGCCTCATGCTGATTGATCAGGCGTTGCCGTAGTAAGCAGCGGTGTAGAGCGCCTTGACGTCGGCCACGCACGGCTTGCCGGGGTTGGTCAGCGTGCAAGGATCGGCCAGGGCGCGCTCGCTCATGCGACCGAGCACCTTCTGGAACTTGGCCTCACTGAAGTCGACCTCGTCGCAGTCCTTGAACGTCCGGGGAATCTCCAGGCGGGCGTTGAGATCGCGGATCGCCTGAGCGAGGTCACGGACACCGAGGACGTGCTCGACGTAGTCGTACTTCTTGGTGAACTTGCGATTGAAGTCGATGATGTACGGCAGCAGGATGGCGTTGGCGAGACCATGGGTGACGCCGAATTCGCCACCGATCTTGTGGGCCAGCGAGTGCACCAGACCGAGCGAGGCGTTGGTGAAGGCCATGCCGGCCAGCGCCGAGGCGTTGTGCATGTTGTAGCGCGCCGTCTTGTCATTCGGCTTGAGGTAGGCGGTATCGAGGTTCTCGAGCACCAGGCGGATGGCTTCCACCGCGTACGGATCGGTGAACGAGGTGGCGGCGATCGAGGCGACGGCCTCGACGGCGTGGCACATCACGTCCATGCCGGTGTTGGCCGTGACGTGCGGCGGCATGGCGGTGGGCAGCACCGGGTCGAGGATGGCGATGTCCGGCACCATGTCAGCGGCGACGATCGGGTACTTGATGTGGTTGGCGGTGTCGGTGATCACCGAGAAGGCGGTGATCTCGGAGGCCGTGCCCGAGGTCGAAGGAATGGCGACGAAGCGCGCCTTGTTGCGCAGCGGCGGCATGGCGCCAACCGGAATGATGTCTTCGAACGTCAGATGCGGATGCTCGTAGAAGCACCACATCACCTTGGCGGCGTCGAGGGCCGAGCCGCCGCCGATGGCGACGATCCAGTCGGGCTGGAACTCCAGCATGGCCTTGGCGCCGCGCCACACCGTATCCACCGACGGATTGGGCTCGACGCCGTCGATGACGATGGATTCGATGCCACCCTTCTTGAGAATGGCAACAGCCTGGTCCAGGAAGCCGAGCTTCTTCATCGAGCTGCCGCCGGTCACCACAGCCGCCTTGGTGCCCTTGAGGTCGGCGAGCTTGGCCAGCGAGCCTTCTCCATAGATGATGGTGCGGGGGATCGAGAAATTCATCACGGTCATCTTAAAGGTCTCCTGTCCGATCGACGCTCTTTTTCGAAGACAAACCTGCCTCATCCCGCTCTTTTGCAAAGAACAGGTGGAAAATCCGCGTCGTTTGATGAAATCGACGGTGGCTTCGGTCTGTTCACCGGGGCATTCCGTCATTCCGTGACCAAGAAATCTTATTTCGAGATGATAAAATCAAGCGATCTGCAACCGATTAAATGAACTGGCTGGGTCTTCAAAACGGTTTACGTGATGCAATATGCGACACATACGTGTTCTGCTGTACCGATCCGCGAATATTGCAGGCGGATCTGACTAGTTCTTGATCATCAACAGCCCGGACGGCCGATTTCATTGCCCCGCGCCGTACGGCGTTGCCCTAGCCAAGGGCCGGCGCGGAACACCAGAGCGTTTTCCGACCTGCTGCAATCATCAGGTCAATGAGAAATCGCTCCAGATTCAATAAGTTGAGCAGCCGCTTGTCGATCATGTTGTTTCAACATGATCGACGGATGCTCTGGCGCGGCGGCGGCCGGGGCAAATTTGGCTCGCCTTGGCGCTGTGATGAGCCGCCCGCCCGGCCGCGCTCCAGCCATGGGGGCTGGCCGGCCTCTGTTCGAGAGGCGCGCGCCCATCGCCCGGCTCGGCGGCGCTGATGGCGGCGCCGGATGGTCCGGCCGTGGCTCCATCCCCCTCCTCCTGTTCAGTCCAGCACGATTCTCCATGTCAACGTTGTCATTTCTGGAGTTTTGTCCCGACTTGGGTTTTGTCGCATTCATTCCAGCCAGCCACGGCCGCCGCCGCTTTGGCCCGACCCTGAAAACCGATTCAATTTTATCGGTATGTCCACGTATATTTTGTCGCCTTTGGCCGAGTGACTCGGTCGGCCGAAATCAAGACCGCGCGCTTCATTTATTCTTTTGGGGGCTTTCAAAATTTGTTTTTGCTGCACTGCACAATCTTCATTCGCGATGGCGTAATTCGTCACTTCCGTTTCCAAATGGCCGATTTTCGGCTGATTTAGGCCATCATCGCTGTCCGCCGCCACAGCATCGCCACAAACTGACAACGCCTGTGTCTCAAAATGCAGCACATTATGCTGCTGTGCGAAATATGCATCCCTGACATGCGCAGTACCCTCTACCTGCGCATGGCTCGATCCCCTAGATATCAGGGCGTCGAGAGCAAGGCAGCGCCAAACCAAACGGCAAAGCCAAGCCACTCAGAACAAATGGAACGAACCAAATGCTGGACACCGTTGTCAACAAGCTCCGCTCCTATCGCAAGTATCAGGAGACCTACCGTGAGCTTTCCCGCTTGAACTCTCGCGAGCTCGCGGACCTCGGCATTGCCCGCGGCGATATCTCTACCGTTGCTCGCAAGGCCTCGATCTGACCAATTCCAATTAGGCTCCGCCTGGACTACCTCCTCCCAGTCCCGCCGAGCCTGATGCTGACCACGCCGGATCCTCCTCCCCCTGCGTGGTTCCTTGAAAAGATGGATCTCCTCCCCCATCTTTTCAAAAGAGCAAAGCCCGGTTCTTCCTCCTCCCTGGACCGCGCTTTGCCAAACTGAAGCCAGGCTTGCTCCGTCCTCCTCCCTGGAGCCCCCTGGTATATGTTGCAGCAAACCTCCTCCCTTGCTGCGACAAACCGCGATGAACCTCCTCCCTCATCGCGGCATAGCCGTAGCGGCGAATCTCCTCCTCGCTAGCTACGGAAATTTGCGGCGCCCACCGGATCTCCTCCCCCGGTGGGCGTTCGCTTTTTTGGACTTGCCCCACCCCTCTCTATGACCGATGGTCCGCCCCACTCGGGCGATGACGCCGGCCGTTCGTCGCCTTGCCCACGGCGACAACGACCGCTAATGAGGGGGCACCACGCCATGCCGCCAGGGCGGTCCAGCGCTGAAGTCCATATACCAACGGATAATTGCCGCGCGGCGGCAAACCATCCGGTCAATCCCGCGAGGAAAGCCATGTCCGACAGTGCCAGCACGCCGATCCACATCATTGGTGGCGGCCTCGCCGGATCGGAAGCGGCCTGGCAGATCGCCCGACGCGGACTGCCGGTCGTTCTGCACGAAATGCGTCCCGAGCGCTCCACCGAGGCCCACCGCAGCGACCAGCTGGCAGAACTCGTCTGTTCCAACTCCTTCCGCTCGGACGATCACCTCAACAACGCCGTCGGCCTGATGCATGAGGAGATGCGTCGCGCCGGCTCGCTGATCATGACGACGGCCGGTCAGCACCAGGTGCCGGCCGGCGGGGCGCTGGCCGTCGACCGCGACGGCTTCGCCGCCGCCATCACCGACACCATCCGCAGCCATCCGCTGATCACCGTCGTCACCGGCGAAATCGGCGGTCTGCCGCCAGCAGAGTGGGGCGACACCATCATCGCCACCGGGCCGCTTACGTCCGAACCGCTGGCCAACGCCATTCGCGACCTGACGGGCACCAAGTCCCTGTCGTTCTTCGACGCCATCGCGCCGATCGTCCATTTCGACAGCATCGACATGGACAAGGCCTGGTTCCAGTCGCGCTACGACAAGACCGGCCCCGGCGGCACCGGCGCCGACTACATCAACTGTCCGTTCGACCGCGACGAATACGAAGCCTTCGTCGACGCACTGCTGGCCGGCGACAAGGTCGAGTTCCACGATTTCGAGAAGACGCCGTATTTCGACGGCTGCCTGCCGGTCGAAGTCATGGCCGAGCGCGGTCGCGAAACGCTGCGCCATGGTCCGATGAAGCCGATCGGCCTCACCAATCCGCGCAATCCCACCGTCAAGCCCTACGCCATCCTGCAGCTGCGCCAGGACAACGCCCTCGGCACGCTCTACAACATGGTCGGTTTCCAGACGAAACTGAAGTACGGCGCCCAGACGGCCATCTTCCGCATGATTCCCGGCCTCGAAAAGGCCGAGTTCGCCCGCCTCGGCGGCCTGCACCGCAACACCTATCTCGACAGCCCGCGGCTACTCGATGCCACGCTGCGCCTCAAGGCGGCGCCGCGCCTGCGATTCGCCGGCCAGATCACCGGCTGCGAGGGCTATGTGGAATCGGCGTCCGTCGGCTTGCTGGCTGGACGTTTCGCGGCCGCCGAACGGCTTGGCCAACCGGTCACCCTGCCGCCGCCGACCACGGCCTTCGGCGCGCTGCTCGGTCACATCACCGGCGGCCACCTCACCCACGACGACGACAGTGGCCCGCGGTCGTTCCAGCCGATGAACGTCAACTTCGGCCTGTTCCCCGCCGTCGAAATTCCGCGCGAACCCGGTAAGCGCCTGAGAGGCAACGAGAAAACCATCGCCAAGCGGCAGGCCATCTGCCGCCGGGCCCTGGGCGACCTCGCCGCCTGGCTCGACTGACACCGGTGAGCTGCGCTGGGTCGGCGCTGCCGGTCCAGCAACCCGCCGGCAACAGCCACCACCGGTGCAGTTGCGGCGGATAAATCGCACGTTGACCATGCCGAACAGATTCGCCAACGTTTGCATCTCTCGGTAACAGTTTCTGAAAGTCATGCGGATTAGGAATACAGTCAGTTCGTGGTAGACGCGGGAACTTGCAATGGGGGCGACCGGCACGCGACACGTTTGGCAACAGGTCAGGTCCACAGTGTTTCGCCTGGCAAATGTTCCCGCTCTGATTGCTGGATTGACGATCTGCCTGCTGGGATACTTGGCCGATTGGCAGAACCACGAGCTGTTCATCCAGCGCCTCAGAGGCAACGTTACCGACGAACTGTCGATCATCCGGGCCCGTCTCGAAGGCGGCATCGCCCGCGACACCCAGATCGGCCGGGCGGTCGTCGCCGAAGTCGCCAGCCATCCCGACATCGATCAGACCGCCTACAGCGCCTTCGTCGAGCGGCTGATGGCCGGTGACAACGATCTCCGCTCCGTCGCCGCCGCCCCGGACATGATCATCCGTCTGGTGCATCCGCTGGCCAGCAACGAGGCCGTGCTCGGCCTCGACTA
The DNA here is from genome assembly GCA_937868725.1 of uncultured Pleomorphomonas sp. Lineage (GTDB taxonomy): Bacteria > Pseudomonadota > Alphaproteobacteria > Rhizobiales > Pleomorphomonadaceae > Pleomorphomonas. The sequence goes on from CALMMQ010000121.1 coordinate 70,115, forward strand.
CAACACCTCGCCCGCCCAGAGCGAGGCAGCCAAGCGGGCGCGCGACAGCGGCCAGCTGGTGCTCGCCGGTCCGCTCAATCTGGTGCAGGGCGGCGTCGGCATCGTCTCGCGCTTTCCCGTCAATATCAAAGGAAGCGATGGTACCACCCGCTTCTGGGGCCTGGTGTCGGTGGCCACCGACGCCACGCGGCTTTTCGCCGACAGCGACCTCACCAAACCGGATTCGCCCGTTGAGGTGGCCATTCGCGGCCGCGACGGCAAGGGCGCCGAAGGCGAACTGTTCTTTGGCCGGCAGGACGTGTTCGACCAAGCGCCGGTGCGTGCCACCGTCCATCTGCCCAGCGGCACGTGGGAACTCGCCGGCATCCCCAAGGGTGGCTGGCCGACGACGTCCAAGGGAATCGAGTTCTTCCATGCCCTGATCGTCGCTTGCGGCATCCTGGTGGTGGTGCCAATCCTGATCACCGGCATGCTTTACTCCGATCGGCGGCGCCACATCGACGAGCTCAGCCGGCGCGGCGCCGAACTCGAGAAACTGTCGAGCCGCTTTCAGCTGGCGCTCCAGACCTCGAAGATCGGCGTCTGGGAACTGAACGTCACCACCAACCGGCTCAGCTGGGACGACCGCATGTACGAGCTCTATGGCTTGTCGCCGGGTGGGCCAGTGACGCAGGCGATGTGGCTCGATCTTCTGCATCCCGACGACCGCGAACTGGCCAGAGCCAACTTCCACGACGATCCCACGCGCCGGGATCACCACGAGATCACCCTCCGCGCCTGCATGCCCGACGGCAGCATCCGCTTCGTGCGCGCCGTCTGCTCGCTGTGGCGGCAAGCCGGCGACGTCACCTTCATCGGCCTCAACTGGGACATCACGCCCGACGTTCGCCTGCACGACGACCTCAGCCGCGCCAAGAGCCTCGCCGAGGCACGCAATGCCCAACTGCTGGCCGCCAACGAGCGCATCGAGTTCGCCTCCCTGCACGACGCGCTGACCGGCCTGCCCAACCGGCGCTACCTTTCCAGCCACTTCGCCAACCTGGAAAGCCGGCCGGCCGAACCGGGCCTCGGCGTCGCCGTGCTGCACCTCGACCTCGACCGCTTCAAACAGGTCAACGACTCCTTCGGTCACGCCGCCGGCGACGCGCTGCTCATCCACGCCGCGCGAACGTTGCGCGAGGTGTTCCGTCCCGATGACTTCGTCGCCCGCATCGGCGGCGACGAGTTCATTGCCGTCTGCGTCGACGCCGAACCGGCCGACCTGGCCAGCCGGCTGGCCGCCGAGGTGATTGCCAAGTTCCGTCAGCCGGTCGACCTTGGCGGCAACCATTGCCGCAGCCCGGTGTCGGTTGGCATCGCCTGCGCCAACCTCGGTGCCGACAGCCTGGCCCAGCTGATGATCAACGCCGACATCGCCCTCTATCGCGCCAAGGAACGCGGCCGCAGCCGCGTTGAGTTCTTCACCAAGGCGCTTGGAGCGGAAGTGGTGACCAGCAAGCGCATCGCCGACGAGATCATCACCGGCCTTGAAGAGAACGAGTTCGTCCCCTACTACCAGCCGCAGTACGACGCCGTGACGCGCCAGCTTGCCGGCGTCGAGGCGCTGGTGCGCTGGCGCCATCCGCGCGAGGGACTGCTGGCACCAGCGGCCTTCCTCGACATCGCCGAGGACATCAACGTCCTGCCGACCATCGATCGCATCGTGCTCGAGGCGGCGCTTGCCGATCGCCAGCGCTGGAACGAGCGCGGCTTGCGTGTCCCCAAGCTCGCCGTCAACGTTTCGCTCAACCGTCTCCGCGACGAGCGGCTGGCCGATCAGCTGGAGCGCATGGCCATTGCCCCGGGCACGCTGGCCTTCGAGCTGACCGAGGCCATCTACCTCGACGAGAGCGATGAAGTGATCTCCGAAAACATCCGCCGCGTCCAGCAATGCGGCATCGACATCGAGATCGACGACTTCGGCACCGGCTATGCCTCGGTCGTCAGTCTGACGCGGCTGCAACCGAACCGGCTGAAGATCGCCCGCGAGCTGACCGCCACGGTCGTTGCCTCCAAGACCCATCGTCAGATCGTGCGGTCGATCGTCGAGATCGGTCAGGCCATGGGCATCGGCGTCATCGCCGAAGGCGTCGAGACCATGGCCCAGGCCGACATCCTGCGCGACCTCGGCTGCGACAGCCTGCAAGGCTTCGCCTTCGCGCATCCGCTTGACGCCGATGCGTTTTTCGACTTTGCCCTTCAGGACCGGTTCGCCGACGGCGAAGCGACAGCCGCTCCCGTGCCCAAGACGCGGGTTCACCGCTGACGCTAGAGCATCCGCCGATCATGTTGAAACAACATGATCGACAAGCGGCTGCTCATCTTATTGAATCTGG
>CALMMQ010000122.1 GCA_937868725.1 uncultured Pleomorphomonas sp.
AGGGTTCGATTCCCTTCACCCGCTCCAGATCATTTTTTCATTTGAGGACGGGGGATCATCGTCCAGCCCGATTTCATTGTCGCCGACGACATTGCCGCCGGCCGGCTCGTCCAGGTACTGCCCGACTGGACGCTCGGCGAGTTCGCCTTCTACGCCGACTATCTCGGCCGCCGCCACCTCTCGGCCAAGGTGCGCGTGTTCATCGACTATCTCGTGGAGACGCTCGCCGGCTGACGCCGGACCCAGATCGCGGGCGGCGAGTCCCCGGCAATGAAAAGCCTGCGCCAACCCGGTTCAGGTCGGCACAGGCTTGTTGGAGGCGCAGAGCAGACCGTCAGGCTTCGATGACGGTGGCGAGGAAGGTCTCGATCTCCGTTTCCAGCTCGACCTTGACCGAAGAGACGGCGGCGGCGGCGTTCATGACGCGATCGGCGGCGGCGCGCGTTTCGGCCACCAGCGAACGCAGATGGTCGGCGTTCTCCGTCACGGTATGGGTTTCGCGGGCAGCGCCGCTGGCGCTCGAACCAATCTCGGCCGTGGCACTGCCCTGCTCTTCGATGGCTGCCGCCACCGCCGAAGAGTTGCCGTTGACCTCTTCCATCGTTGTGGAGATGCGGGTGATCTCGCCGACAACGTCGCGCGTCGCCTGCTGGATGGCCTCGATCTGGCGGCTGATCTCGCCGGTGGCCTTCGACGTCTGGTTGGCCAACTGCTTGACCTCGGAGGCGACGACGGCGAAGCCCTTGCCCGCCTCGCCCGCCCGCGCCGCCTCGATGGTGGCGTTGAGGGCCAGAAGGTTGGTCTGCTCGGCCACCTGCTGGATCAGCGTCACCACCTCGCCAATGCGGTTGGCAGCCGAGGCCAGTTCGGACACCTTGTGCTGGCTCATGCGGGCACCGTTGGTGGCGGCGTCGATGATGGAGGAGGTGCGGGCGACCTGGGCCGAAATCTCGTTGATCGACGCGCCAAGCTCCTCGGCGGCCGAGGCCACCGCCTGAACGTTGACCGAAGCGCGGTCGGCGGCATCGGTCACCATGCCGGCACGATCGTTGGTCAGGCCGGCACTGTCGGCCATGACGCCGGCCAGCCGGTCGAGATCGCTGCTGGCCGCCGACACCTTGGCCATGGCAGCGGCGGAAGCCTGCCGGAAGTGGGCGATCATGGCATCGACGCGGGCGTGGCGATCGGCGCGCGATTCATGTTCGGCCAGACGCGTCGCCTCGAGTTCGCGGCGCTGGATGGCGTTGGCACGGAACACTTCGACGGCGCGGGCCATCTCGCCGATCTCGTCGCCGCGCCCCTGGCCGGCGATGGCAATGTCGGTGTCGCCGGAGGCCAATGCCCGCATGCTGCCGGTCATGGCGGTGATCGGCTTGGCAAAGCCGCTGGCGATGTAGGCGGCAAGACCGAGCGCCACCAGCAGGGCCAGCAGCGAAACGCCGATCATGACGTTGCGGGCATCGATGGCGGCGCGCGTCAGCGTCGCCTCGGGGATGGAGACCAGCAGAACCCACTTCTCCTTGAGGCCGGGATAGGAAACCGAGATGGCCTGCTGCCACTGCGCCTGACCGCCGGCGTCCTGCACCTGCACGCCCTGGCCGTCGACATTGGCCAGCGCCGCCTTGGCGAAGCCGTCGTCGGCCGTCTTGCCGATCAGCGCTGGATCTGGGTTGGCGACCCAGAGATTGTCGGTGCCGATCAGGCGGACGGAGCCGGTGCCGAACGGCTTCAGCGACGAGATGTAGCTGGAAATTTCCGTCAGCGGCAGATCGGCGGTGATGATGCCGATCGGCTTGTCAGCACGGTGCAACACCACCGACAGCGTCGCCATCAGCACGTCCTTGCCCTCGATCGGATAGATGTAGGGAGCGGTGACCAGATCGCGGTTCTCGCGCAGCGGCAGATCGTACCAGCCCTCGGTGCCCGCCTCCTTGGTCATGACCAGCTTCTCGACGCCAACCTTGCCGTCGGACCCGTTGAAGAAATACGGCACGAAGCGGCCGGTGGCATCGGAATAGGGATGCTCCTTGAAACTGGCATCCTGCCCGTCGAGGGCGCCGGGCTCGAAGGCTAGCGTCATGCCGAGCAGTTCACGATGGGCGCCGACCACGCCGGTCATGTACTGACCGAGCACGTCGCGCGAGGCCTTGCCGGCGGCGACCATGCCCTCGATGCCGCGAGCGCTGGAGGTGGCGGTGGAGAGCGCCAGCTCGACCCGCTTCTCGACGCTGAGCCGATAGGAAGCCATCAGTCCGGCAGCGCTGGCTTCGGACGCGCTGCGTTCGTCCCTCATCATGATGAAGGTGCCGGTCAGTGTGATGGTGCAGAAGGCCAGTACGAACAGCAGCCCGATCATGGCCGTCAGCTTGGTCCGAAGCGACAAATCGTTCAACCGCATGGGTATCCCCTGGCAAAATTCGCTAGTGTCAGCAAAAATATGCCCTGAGAGGTTAATGGCAGATGACATGGCTGCCCATCGAGCCCCGCGAAAACTGCAGACGGACGGGGGAGGCGTGCGATCAGACGGCCGGCTGGCGGGCCATCGGCACGAAGCGAATGCCGTCCCGCAGGTCGGCGGCGCCGGTGGCGCGGAAACCCAGCCGTTCGTAGGCGCCGACGGCGTTCAGGCTGGAATTGACGCTGGCGAGCCGACCGGCGGCGTCCGCCGTAGCGAACAGCGCCGCGCCGATGCCCTGGCGCTGCCGCGCCGGATCGACGAAGAACAGCGAAACGTGATCGCCGCGGACCACGTGCAACACGCCGGCCAGATCGTCGCCGAGAAGGGCAATGAAGGTACGGCCGCCGGCCTCGTCGCGCGCCCGGATGGCCGCCGCCGCGGCGAAGGCTTCGAACACCACGACGCCCTCGGGCTCCATACTGGCGGCAGTGTCGGCCCGGAAACCGGCAAGAACCAGCCGGGCGGCGGCGGCGTATTCGTCAGCCCGGATCGGCCGGCACGTCAGCATGACAAGACCTGTGCAGTTCCGGGCCCACGCCCGTTCGCTGCCAACCTACACCCATCCGGTCGCCAACCGGAAGCGGCTGTGGAGCGTTTGGTGGTTGCCGACATGCGCCTTGACTCGCGGCGGCAATGGGAGTTTAAAAGGAACAAAACAGGAACAATGATCATGGCTGCGCACGCTTTGCCGGCGGGCATCGACCCGCGCCTGATGGGAGCCGTCTTCAAGATGATGGCGCGGACGGACGTCGTGCCGCTGGGTCTTGCCGGCATCGACGGCGTGCTGCCCGGCGGCCTCGCCCGGGCGGCACTGCACGAAGCCTATGCCGCCGGCGCGGCGGACGCGGCCGCCGCCACCGCCTTTGCCCTGGCTCTGGCCCACACCCTGGAGCCGAAGCGGCCGATCATCTGGGCACGGCAGGACTTTCTCGACGTCGAGACCGGCCGGCCCTATGGCCCGGGCTGCGCCGAACTCGGGCTCGATCCCGGCCGCATCACGCTGGTGCGGGCCCATGACGGGCTCGACGTGCTGCAGGCGGCCCTCGAGGCGGCACGCTGTTCCGGGCTCGGCGCCGTGGTGGCCGAGCTCTGGGGCGAGACCAAGGCCTTCGACCTGACGGCAAGCCGTCGGCTGGCGCTGGCCGCCGAAGCGTCGGCACTACCGGTGCTGGTGGTGCGCTGCGGCGCCAGTCCCGGCGCGAGCGCCGCCGAAACGCGCTGGCAGGTGCGGCCGGCCCCCTCGCGCGCACTGGCGGCCAACGCGCCGGGGCAGCCGTCCTTCCAGATCACCCTGCTGCGCCAGAAGAGCGGCCCGTTCGGCCAGAACTGGCACGTGGAGTGGAACAGAGACCGGGGATGCTTTGAAGATGGAACCGTCCGCCCTGCCCTCGCCGAGCGTCCCGACGCCGGGGCGCCGCTATCTGGCACTGTGGTTCCCCTATCTTTCGGCCGACCGGTCGATACGGACGGGCCGCGCCGGGGACCGGACGTGCGCCGGGCCGGCTGAGGCGCCGCTGGTACTGGCCGAGCGGCAGAGCGGCGGCATGCGCCTTGCCGCGCTGTCGGCCGCCGCCGTGTCGGCTGGCCTCGCTCTCGGCCTGTCGCTCACCGAGGCGCGCACCCGCTTTGCCGATCTGCGCGTCTTGCCCATGGACCGGCCGGCCGACGCGGCCCTGCTCGGACTAATGGCGGCGGCGGCCGAACTCTTCACGCCGCTGGTCGGACTCGATGGCGAGGCCGGACTGTTTCTCGACATCACCGGCTGCGCCCATCTGTTCGGTGGCGAGGCGGCGATGCGGCAACGGGTGATCCGCCGCTTCGAGGGCTTCGGCCTGACAACGCGCGCCACCATCGCCGACACGCCCGACACCGCCCACGCCCTCGTCCGCTTCGGCCGCACGGCCATCGTGCCGCCGGCTGGCGGTGAGGCCCTGGCGCGCCAATTGCCGATCGCCGCGCTCGAGGCCGATCCGGAGGTATCCATCGCCTTGGAGCGGGCCGGCCTGGTCCGCCTCGGCGACATCGCCGACCGGCCGAGCGCCATGCTGTCCGCCCGGTTCCGGCCGTGGACGGCGGTGCGGCTTGGTCGCATCCTCGGGCGCGAGGACGTGCGCATCACGCCGCTCCGGCCGCTGCCGGCCTGTCTCGCCGAACGCCACTTCGCCGAACCGCTGCTCGACGGCACAGCCCTCGACGTGGCGCTCGTCAGCCTCGCCCGCGACATCTGCGCCGCCCTCGAACGGCGCGGCGAAGGCGGCCGCCGCTTCGAGGTCAGCCTCTATCGCTGCGACGGCGCCGTGCGCCGCCTCGCCATCGCCACCCACACCCCCTGCCGCGACGTCGACACCATCCTGCGGCTGCTGCGCTTGCGGCTCGATGGCCTCGCCGACCCGCTCGATCCCGGCTTCGGCTTCGATGCCCTGCGCTTTTCGGCGCCGGAGACCGAGGCCATGGCCGAGCATCAGGTGTCGCTCGATGCCCGTGAGGCGGACGACCGGGCGCTGACGGCGCTGATTGACCGGCTGGTGGTGCGCTTCGGCCGCGACCGGGTGCTGCGCTTCGTCGCCGAGGACAGCCACGACCCCGTGCGGGCCGGCGGTCTCCGGTCGGTGGTCGATGGCACCGGACCGCAGGCCTTCCCGGCGCTGGAGCCCGACGAGCCGCCGCTCAGACCACCGCAGCTGTTCGATGCGCCGCAGCCGATCGAGGCTCTGGCCGAGGTGCCCGACGGGCCGCCGTTGCGCTTCCGCTGGCGCCACGTGCTGCACGAGGTGGCCCGCGCCGAGGGGCCGGAACGCATCGCGCCGGAATGGTGGCTCGACGGCGCCGCGCCCGAGACGCGCGACTACTACCGCATCGAGGACGCCACCGGCCGCCGTTTCTGGGTCTTCCGCGAAGGGTTCTACGGCGACGACAGGCGGCCGCGCTGGTACGTGCACGGGCTGTTCCCATGACCGCCTTCGCCGACCTGATCGTCGCCAGCAACTATTCGTTCCTGCGCGGCGCCTCGCCGGCCGCCGATCTGGTGCGGCGGGCGCTGGAACTCGGCCACGCCGGCATCGGCATCGCCGACCGCAACACCGTCGCCGGCGTCGTCCGGGCCTACGCGGCGCTGCGCGACCTGCACGAACGGCTCGACGAACTACCGGATACGTCGGAAGCCCATGCCGTCGCCGCCCGGGTACGGGCCTTCCGGCTGATCGTCGGCGCCCGCCTCGCCTTCACCGACGGCACGCCCGACATCGTCGCCCTGCCGATCAACCGTGCCGGCTGGGGGCGGCTCTGCCGCCTGCTGACGCAAGGCAATCGCCGCGCCCCCAAGGGCGAGTGCCACCTGACGGTCGCCGACCTCATCGAACACGCCGCCGACCTGTCGCTGATCGTCATTCCCGGCGAGCGACCGGAGGCGTTGGCGCCACACCTGCCGGTGCTTGCCGCGGCGGCACCGGGGCACCTTCGTCTTGCCGCCACCATGCCGCGGCGCGGCGATGATCGCCGCCGCCTCGCCCGCCTCAAAGCGGTCGGCGCCGCCCACGGCCTGCCGCTTGTCGCCAGCTGCGACGTGCTCTATGCCCGGCCCGAAGACCGCGACCTGCAGGACGTCCTCACCTGCATTCGCGACGGCGTCACCATCGAAGCGGCCGGACGGCGGCTGATGGCCAATGCCGAGCGCCATCTCAAGGCGCCAGCGGAAATGACCCGCCTTTACGCCGACTGTCCGGCGGCGGTGAGCGAGAGCCTGCGCCTAATGGGCGAGATATCGTTCACACTCGACGAGGTCCGCTACGAATACCCCGAGGAGACAGTGCCGGACGGCTATACGCCGCAAGGCTGGCTCGAGGAGCTGGTGGTCCGCCACAGCCCCGACCGCTACCCGGCGGGCGTGCCCGACAAGGTCGCCCGGCTGCTGCAGTCGGAACTGGCACTGATCGCCAAGCTCGACTACGCCCGCTACTTTCTCACCGTGCACGACATCGTCGCGGCGGCGCGGCGGCGCGGCATTCTCTGTCAGGGGCGCGGCTCGGCCGCCAACTCCGCCGTCTGCTACGTGCTCGGCATCACCGCCGTCGATCCCAGCGAGCACAACCTGCTGTTCGCCCGCTTCATTTCCGAGGAGCGGCGCGAGCCGCCCGACATCGACGTCGACTTCGAGCACGAGCGGCGCGAAGAAGTCATCCAGCACATCTACGGCAAATACGGCCGCCATCGCGCCGGCCTCGCCGCCGCCGTCATCTCCTACCGGCCGAAAAGCGCCATCCGCGACGTCGGCAAGGCCATGGGCCTCAGCGAGGACGTCATCTCCGCCCTGTCGGGGACGCAATGGGGCAGCTGGGGCAGCGACATCACCCGCGCTCAGGTGCGCCAGGCCGGGCTCGATCCCGACAATCCGCTGATCGCCCGCGCGGTGGCGCTGGCCCGGCGGCTCATCGGCGCGCCGCGCCACCTGACGCAGCACGTCGGCGGCTTCGTGCTGACGGCCGGCCGGCTCGACGAACTGGTGCCGATCGGCAACGCCGCCATGGCCGACCGCACCTTCATCGAATGGGACAAGGACGACATCGACACGCTGCGCCTGATGAAGGTCGACGTGCTCGCGCTCGGCATGCTCACCTGCATCCGCAAGACCTTCGACGAGCTCAGGGCGCAAGGCGGGCCGGACCTCGGCCTCGCCGACGTACCGGCCAACGACACGGCCACCTACGACATGCTGTGCCGGGGCGATTCCATCGGCGTCTTCCAGGTGGAAAGCCGGGCGCAGATGAACATGCTGCCGCGCCTCCGCCCGCGCGAGTTCTACGATCTGGTCATCGAGGTGGCCATCGTCCGCCCCGGTCCCATCCAGGGCAACATGGTGCATCCCTACCTCAAGCGTCGTTCCGGCAAGGAACCGGTACGGTTTCCCGAGCCGGCACCGGAGTTCGGCCCGCCGGACGAACTGCATTCGGTGCTGGGGCGAACACTGGGCGTGCCCCTGTTTCAGGAACAGGCGATGCAGCTCGCCATGGTGGCGGCCGAGTTTTCCGACGTCGAGGCCAACCGCCTCAGGCGCGCCATGGCCACCTTCCGCAATGTCGGCACCATCGGATCCTTCGAGGGCATGATGGTCGGGCGCATGGTGGCCCGCGGCTACGACGAGACGTTCGCCCGCGATTGTTTCGAGCAGATCAAGGGCTTCGGCTCCTACGGCTTTCCGGAAAGCCACGCCGCTTCGTTCGCCAAGCTGGTCTACATATCGTCGTGGCTGAAGTGTCATCACCCGGCGGCCTTCGCCTGCGCCCTGCTCAACTCGCAACCGATGGGTTTCTATGCCCCGGCTCAGATCGTCCGCGACGCCCGCGAGCACGGCGTCGAGGTGCGCGCCGTCGACGTCAACCTTTCCGACTGGGACAACACGCTCGAACGCGACAGCGCCGGCCGCCTTGCCCTGCGGCTCGGCTTCCGCCAGGTCGACGGCGTGCAGCAGGCGGAAGCTGAACGGCTGGTCGCCGCCCGCCGCGGCGGCTATGCCACGGTTGAGGAACTGGCCGCCCGCGCCACCCTGCACGGCCGGCCGATGCGGGCGCTGGCCGACGCCGACGCCTTCCGCTCCATCGGCATCGACCGGCGGACGGCGCTGTGGGCGGTGCGGCGGCTGCCCGACGACGCGCCGCTGCCGCTGTTCGCCGCCGTCGGGGCCGGCGAACTGGGCGAGGAGGCCGACGCGCAGCTGCCGGAAATGTCGCTTGGCGAACACGTGGTCACCGACTACCAGACGGTGCGGCTATCGCTGAAGGCGCACCCGATGGCACTGCTGCGTCAGATGTTCGAGGGGGAAAGGGTGCTGTCCACCGCCGCCGCCAGCCGGACCCGCGACGGCGCGCCGGTGCGCGTCGCCGGCGTCGTGCTGGTGCGCCAGCGCCCCGGCAACGGCAAGGCCATCTTCGTGACGCTTGAGGACGAAACCGGCATCGCCAACGTCGTGCTGTGGACGCGGGAATTCACCGCCTTCCGGCGCGAGGTGATGGGCTCGCGGCTGATGCTGGTGGAAGGGCGCATCCAGCGTTCGCCGGAAGGCGTCGTCCACGTCATGGGGCAGCGCGTCATCGACCGGACGGCCGATCTCGACCGCTTGCGCCGCCAGCCGGCAGCGGCGACCGACGGCGGAACGCGGCCACCACCGCTCGCCCCGGCCATCCGCCATCGTCATCCGCGCGACGCCCGTATCCTGCCGCGTTCGCGCGACTTCCACTGACCCCCGCTCCGCCACGCCACGGGGCGATCTCTGGCGGAACGGGCCTGAAAGCCGGTCGGCCTCAGCGCTTGGTCGGGTTGAGGCGAGCGATGAGCGCCGAGGTGTCCCACCGGCGGCCGCCCATGGTCTGGACGTCGGCGTAGAACTGGTCGACCAGCGCCGTCAGCGGCAGCTTGGCGCCGGTACCGCGCGCCTCGTCGAGAACGATGCCGAGGTCCTTGCGCATCCAGTCGACGGCGAAGCCGAACTCGAACTTGCCCTCGACCATGGTCTTCCAGCGATTTTCCATCTGCCAGCTCTGGGCGGCCCCCTTGGAGATGGCGCCGATCACCTTTTCCATGTCGAGGCCGACGGTCATGCCGAAGTGGATGGCTTCGGCCAGTCCCTGAACGTTGCCGGCCACGACGATCTGGTTGCACATCTTGGCCAGCTGGCCGGAACCGGACGGGCCCATGTAGGTGAGCTGGCGCGAGAAGGCCTGCAGCACCGGCGCGGCGCGCTCATAAATGTCGGCGTCGCCACCGACCATGACGCTCAGCACGCCGCCTTCGGCGCCAGCCTGACCGCCGGTGATGGGGGCGTCGAGGAAGTTGAGTCCGCGCGCCTTGGCGGCGGCATAGAGTTCGCGGGCGACGGTGGCCGAGGCGGTGGTGTGGTCGGCGAAGATGGCGCCGGCCGGCATGCCGTCGAAGGCGCCGTCCGGGCCAATGGTCACCGAGCGCAGGTCGTCGTCATTGCCGACGCAGGCGCAGACGATGTCGGCCCCGAAGGCCGCCGCGCGCGGCGTCGCCGCCAGGCTGCCACCGAATCGCTCGACCCAGGCTGCAGCCTTGGCGGGCGAACGGTTGTAGACCGTCACGTCATGGCCGCCACGCTCCTTGAGATGCCCCGCCATCGGGAATCCCATTACACCCAAGCCCAGAAATGCTACCTTGGCCATCTGCAACCTCATCTATCCAAACACTGCGTTTTCGCTTATCCTCTTTGGCGTGCCTTGTCACTGCCACGGCCATTGGATGCGGCGCGAAGATTGGGAGCCCCCGCAAAGTCCCGCCTTCGAGTGGAATGGCTTCCCGCACCAAGGATCAACGAACAACAGTTTTCAATTTGGAGGCAAATCCATGAACCGTCTTGCAGTCATCGCCGCCGTCGTTGCGCTCGGCCTGTCGGCCTGCGCCAGCCAGACGCAGACGCAGCAGCGCGTCACCACCGGCGCCGCCCTCGGCGCGCTGGGCGGGGCGGCCATTGGCGCCATTGCCGGCGGCGGCAAGGGCGCGGCCATCGGCGCGGTGGCCGGCGGCATCGGCGGCGCAGCCGTGGCCGGCGTCACGGCGCCGAAGAACTGCACCGCCTACGACGCCTATGGCCGTCCGTACGCGGTCGTCTGCCCGTAATTCCGGCAGCCGCTGTCACCGCAGCAAAAACGGACCGGGAGGCCAATGGCCTCCCGGTTTTCTTTTGGACAACGGTTGATCGGTCAACGCTTGAGGTGGCGCGTCAGGCGCCGTTCCAGCACATCCCAGAAGCGGCGCAGCACCTCGACCATGATGAGATAGATGATCGCCGCCCAGATGTAGATCTGCAGATCGTAGGTCTTGGAGAAAGCAAGGCGCGTCTGCCCCATGAGATCGAGCACGGTGATGATCGAGGCGATAGCCGACGCCTTGATCATCAGGATGACCTCGTTGCCGTAGGGGCGAAGCGCCGTGATCAGCGCCTGCGGCAGGATCACCTTGCGCAGCGTAGTGAAGCGCGGCAGGCCGAGCGCGTCGGCCGCCTGCCACTGGCCCGAGGGCACGGCGCGGATGGCGCCGGCGAGAATCTCGGCCTGATAGGCAGCGGTGTTGAGCGCGAAGGTGAAAATGGCGCAGAAATAGGCGTCGCGGAAAAACACCCACAGGCCAACCGCCTTGAAGAAGCCGACGAACTGGCCGGCGCCGTAATAGACAAGGAAGGTCTGGGCCAGAAGCGGCGTGCCGCGGAAGAAGTAGGAGTAGGCGAAAGCGATGACGCCGGCCACCGGGTTGTACGACAGCCGGCCAACGGCGACCGGCAGCGAGATGAGGGCGCCGAACAGCACCGACAGCACGACGATCTCGGCGGTGACCCAGACGCCGTAAAAGATGCGCGGCAGGTACTTGGCGATCATCTCGGGATCGAAATCGGCGATCAGCAGCCAGACGATGCCGAGACCGAGCGCCGACCAGAGGCAGATCAATAGCGTGCCGACGATACGAGCACCGGTCCAGGGGCGGCCGGTGGCGCGCGGACGTACCGCGGATGGGGCTGTGACTTCGGACATCAGTGCCCCCCCTGCCCGCGTTCGGCCCAGGCGGAAATGCGGCCCAGCCCCAGCGACGAGATGATCGACAGCACGAGATAGATGAGACAGGCCAACAGGAAGAAGAAGAAGGCCTGCTTGGTGACACCAACGGCGATGTTGGTGTTGCGGAGCAGATCGGCGAGGCCGATGACCGACACCAGCGAGGTGTCCTTCAGAAGATTGAGCCAGAGATTGCTGAGGCCGGGCAGTGCGAGACGGATCAGCTGCGGCAGAATGACCAGCCGCATGGTCGAGAAGTGCGACAGTCCGAGCGCGTAGGCCCCCTCGTATTGGCCGAGGGTGATGCCCTTGAAGGCCGACAGGAACACCTCGCTGGCATAGGACGAGAACACCAGCGCCAGGGCGAAAATGCCGGCGACGAAGGAGTTGACGTTCACTCCCTCGCCGAACAGCAGCATGGCCAGCGCCGTCAGCGCCATCTGGCCGCCGTAGTAGATGAGGAACAGCGTCAGCAGTTCGGGGAGACCGCGGAAGATCGTCGTGTAGATGTTGGCCGCCGAGCGCAGCGTCGGCTCGCTGGAATTCTTGGCGAGCGCGATGAAAAAGCCGAGCGTCAGACCGACGGGCAAGGTGCAGGCGGCGAGCGTCACCGTCACCAGGACGCCGAGGCCCAGTTCGTCGCCCCAGCCCTCTGAGCCGAAGGACAGCAGATTGAGGTATTCTACCAAGAGCCTCCCCCACACGGAACCGGCGTGCGCGTCCCGTCTTTCCTAGCGCCCGACCATGACCGGGCGGCCTTGACCGCATTTCGGACCACCGGCGCGGCACCTTGCGGCAATTTCGCCCGACCGGCCGGTGTGCCCCGGCAACAAGCAACTGCCGTGCCATGGCCTGCCGAGCGGGCGACCGGCCGGGCGCGCGGCCCGACCGGCCCCGTGGATCAGTTCTCGGCGCCGTAGACGTCGAAATCGAAGTACTTGGCGTTGATTTCCTTGTACTTGCCGTTGGCGCGGATGTCCTTGATCGCCTTGGTGAACATGTCACGCAGGTCGGTGTCTTCCTTGCGAACGCCGATGCCGGCGCCCGGACCATGGATGGCGAGAACCGGCGTCACCATGCCGACGAGCTTGCAGCAGGCGCCGGCGTCGCTCTTCAGCCACTGGCTCAGCACGACGCTGTCGTCGTTGGCGGCGTCGAGGCGGCCGTTGGCCAGGTCGAGCTTGTAGTCGTCGGCGGTCGGATAGGTCTTGAGCGTCGACTTGGTCAGCATCTTCTCGACGTAGTCGGCGTGCATGGTCGAACCCTGGGCGCCCACGGTCTTGCCGGCGAGGTCATCGGGCGTCACGCCCTTGATGTCGGTGTCCTTGGGGGCGACGATGGCCGGCGGTGTGTTGTAGTACTTGGCCGAGAAGTCGATGGTCTTCTTGCGCTCGGGCGTGATCGACATCGAGGCGACGATGGCGTCGAACTTGTGGGCCAGCAGCGCCGGGATGATGCCGTCCCAATCCTGGGTGACAACCTCGCACTCGATCTTCAGATCGTCGCAGAGAGCCAGGGCGATATCGACGTCGAAGCCCTTCACCTTGCCGTCGGTGTCGATGTAGTTGAACGGCGGATAGGCACCTTCCGTGCCGATGATGACCTTCTTCCATTCCTTGGCCATGACGCCGCCAACGGAAATGGCGAGCATGGCGGCGGCGGTGACGAGCGTCCGTGTGATGTTCATGTGTCCCCTCGACATTTTGGGCCCTGCACGTCCGCCGGAACGGACGGGAGCCATTGCAGACCGGACAGCCTCTCGGACCGCAATGCCAAGGCCCTGACCCCGGCTCGGCGGCGCGGCGCCGCCGGGAAGGCCCGGCGACAGATGTCCGTACGCGCGGTCCGTTGCCGAACCGTACCGGGCTGGTATCTCATCTCAATCCGTCCGCCGATGCAACGGAGAAGTGGTTGCTGCGGCATGGAAAAACGACAAGGGCCGACCGATGCAACGCGAATGGATCGCAACAGGCGGTCAGCTTGCCCCGCCGGCCGAGCCGCCCGCCAGCGAGGTTGCCAGCGCCTCGGCGGCGGCAAGCTCGTCGGGCGTGTTGACGTTGATGAAGGGATCGTAGCCGGCGGTCATGTCGAAGGCGACGACCGTCCGCGGTAAGCGGGACATGAAGGCGCCGACGCCGCGCGCCCGACCGGCGGCAAGATGGGCGGCGATGGCACCGGCGGCCTCGATCGGCCAGGCGGCGATGACCGGATGCAGGCGGCCAAGACTTGCGGCAACGGCGACGCCGCCGGCACCGGCAACGGCAAGACGGGCAACGAGGTTGCCGGGCAGAAAGGGCGAATCGACCGGCACGGTGACGATATGGCTGCCGGTGTTGCCCGTTGCCCTGGCCCAGACAAGACCGGCCAGCACGCCGGCCAGCGGCCCCTCGAAGCTGTCGCCGGCGTCGGCGATCACCGGCAAGCCGAGGGCGGCGAAGCGACCGGGATCGCCATTGGCGTTGATCACCACGCGCTCGACCTGTGGCGCCAGACGCGCGGCCACGATGTCGATCATTGTCCGGCCGGCAAGACGGCAGAACGCCTTCTCGGGGCCGGCCATGCGCGACGAGCGGCCGCCGGCCAGAATGATCGCCGTGGTGATGCGTGCTGTCATGGTCCGAGTTCACGCCGGCCGGAGCGGCAATGCAAGGGGCAAGCGAAGCGACGGTTTGCGCCAACGCAAGCTGGCTGACGTTTTGCCCGGTCGGGCGGCTTCTCGCGCTTCGACCGATGGTCTATTGAGATGCCGCGGCGTTGACCGGCGGCGAACATCTCGCCTAACTAACGACCGTGCATCAACCGGAGTTTCAAATGTCGCTTTCCGTCAAGGATCAGGTTGTCGCCGCGCTCAAGACGCTGGCGATTCCCGGTGCCGACCGGGACATCGTGGCCGCCGGCCTCACCTCGGACATCTATGTCGATGGCGGCACAGTCATGCTGTCGATCACCGTTCCAGCCGACCGGGCAAGCGAATTCGAGCCGCTGCGCGAACTGGCCGAACGCAAGATCAAGCTCATCGACGGCGTTACCAAGGCCATCGTGGCGCTGACCGCCGAAGCCAAGCCCGGCACGGGCCGGGCGCCGGAGAAGGGTCAGCCCAAGGGCGTGGCGGCCAAGGCCGGCATTCCGGGCGTCGGGGCGATCATCGCCGTCGCCTCCGGCAAGGGCGGCGTCGGCAAGTCGACCACCGCGGTCAATCTGGCCCTCGGACTGGCAGCCTCCGGCCTCAAGGTCGGCCTGTTCGACGCCGACATCTACGGCCCGTCGGTGCCGCGCCTGCTCGGCATCACCGGCCAGCCGGAGATGGTCGACAAGACGTTCATCCCGATGAAGAAGTACGGTCTCGAGGTGATGTCGATCGGCTTCCTGGTCGAGGAAGACACGCCGATGATCTGGCGCGCCCCGATGGTGGTGTCGGCGCTGACGCAGATGCTGCGCGAGAGCGCCTGGGGCGAACTCGACATTCTCGTCGTCGACATGCCGCCGGGTACCGGCGACATCCAGCTGACCATGGCCCAGCAGGTGCCGCTGGCCGGCGCCGTCATTGTGTCGACGCCGCAGGACCTGGCGCTGATCGACGCCCGACGCGGCATTGCCATGTTCGAGAAGGTGGAAATCCCCGTTCTCGGCGTCGTCGAGAACATGAGCTATTTCCTGTGCCCGCACTGCGGCGGCCGCTCGGACGTGTTCGGCCACGGTGGCGCCCACCACGAGGCCGACAAGCTCGGCGTCACCTTCCTCGGCGAAGTGCCGCTGGAACTGGCCATCCGCGAGACGTCGGATGCCGGCCTGCCGGTGGTGGCCACCGCCCCCGACAGCACCCACGCCCGCATCTACCGCGACATCGCCGACAAGGTGCGCGCAGCGCTGGCCGGCGAGAGCCGCCAGGGGCCGCGCATCGTCATCGATTGACGGCGGTCTGGCAAGGCCTGACGAACGAAGCCTCCGGCACCACGCCGGAGGCTTTTTCATTCAGGGCAGCGGTTCGGTACGCGAGGCGACGCCATGGGCGACGACGCGCTCGCGATAGATGACGTAGAGGCCGGAGCCGACGACGATGACGATGCCGACGATGGTCGGCAGATCGGGCACATCGCCCCAGACGACGAAGCCGATCAGCAACGCGAAGATGACGAAGGCGTAGCGGAAGGGAGCGATCAGCGACACGTCGCCGTGCAGCATCGACTCGATGGAACAGGCAATGGCAACGACAAGGAAGCTGGCGGCGCCGAAAATGAGAACGGCGTGGCCAGCATCGAGCGGCCGCCAAGGCTCGAACAGTGCCATCGCCCCGGTGACCAGCGAGACAACGATGCAGTTGGACAGCAGCACCAGCAGATTGTCGACGCCGGGCCCGATGAAGCGCGTCGCCATCTCGCGTACCACCAGCGTGCCGACCGACAGGATGACGAACAGCGACCAGCCATTGAAGCCATCAGTGCCCGGCCGGATGATCACCAGGATGCCGAGGAAGCCGATGAACACCGACAGCCAACGCCGCCAGCCGACCTGTTCCCTGAGCACGAAAGCGCTCGCCGCCGTCACGGCCAGCGGCAGGGCCTGACCGATGGCGCTGGCGTTGGCGATCGGCAGGTGCACAAGGCCGGTCATATAGAGCACGGTGGAAGCGCCGTCGCCGAACGAGCGCAGCAGTACGGCCGGCTTCAGGCAATGGGGCAGCTGGCGCAAGCTGCCTTTGTACCAGACGTAGAGGCCGACGGCCGCCGTGGCGATCAGGCTGCGGAGAAACAGCAGCTGGCCGATCGGCATGTCCGCGGCGCCATACTTCACCAGCGTGTCGTTGCAGATGAAGAACAGGCAGGCGAGCAGCATCGCGACGATGCCGCGCGTAGTGTTTCCAGGATGGGACATTGCGGCGGTGTTACCTGAGAAGTGAATTGGCTAGCTTCTACCATGAAGCGATTCAAGACAAGTGACAGAAGAGAAGGAATGCCGTGGCGCGTACCCTCTCCCAAACTCTTCCACAGGTGGCGCTCCGTCCGGCGGCAACCCAGGCGCGAGGCCGCCCCATCGGCGCCCGGACCGCCGTTGCCGGCCAGCGATGTCCTCTCAGCCCAGGCTGCGGGGTCAGAGCGGCTTCTCCTTGTCAAGCTGGATGTAGGCGAGCGGCAGCTCGGTGGTGAACTTGATCTGCTCCATGGCGAAGGCCGAGGAAACGTCGGAAATCTCGATCTTGGAGATCAGGCGCTTGTAAAAGGCGTCATAGGCCTCGATGTCGGGCACGACGACACGCAGCAGATAGTCAACCTGACCGCTCATGCGATAGAACTCCACGACTTCGGGGAACTCGCGGATCAGCTCGGCAAAGCGGCGCAGCCACTCCTCGGAGTGCTGGCTGGTGACGATGGAAACGAACACCGTCACCTTGGCATTGACCGCTCGCGGGTCGATGAGCGCCACGCGCCGCAGAATGACGCCGTCTTCCTCGAGCTTCTGGATGCGCCGCCAGCACGGGGTGGTCGACAAGCCGACCTTCTTGGCGACTTCGGCCACGGGAATCGTGGCATCTTCCTGAAGAATCGAAAGGATCTTTTTGTCTAGCCTGTCGAGCATGGCGCCTTACCTTGTTTGGGGAATAATTTTTCAAACTTAGCGACAACCGTCCCGTCAAAATAGAATTTTGTTTCCTGTTTTGTCAAGAGCCGGGCGTTTTCCCGGCGGTGGCCAAGCGTTAACCATGTCTTCGAACCTAGTCTTAGGGATCGCCGGCCAACAATGGCGCGTTAGCAGGCCGCAGGTGACCAAAGGCTCATGACCCAAGAGGCGTCCCCGAACATCCTCTCCCGCACGGAGGCCTACCGGCAGCGGTCGACGCGGCGCCGCGACGCGGCACGCACCGTCAAGAACGTACGGGAACGTCTGGCTTCGCACACGGGCACCAAGCCGGCCTTCGACCACGAAATTCTGTGCGAATACGCTCGCAACCGACTGTCGAGCTGGCCGACCATGGTGCTGATACTGACGGCGCTGGCCGTTGCAGCCAGCTTCTGGGTCGACCGGTTCTTCATCGCCGCCTGGCTGGTCCTGAGCATGACCATGCTCGGTGTATCGGTGCTGGCCGGTCGCCGCTTTCTGCGGGTGCCAAACGAAATGGTGCGCCTCACCTACTGGCGCCGTCAGTTCCTGACCTTCGAAGTCCTGAACGGTCTCGCCTTCGTCGGTCTGTTCTTCCTGCCCAACGCCGTCAGCACCGACACCAGGATCTTCGCCTTTGGCGTGCTGCTGCTGGCGGTGGCCATCAACGCCATGGTCGCCTCGAACGTGCCGAAGGCGGTGCTGCTGTCGACCGTGCCGGTGGCGCTTGGCGGCGCCTTCCAGCTGATGGGTGAACGGGATTTCGTCGGCTATGCCATGGCCGGCTTTCTGCTGCTGGCCGAGGGCTTCTTCGCCTTCCTGGCTTTCCGTTTGTGCGCCTCGGCCCTGGCCATGCTGGAGTTCCGTGTCGAGAAGGACGCGCTGATTGCCGAACTCGAGCAGGCCAAGGCCGTTTCGGACGATAGCCGTCGCCGCGCCGAGGAGGCCAATCTCGCCAAGTCGAAGTTCCTGGCGACGATGAGCCACGAGCTCAGGACACCGCTCAACGCCATTCTCGGCTTTTCCGAAATCATGATGGGCGAAGTGTTCGGCCCGGTGGGCAACGCCCACTACAAGGAATACGCCAACGACATCCACAGTTCCGGCCAGCACCTGCTCAATCTCATCAACGAGATCCTCGACCTGTCGCGCATCGAAGCCGGCCGCTACCAGCTCAACGAGGAGGCGATCATGCTGTCGCTGGTGGTGGAGGAATGCCACCACCTGATGAAACTCAAGGCCAAGACCAAGCAGATCACCATCGTCGAACAGGTGGAACCGGATCTGCCCAAGCTGTGGGCCGACGAGCGGGCGGTGCGGCAGATCGTCCTCAACCTGATGTCCAACGCCGTCAAGTTCACCCAGATCGGCGGCGAAATCCGCATCCGCATCGGCTGGACGGCCGGCGGTGGCCAGTATGTGTCGGTCAAGGACAACGGCCCCGGCATTCCGGAGAACGAGATTCCACTGGTGCTGCAGGCCTTCGGTCAGGGGTCGCTGGCCATCCAGACGGCCGAACAGGGCACCGGCCTCGGCTTGCCGATCTGTCAGGCGCTGGTGCAGATGCACGGCGGCACCATGGACCTCCGGTCGGTGCTGCGCGAGGGCACGGAAGTGACGGTCACCTTCCCGCCGACGCGCGTCATGGAGGTGATGCCGGCCATCCAGGGCGATCAGCCCAAAAAGATGCGCCGCGCCATGATGGCCATGGACGAGCAGCGCCGCGCCTCGTGACGGCGACGGCCGCTCAGAGCCAGTTCATGTGCTCAAGCACGATGCCGCAGCCAAGTCCGATCAGCACCAGCCCGGCGATGACCTCGGCGTAGCAGCCAAGGCGGCATTTCAGCACGCGACCGAGCAGCATGCCGCCGGCGGCCATCAGGAAGGTGGCGCCGCCGATGGCAAAGGTGATGGTCATGATGTTGACGTCAAGGAAAGCCAGGGACACGCCGACGGCCATGGCGTCGATGCTGGTCCCGACGGCGGTTAGAAACAGCGCCCAGCCACCGCTGGCGACCGGCGCTTGTTCTTCCGGCTCGTTGCGTCCGAGATAGGCGGTCAGCGCCATGCGGCCACCGACGAAGCCGAGCAGCGCAAAGGCGATCCAGTGATCGATCGGCTCGACGTAGCTTGAGGCGGCGTAGCCGCAGGCCCAGCCGATCAACGGCGTGGCCATCTGGACGACCGCGAACAGCAGCCCGGTACGGACGACGTCCGACACCGACAGGCGATTGCGCCCTGCCCCCCAGCCCATGGCGGCAAGATAGGTGTCAACCGTCATGGAAAAGGCCAGCACGGCGATCGAGAGAGGCGACATCGCTAGGTTCCGTCGGACTGAGATGACTGGCATGTGGCCGGACGGCAGACGCACCTTGCCCGAAAGGTGTCACCGTCACGGTCTTGCCTGACCGGTCCGACCGGTCGAACGCGCCACGCAAAACCTTGCGAGCATGTTGACGCGTTCCCGCTCCGATAGCGCCGGCATCGGACTTGTCCGTGACGGCGACGGCCTGCCGGCGCCTTCATGCGAAGGCTGGACAAGCTGCAGGCCCGCATCGCCGATGCAGAACCTGACTTCGGGCGGTGGCTACTCCCCGATGACAAGGCTGATAGGGGCAGGCCGGCGCAAAGGCAAGTCAAATCAACTACTTATTTGAGATTGCGACGCATTTGCAATTTTGACAAGGCTACACACCGCTCAGAACCACGGCTTGTGTTGTCCGCTGTCGACGCGCGTCAGCAGCATGGCACCCATGCTGCCCCGACCTCGTGCCGGAGCGAGGGTTCAGACCTGGCCGCGCCCTCGTCGTCGCAACGATGATGCAGTGGTTCAGCCGTGACATCTAGTCCCCAGATGTTGCCGATAAGTCGGCCCACAAGCGTTTGAATCTGGTGGACAAAATTGTCATGGCACTGGCGATTCAAATGTCATGCTTTGTCCACTAGCCGGCTGCCGATGAGCGGCGATCGATCGCCCGCCGCGAACGCGCCGCTTCGCCGAGCAAGTGTTTGAACGCGCCAGCCGACATCGGACGCCCCAGCAGGAAGCCTTGCAAATCATCGCAACCCATGGCCTGCAGCGCCTGCAACTGTTCCGTCGTCTCGATGCCCTCGGCCGTGGTCTTCAGCCCCCTGGCACGCGCCAGTTCGATGATGGCTCCGACGATCGCCTCGTCGCCGCGCGCCTTGCCGAAACCTCTGATGAAGCTCTGATCGATCTTGATGCGGTCGACGCTGGTGTCGCGCAGCCGCTCGAACGTCGAGAAACCGGTACCGAAATCGTCGAGGGCAATGCGGATGCCGGCGGCGCGCAAGGCCTCGAGGTTGGCCAGGCACTGGGCGTTGCCGTCGATCCAGATGGATTCGGTGATCTCGAACTCCAGCCGTCCGGCCGGCATACCCGTCGTGGCCAGGACGTCCATGACTTTGGCGAGGAAGGTGCTCTCGCGCAACTGCACCACCGACACGTTGACGGCGAGATGGTCGATTTGCCAGTGCGCCGCCTCGCCGCAGGCGGTTTGCAGCACGTGCAGGCCGAGCCTGGCCATCAGTCCCATTTCCTCGGCGATGGGCACGAACACCGCCGGTGACACCTGGCCACGCTCGGGCTCGCTCCAGCGGGCCAGGGCTTCGGCACCGACGATGGTACGGCCATCGGCGGCAAACTTCGGCTGGTAGGCGACCCAGAAGTGGTCGCCGCTGTCGAGATCGCGACGCATGGCCCTTTCGATGGCGGCGCGGTCGCGAATGAGCGCATCCATCTGGGCACCGAACACCGAGTACTGGCCGCGCCCGGCCGTCTTGGCATTGTAGAGCGCGACATCGGCCTTGCGCACCAGCTCGGTCCGATCGGTACCGTGCAACGGCGCCATCGACAGGCCGATGGAGAGGCCGATGAAGATATTGCCGCCGCCGAGGGTGATCGGCTGTTCCACCGCCGCGATCAGCGCCCGGCACAGCGGATCGATCTCCTCGCCACGGCAGTTGCCGATGACGATGTTGAACTCGTCGCCACCGACGCGATAGATGCGGCCGCGATCGCCGAGCACCTGGCGCAGGCGGCCAACGACGACGTTGATGACGGCGTCGCCGGCGGCGTGACCCAGCGTGTCGTTGACTTGCTTGAAGCGATCGAGATCGAGATAGAGCACGGCCAGCGCTTCGCCCGCCTTGCCGCTGACCACGTCGGCCAGCTGGGCGTCGATCTCGTCGACGAACAGCGCCCGGTTGGGCAGACCGGTCAGCGCATCGTGGTGGGCGAGATAGCGGATGCGGTCCTCGTGGCCCTCCTCGGCGACGCGGCGGCGATAGAGCGCGAACACCAGGATCAGCACCACGGCCAGTACGGCCAGGGCGGCGGAAAACGCCCCTGTCTGCACCGAACTCAGGAAGGCCCTTCCGGGCTGAAACGGCCGCCAGGTGTAATAGCCGAGCGTCATGCCGCTGAGGTCGACCAGCGGCAGGTTGGCGGCCAGCGGTTCCTGACTGCGTCCCAGCTCGAAGCGGAGATCGTCGAGCAGATAGTCCTTCTCGAGGGCGGCAATGAAACGAACGTCGAGGAAGCGGATGGCGACGTGGATATACTCGTGACCCGGCTCCGGGCCGACATTGCCGTGCTCGGCGTATACCGGCTTCAGGCTGATCACCACCGGCCGGCGATCGATCAGCGCGAAATCGACCTCGCCGATGGAGCGGAGATAGGAGTCGGCCGGCAACACTTCGCCGACGGCCAGACGCTGCCTGAGGCGGCCCAGCGACACGCGCGTCTGCCTGTAGCGGTCATAGAAGGCCTTGGGCGCCTGATCGCTGCCGTTGCTGAAGGCGTAGACCGGCTTGTTGGTGCCGTCGAGCACATAGGCTTCATCGATGCCGAGACCGGCATAGAGCTTGGCGCCGAGACGGGCGTCGTTCCAGACCGTCGGCGACAGCGCCCAGAAATCCGGTGTCGTTCCGTTCCAGTAGGTGGCGATTTCCTGGCTTTCGGCGATCGACTTGCGGGCGTTGCGCACGCCGAGATTGACCAGCTCGCGCTGGCGGGCGGCCGAAACGCCGTCGATGGTTTGCGTCGACCAATCGAAGAAGATCAAAACACCGGCGATCACCGTCAGTGTCACCAACACCGATGGTAGTAACGTGGTCAGGAGAAAGTTGCCCCGGAAGCCGATACGAGCCATTGCGGGCATGCTCTGAGCTTGTGGGTCGATGCCGAACCCCAGCGTAGGCTGGATTCCCTAACGATCAATGCCTTTTCCGTCGAAGGACCCGGCAACTCCAGCCGTCGGCCCAGGACCATGACCGAACGCAGGCGTCCTGGCCGCCATCAGGCAACGTCAACGACGATGCGCCCCCGGACGGTGCCGGCGACGATCGCCTCGGCGGCGGCGATGGCGCCGGCAAGCGGTACGTGGGTGGTGAGCGCGGCAAGGTGCTGCCGATCGACGCTGTGCGCCAGTCGCTCCCAGACGGCGCGGCGACGCGCCATGGCGACGTCGACCGAGTTGATGCCGACCAGCGACACGCCGCGCAGGATGAACGGGGCAACGCTGGCCGGCAGTTCCATGCCGCCGACGTTGCCGCAGGCCGTGATCACGCCTTCCGGCACCGTCGCCGCCAGCACGTTGACCAGCGTCTGGCCACCAACGCAATCGACACCAGCCACCCAGCGTGGCCGGACCAGCGGTTTGCCGGGCGCGGCGAGTTCGGCGCGGTCGATTACCTCGGCGGCGCCCAGCGAGACGAGAAAGGCAGCTTCGGCGGCCTTGCCGGTGACGGCGACGACGCGCCAGCCGGCCCGGGCCAGCAGCATCACCGCCAGCGAACCGACGCCGCCGGTGGCCCCGGTCACCACCACCGGCCCATCGGCGGGAACGAGGCCGGCGCGTTCGATGGCCCGCAGGCACAGCATGGCGGTGAATCCGGCCGTGCCGATGGCCATGCAGTCCGACGCCGTCAGATCGCCCGGCCGCCGCATCAGCCAGCCGGCCGGCAGGCGCGCCCGCTCCGCCCAGCCGCCAAGGTGAACCTCGCCGACGCCCCAGCCGTTGAGGATGACCTGGTCGCCGGCGACGAAACGGCGGTCGCGCGAGCTCTCCACCTCGCCAGCCAGATCGATGCCGGGCACCATCGGCCAGCGGCGCACCACCGGCAGCTTGCCGGTGACGGCTAGGCCGTCCTTGTAGTTGACCGAGGAGTGACTGATGCGCACCGTCACCTCGCCGGCCATGAGGTCGGACTCGGTGAGCCGGCGCAAGGTGGCAGCCTGCTGGCCGTCGCCGTCGCGCTCGACGACAACCGCTTGGAATCCCTCCATCCGTCCCTCCCGTGGCTGACATGTCCGTTTACCATGATCGGGCAACTTGCGCACGCCCGCGCGACACCCTGGGGCGGCAAGATGGCGCGGAACCGGCATCGGCGGCGGCGGCGGCAGCGGGATTTACCCAATCGCAAGGTTAATCGGGCATGGTTGAGACTGCCGAAACGGCTGTGTCCCAGCAGGTCCGCTGTCGTGCCGTTTCCGCCGGAGGCTCAGATCGTCATGCGTCGCAGTCACCGTCCGTCTGGTGGACGTCCTGCCGCCCGCAGCGTGCTGCTGGCCAGCTTTGGCGCCGTCGCCCTGATGCTGGCACCGACACCGGTGGCCTATCAGGACATTGCCGGCCTGATCATTGATTCCATCGATCCAGCCACCCGCTGGGCGGTGACGCTCAGCCAGGGACCGGGCGGAGAAACCACCGTCGTGGCGCCGCGCTTCGACGAAGCCGGCGGTACGGCCCACGTCGAACTCAACGGCGGCTCGGTGGTGCTCGAAGGGGCGGGCGACATCATCACCGGGGCGGTCGATGCGTCAGCGGCGGTGCCGGACGAAGACCGCATCGATCGCAGCTGGAAGGGCGACCTGCCGATGACGGTGACCGGACCGCCGACGGCGCGCGGCTTCTCGGCCGGGTCGGTGGGCGGTGATGAAAGCCGCCTTGAGCCACCCCGAAACCCGTCGACCATGGGCTTTGAGTCCTCGTCGGCACCGTTGTCGATCCTGGCCATTGCCCGCTTCATCGGCCCGCAGACCGACACGACGGCCGTGGCAGCGCTCGACCCCATGCCGCTGCCGCAGCGCAAGCCGCACATGACCCAGCTCGTCGCGGCCAGCTACCCGATGCGGCACTTCAAGCCGGCGACGACCAATCGCGCCGCTTCCGAGCTGATCGCCGCCTATGCGCCGGATACCTCGGTGGTGAGCCAGGACATGTTCGCCGCCCTGTTTGCCGTTCCCGGCAGCAAGCCGCCGGTGCCGGCGCCGCTGCGCAATCCCGGCGATCACTGGTGGGCGGTCAATCCGCTGCCGGCCTCGGTGTTCGACCCCAAGCAACAGAAATGTCTGGCCGAGGCCATCTATTTCGAGGCACGCAGCGAAACCCACCGCGGTCAGGTGGCGGTGGCACAAGTGGTGCTCAACCGCGTCAAGAACCCCGCCTATCCGGCAACGATCTGCGACGTCGTTTACCAGAACCGCAACCTTTACAACGAGTGCCAGTTCTCCTTCGCTTGCGACGGGATTCGGGATGTGGTCTATTCCATCCCAGCCTGGAAACGAGCACAGAAGATCGCCTGGGACATCACCCACGGCCTCGTCTGGCTCGACGAGATCGGCACTGCGACCCACTACCACGCCACCTACGTGCGGCCGAACTGGGCCAGCGTCTTCACGAAGAAGGCCAGGATCGGCCTGCACGTGTTCTATCAGACGGTGCATGGTGGTTGGAGCTGATGCCTTGAGGATATTCGCCGTCGCGGCCGCTTTGCTGTTCGTCACCCCTGCCGCCGCCGAGCAGGTCTTTTTCCGGGGTACACTGAACTTCACCTCGACGAGCAATTGCGCCTACCAGACGGTCGGCTCGCATTACGGCTCGATGTACGCGCCGCGCCTCATCGGCGACAACGGCGAGCATGCCGTCATCACCCTGTTCAGCGACCTCAACGCCGCCGCCCTCGATCTGGCCGACTACGAATTCAGCAAGACGCTGCGCACCGTCACCGTGACGGGAATTGGCGCTGCCGCCTACACCTCGACCGCCAAGGTCAGCGTCTATTCCCGTTCGCCGGCCACCATGACGACGGCGACGCGCTTTGTCCTGCTCAAGGGCTACATCCAGTCACCCTGGGACGATCCCGGCATCAACGGCGTCAAGTGCAAGGTCGGATTCGAAGCCGCCTACACGCGCAACTGACGCCGCGCTCCCGGCCTGGCCGAACGATCACGCCCGTGCGCCGCCAGCGTGCCGACCTGTCGTCTACCGAGGCTAACGGGGATGACTTTTCAGCAAGAACCGACTAATCAGGCCCAACACGTCTTGATGGCCGGCGCAGCGCCGCATCCTCCGAGGTTTTCCATGCCCGATCTTCTCATCGAACTCTTTTCCGAAGAGATTCCCGCCCGTATGCAGGCGAAGGCCGCCGACGATCTCAAGGCGCTGGTGACCGGCGGCTTCGTCGACGCCGGCCTGACCTACGAGGGCGCTGCCGCCTTCGCCACGCCGCGCCGCCTGACGCTGGCCGTGCACGGCCTGACGCCGCGTTCGCCGGACCTGCGTGAAGAGAAGAAGGGCCCACGCACCGACGCGCCGGCCGGGGCCATCCAGGGCTTCCTGCGCGGCGCCGGGCTCAGCGACATCGCGCAGGCCCGCGTCGTCAGCGACGCCAAGAAGGGCGAGTTCTACGTTGCCGACCTCGTCAAGCCCGGCCGGGCCGCCGAAGCGATCATCGCCGAGCTGATGCCGACGGTGATCCGTACCTTCCCGTGGCCGAAGTCGCAGCGCTGGGGCGCGGGAACCTTGCGCTGGGTGCGGCCGCTGCACTCCATCGTCTGCACCTTCGGACCGGAAACCGGCGAAGTGGCCGTCATCGACTTCGAAGTCGACGGCATCCGCTCGGGCAACATCACCTACGGTCACCGCTTCCTCGCCCCCGAACCGATCACCGTCAAGCGCTTCGAGGACTATGTCGAGAAGCTCGAGAAGGCCAAGGTGGTGCTCGATCCGGCGCGCCGCCGCGACATCATCGTCAACGATGCCCGCCAGCTGGCCTTCGCCGCCGGTCTCGAACTGGTCGAGGACGAAGGGCTGCTGCACGAGGTGGCCGGCCTCGTCGAATGGCCGGTCATCCTGATGGGCTCGTTCGACGCCGCCTTCCTCGACGTGCCCGACGAAGTGATCCGCGCCACCATCCGTGCCAACCAGAAGTGCTTCGTGGTCAAGGACGCCAAGACCGGGCGCCTCGCCAACAAGTTCGTCGTCACCTCCAACATGGCGGCCACCGACGGCGGCATCACCATCACCGCCGGCAACGAGCGCGTCATCCGCGCCCGCCTCTCCGACGCCAAGTTCTTCTGGGATGGCGATCTGGCCATTCCGCTCGACAGCCTGGTACCCAAGCTCGACGGCATCACCTTCCACGAGAAGCTCGGCAGCCAGGGCGAGCGTGTCCGCCGCATCGTGGCGCTGGCGCGCGAGATCGCGCCGCTGGTTGGCGCCGATCCGGACCTGGCCGGCCGCGCGGCGCTGCTTTGCAAGGCCGATCTGCTCACCGGCGTCGTCGGCGAGTTCCCCGAGGTGCAGGGCCTGATGGGCCGCTACTACGCCACGCACGCCGGTGAGGACCCGTCCGTCGCCGCCGCCATCGAGGAGCACTGGAAGCCGCAGGGGCCGTCCGACCGCGTGCCGACCAGCCCGGTGTCGATCGCCGTGGCGCTGGCCGACAAGCTCGATACGCTGGTCGGCTTCTGGACCATCGACGAGAAGCCGACGGGCTCCAAGGATCCGTTCGCGCTTCGCCGCGCCGCCCTCGGCGTCATCCGCATCGTGCTGGAAAACAGCGTGCGGCTGCCGATCGCCGGTTTTGCTGCCCGCACGCCCGACCTCCTCGCCTTCTTCGCCGATCGTCTCAAGGTGCAGCTGCGCGAACAGGGCACGCGCTTCGACCTCGTCGACGCCGTGTTCGCCCTGGGCGGCCAGGACGATCTCCTCTTGATCGTCAAGCGCGTCGAGGCGCTGGGCGCCCTGCTCGCCACCGACGACGGCAAGAACCTTCTGGCCGGCTACAAGCGCGCCGCCAACATCCTGAAGGCCGAGGAGAAGAAGGGCACGGCGGTCGCCGCCGCCGTCGACGCCGGCCTGTTCAAGGAAGCCGAGGAGAAGGCGCTCGCCGCCGCCGTCGAGACCGCCGCCAAGGCCGCTCACGCCGCCGTGGCCAGCGAAGACTTCGAAGCCGCCATGAAGGCGCTGGCCAGCCTCAGGGCGCCGGTCGATGCCTTCTTCGACAAGGTGCTGGTCAACGACGCCGACGCCGGCGTGCGCGCCAATCGCCTGGCGCTGCTGACGGTGCTGCGCGAGGCCTGCCATCAGGTGGCCGACTTCTCGAAGATCGAAGGCTGACCGACAGTCGCCCGCCGACCCTCGCGGTTGGCGGGCGCCCCGCCCTCCCCGCCGACATAAGGCGACTGCCGCGTCGACATAGGAGGGAATACATATTTAATACTTGTGATCTCACTAAACTAAACTGAGTTTACACGATTTTTCAACCAGCATGAGTTAAAGAATCGGTTCAGGTACATCAAATTGAACTGGCACGGACCGCGGTTGTTGATATAGACTTAAGTCGTACCTCCAACTGGATTCCGTACGTGCCAGCTGCCCCCTTTTCCCCCTACGAGCAACTTGCCGCCCGCCTCCTGCCCTATTCGCGGTCGGCGATTGGCGACGCCAGTCACGATTTTTCCCACTTGCTGCGCGTCTGGAAGAACATCACTTCCATCTGCGCCGAAGAAGGCGGGGATGGCGAGATCCTGCTGGCGGCAACATTGCTGCACGATTGCGTGGCGATCGAAAAGAACTCGCCTTTGCGCACACACGCCTCGCGGCTGGCCGCCGACAAGGCCACCAGCGTGCTGAACGAACTCGGCTGGTCGAAAACGCGCATCGACGCGGTCGCCCACGCCATCGAGGCGCACAGTTTTTCGTCCGGTGTCGAGCCCAAGACGCTGGAGGCATTCATCCTCCGCGACGCCGACCGCCTCGACGCCATCGGCGCCGTCGGCATCGCCCGCTGCTTCTACGTGGCCGGACGCATGTCGAGCGCGCTCTACGATCCGGGCGACCCGTCGGCCGAGATGCGTCATCTCAATGACAGCCGCTACGCCCTCGACCATTTTCACGCCAAGCTGTTCGGGCTGACCGAAGGTTTCCATACCCGTCAGGCGCAGAAGCTGTCGCAGGAGCGGCGCGCCCGTCTCAAGCGCTTCTACGATGCGTTCATGGATGAGATCACCATCGACGACGCTGACGATGTCGGGCTGGCAAGCCCGACCCCGCTGGCGCGCAGCCGGCAGGCCGCCGGCTGACCGCAGCCCCTCAGATCAGGCGCTTGAGGCGCATCAGCCCGATGGCGGCCACGGTGGTGGCGTCTCGGATGGTGCCGTCGGCGATCATCGCCTCGACGGCGGCGAGCGGAAAGGGGCGCGACACCAGATCCTGTTCCTCGGGCTCGCGGGCGGTGGCACCAGCGACGAGGTCGTCGGCCAGGAAGACGTGATAGCGCTGGTTGGAATAGCCGTAGGCAAGGAAGAGCTCGCCCACTCGCGTCATGCGGCCGGCGCTGAGGCCGGTCTCCTCGATCAGTTCGGCCCGGGCCACGTCCTCGGGTGCGGTGGCGGGCGCCGTCTCCCACGAACCCTGCGGCAGCTCCCAGAAGCGGCCGGCGACGGGATAGCGGTACTGCTCGACGAGGTGGATGAGACCACGCTCACGATCGATGGGGGCGATGACCACGAAGTCGGGCTTCTCCACCACGCCGTAGAGGCCGGGCGAACCGTCTGCCCGGACGATCTCGTCTTCGCGCACGCGCATCCAGCGGTTCTGATAGACGGTCCGGCTCGACACGGTGGTGATGTCGTCGCTCACGCCTGTCCTCCTGCCACCGCCGCTGGCGACGGGGCCGGCGGACCGGCCCCTCGAACGGCGTCAGATCAGGCCGTGCTCGACCATCCAGGCCGAGGTGATGGCCGCCTGGCTGCGCGAGGTGATCTTCAGCGTTTCCAGGATCTTGCCGACGTGGGCCTTGACGGTCGCCTCGGAGATGCCGAGCTGATAGGCGATCTGCTTGTTGAGCAGACCATCGCCCAGAAGCTGGAACACCTTGAGCTGCTGCGGCGACAGATCGGCGACCAGGGCCGAGCGATCGAGCACCGACTTGGAGATGGCCGTCGGATCGGCGCCGAGCTCGATGATCGTCGAGCCGTCGAGCACCGCCTCGATGGCGGCGGCGAAGGCATCCTCGGTCGAGCGCTTGCCGATGAAGGCGCGGCAGCCGATGTCGAGACATTCCTGTGCCAGTTCCTCGCCGGAGTTCGACGAATAGACGGCGACGAAGGCCTTGGGCGCCAGGGCGCGCATGCGCTTGATGGTGTCGAGGCCGCGCATGCCGGGCATCACCAGATCGGTTATGACGAGGGTGTTTTCGCCGGTGTTCATGACGGCATCGGCCAGCTCGTCATAGTTCGTCGCCTTGACCGGCTGCTTGAAGCCGAAGCGCTTTTTCAACAGGCGGACGACCGCCGACTGGATGATCGGATGGTCTTCGGCAACAACGGCCGTCCAGTTCAGACCGATCTCCAGGATCGAGGCGTCCTCGCTCTTGTCGTTCATGGATCTTTCCTCTCCTCAGATCGCTCCGATACTTACATGTTCGGATAGTTGGGGCCACCCGATCCCTCGGGCACCGTCCACTGGATGTTGCCGTTGGGATCCTTGATATCACACGTTTTGCAATGCACGCAGTTCTGTGCGTTGATGACGTAGCGATTTTCTCCGTCCGCTTCCTTGACCCACTCGTAGACGCCGGCCGGGCAATAGCGCGCCGACGGACCGGCGTAGACGCCGAGTTCGGAGCGGCGCTGCAGGTCGGAATCGACGAGCCGCAGATGGACCGGCTGGTCCTCTTCATGGTTGGTGTTGGACAGAAAAACCGACGACAGGCGGTCGAACGAGACGACGCCGTCGGCATGGGGATAGGTGATCGGCTTGCAGGCGGCCGCCGGCTTCAAGCAGGCAGCATCAGCCTTGCGGTGCGTCAGCGTACCAAACAGCGAGAAGCCGAACAGCTCGTTGGTCCACATGTCGAGACCGCCGAGCACGACACCGAAATAGAGACCGAGGCGCGACCACAGCGGCTTGACGTTGCGCACCTTGAACAGGTCGCGGCCAATGGCCGAGGCGCGCCAGCGGTTGTCGTAGCCGGACACCTCGTCGTGCGCCCGGCCGACCGCCAGGGCCGCCGCCACCGCTTCGGCGGCGGCGATGCCGGAATGAACGGCGTTGTGGCTGCCCTTGATGCGCGGCACATTCATGAAGCCGGCCGAACAGCCGATGAGGGCACCGCCGGGGAAAATCAGCTTGGGCACCGACTGCCAGCCGCCCTCGGTGAGGGCGCGGGCGCCATAGGCGATGCGGCGCCCGCCGACAAACAGGTCGCGGACGGACGGATGCTGCTTGAAGCGCTGGAATTCTTCGAACGGCGACAGGTAGGGATTGGCGTAGTCGAGATGGACGACGAAACCGACGGCCACCTGGTTGCCGTCGAGATGGTAGATGAAGGAGCCGCCGCCGGTGCGCCAATCGAGCGGCCAGCCGAAGGAATGGCTGACCCGGCCGGGCACGTGCTTGCCGGGCTCGACCTCCCAGAGTTCCTTGATGCCGAGACCGAACTTCTGCGGCGCCCGCCCCTCGGCGAGGCCAAAGCGGTCGATCAGCGTCTTGGCAAGCGAGCCGCGCGCCCCCTCGCCGATCAGCGTGTACTTGGCGTAGAGCGCCATGCCGCGCTGATAGTTCGGGCCGGGGGTGCCGTCCTTGTGCACGCCCATGTCGCCGGTGGCGACGCCGATCACCTGGCCGGCATCGTCGTAGAGCACTTCGGCGGCGGCAAAGCCGGGATAGATCTCGACGCCAAGCGCTTCGGCCTTGGCGGCCAGCCAGCGGCAGACGTTGCCCAACGATACGGCCTGAGCCCCGTGATTGCTCATCAGGCGCGGAAAGCCGAAGCTCGGAAGGCGCCAGGCATGCCGGGCGGTCATGAAACAGAAGCGGTCTTCGCGGACCGGTGTCGTGAAGGGATGGTCGTCGTCGATCTGCCAGTCGGGCAGCAGCGCCTCGAGGCCGGACATGTCGACGATGGCGCCGGACATGATGTGGGCTCCGACTTCGGAGCCCTTTTCCAAGACGACGACGGATATTTCCGAGCCGGAGGCGGCGGCGACCTGCTTCAGACGAATGGCGGCGGCCAGACCTGACGGACCCGCGCCGACAATGACAACATCGAACTCCATGCTTTCGCGTTCGGGAAGATCACTCGACGTCATCAACTACCCCATGCCTCATCCGGCAGGCCCACTCGCGCCCCAAGGATCGCGGCACGTTCAATGCGCTGAAACCTGGTCTTGGTCCGCTCGCCATGGTGGCGACGCCAGATACCGACGTTGCCGATCCATCGCATAGCGTCGACCACAGATGCAAACACCATATTCTGTCATTTTTCAACAAGAAAGCCCGTTAATGCCCTTTACGTAAACGGCATTTGTCGTGGTAACCCTTATGGGTTCCGCCGTCTGGCGGGCCGCGTTCGGCAACGGTTGCCGTCGACGGCCAGTTTTCTGCCGCCCCGGCATGCTCTATAGGAAGAGACATGCAGATCGATCCCGACCTTTCGGCCGACAGCGGCCCCGACGCGCTTGCCGCCCTGCTCGAGTGGTACGCCGCCATGGGGGTCGACGTGGCGCTCGATTCGGCGCCGATCGACCGTTTCGCCGAAAGCGAGGCGCGCAAGACCGCCCCGCCGCCGCAGCGTCTGGCGCCACGCCCGACCGCTCCGGCCGGACCAGCTGCCACCGTTCAGAATGTCGCGGCCCAGCTGCCCAACGCCGACGCCGTCATGGCGGCGCGCGCTGCCGCCGGTTCGGCGGCTTCGCTCGACGAACTCAAGGGGCTACTCGAACACTTCGAAGGCTGCAACCTGCGCCTTACCGCCAAAAACCTGGTGTTCGGCGACGGTGTGGTGAAGGCACCGCTGATGCTGATCGGCGAGGCACCGGGACGGGACGAGGATATCGAGGGCCGGCCATTCGTCGGCCGCTCCGGCCAACTGCTGGATCGCATGCTGGCGGCCATCGACATGGGGCGCGACCGCAACGCCTACATCGCCAACGTCGTCTACTGGCGGCCACCGGGGAACCGCGATCCTTCCGACCTCGAGATCGCCATCTGCCGGCCGTTCATCCTGCGGCAGATCGAGCTCGTCGACCCGGAGATCATCGTCTTCCTGGGGGCGCAGCCGGCCAAGGCGCTGCTGGGCAGCGAAGTGATGAAGACCGGCATCCGCAAGGCGCGCGGCCACTGGACGGAGATCGACACCGGCCGCAAGCGCTATCGGGCGCTGCCGACCTATCACCCGGCCTATCTGCTGCGCGCGCCGATCGAAAAGCGCCTCGCCTGGCGCGACTTTCTCGACGTGCGGGCGATCCTCAAGCCCAAATGACAGAACGGCGGCACCCCGAGGGGTACCGCCGTCCAGAACCCAACCGCCGCGCCCACCGGGAGCGCGACGAAGATTACCGATCAGCCGCGCAGCTTGGCCGCCACATCGGCAACGCGCTTGCCGTAGGTCTTGGCCGTGGCGAGGTCGCCGGCCGGCACTTCATCGACGCCGGCATCCGACGGCGTCGAGACCAGCAGGCCGACCGAACCGCCGAGGTTGTTGATGTCCTGACGCGTCGAGGCCTTGGTGTTGGCCGGCAGCAGGCCGAGGCTGACCCAGATGCCGCCGTGCTGCGAGGCCAGCGTCTGCAGACCGATCAGCGTTACCTGCTTGTCGCCGTTGAGGCTGGCCGAGTTGGTGAACCCGCCGAACACCTTGTCGTGCCACTGGCGCGTGAACCAGGCCTTGGAGGAGGCGTCGGCGAACTTCTTGAACTGCCAGCTGGCATTGCCCATGTAGGTCGGCGTGCCGAAGATGATGGCGTCGGCGGCGGCGAGCTTCTCCCAGCCAGCCTCGGCAACGTTGCCCTCGGCATCGATGGCAATCAGTTCGGCCCCGGCGCCGGCGCCCTCGGCAACCGCCTTGGCGACAACTTCGGTGTGGCCATAACCGGAATGATAAACAATGGCGACCTTGGACATATGCATCCCCTGCTGAATGAGCGACGCCACGATGGCGTCGGTGAATTGCGTATGCAGCAGAGGTAAGCGTCGGCAGGCCGTTCATCAAGTGATAACGCCAGCCCGAATGGCAACCAGTCTGTTCACTGAAATAGGGGTAATTTCGCCACGATCCGGTGACGAATCACCGCGATGCCGCATGGAACCAAGGAAAACGCCAGTCGGTCTGTAAGCCGGGTTCTGTGAGCGTTGCCGCCCGACGACCATTCATCTGGGACGCCCGTTACCGAACGCCTCTTGCAACCAACCCGGACGACTGGCCCGGAAACAGGCTGGGCTTGCGCCCGCGTCGTCCCTATTCGGTCTTGCTCCCGGTGGGGTTTGCCCTGCCGTTCCCGTTGCCGGGCCCGCGGTGGTCTCTTGCACCACCTTTTCACCCTTACCCCGGCGCACCGGGGCGGTCCGTTCTCTGTGGCACTTTCCCTGAGGTCACCCTCGCCGGGCGTTACCCGGCACCGTATTCCCGTGGAGCCCGGACTTTCCTCCCGGACGGGCTTTCGCCACTTGTCCGCGCGGTCGTCCAACCGACTGGCGCGCCGATGTCGCACGCCCAGCCGGCAAGGTCAAGCGTTGGCCGAGGGAACGATGGCGTGCAGCCGGCTCAGCGTATCGCGCGTCGAAGCGTCGACGACGCCGTCGATGTGGGCCGGCCGCCAATGGCGCTGGAAAGCCCGCACGACGGCCTGGGTCAGTTCGCCGAAACGACCGGTCTTCGGCACACCGTAGCCGATGTCAGAGAGCTGCTGCTGCAGCGCCAGCACCTCCTCGCCGCCGTCACCGAAGCCGAGGGCTGGCTGGTGATCGAGCGGGGCCGGCGGCACGAACAGGCCGATGCCGCGCGCCGCCAGCCACTCCCAGGGGAAGAACTCGCCGGGATCGGCCTTGCGCGTCGGGGCAATGTCGGAATGGGCCACCACTTGATGCGGCGGAATGAAATGACGCGAGAACACCGACCGGCAGAGGCCGATCACCGCCTCGATCTGGCGGTCACCGAACAGCTTGTAGCCGAACTCGTGACCGGGATTGCAGATCTCGATGCCGATGGAGCGCGAGTTGATGTCGGTGACGCCGCGCCACACCGACTTGCCGGCGTGCCAGGCCCGCTGGTTCTCGTCGACCAGCTGGAAGACGCGACCGTCCTCATAGACGAGGTAATGGCACGACACCTGCGAGCGCGGGTCGCACAGCCAGTCGCGGGCCGCGTCCTCGCCGCGCATGCCGGTGTAGTGCAGAACCAGATGATCGATCGGGGTGCCCGGCGGCCTCAGTCCGTGATTGGGAGAGGCGAAGGAGCGATCGATACCGTCGGGCGTCATTGCGGACTTCTGAGCTTCATCCAGGAGAGCGAGGGGAAATCGAACAGCTCGGCGCTGCGCGTTTCGTCCGCCTCCACTATGGCGGCAATATGTGGCGCCAGTTCGGCCGGCGTCTTCAGGCTGTCGGGGTCTTCGCCCGGCATGGCCTCGGCACGCATGCGCGTGCGCAGCGGTCCGGGATTGACGAGATTGACGTTGATGCCGAACGACCGGACCTCGTCGGCATAGGCGAGGACCAGGGCGTTGAGCGCCGCCTTGCTGGCGGCATAAAGGCCCCAGAACGCCTTGCCCTTCCAGGCCGCCGCCGAGCTCAGGAAGACGCAGCGGCCGGCCGCCGACTGCCGCAGCAAGGGATCGAGCGAGCGGATCAGCCGGTAGTTGGCGGTGACGTTGATGGCAAAGGCGGCGTCCCACTTGCGCGGTTCGATGTGGCCGACCGGGCTCAGCCCGCCGAGCACACCGGCGTTGCCGACGAGGCCATCGATACGGCCGAAGCGTTCGGCCAGCGCCGCGCCGAGCTGATCGATGGCGCCGCCGTCGACGAGGTCGAGCGGCACCAGCGTGGCCGAGCCACCGACGGCGCGGATGGCATCGTCGAGTTCCTCAAGCCCGCCCTGGGTGCGGGCGACGGCAACGACGTGATGACCGGCGCGGGCCAGTGCCAGCGCCGTCTCGTAACCGATACCACGCGAGGCACCGGTGACGACGGTGATGCGGGAATCAGGCGTCACGGTCATCGGTGCGCTCCTTAGCGATCGGTCGTGTGCGACATCATGCGGACCGGGCCGGAGCCGGCGGCATCGGTCAGGCTGGTGGGATAGTCGCCGGTGAAGCAGGCATCGCAGTACACCGGGCACTCCTCGTCGCGCCCGACCTCGCCGACGGCGCGGTAAAGGCCGTCGATGGACAGGAAGGCGAGGCTGTCAGCCTGGATGAAGTGCGTCATCTCCTGGATGGAGAGGCGCGAGGCCAGCAATTTGCCCTTCTCCGGCGTGTCGACGCCGTAAAAGCAGGAATCGGTGGTCGGCGGCGAGGCAATGCGCATATGCACTTCCGCGGCGCCGGCTTCGCGCATCATCTGGACGATCTTGAGCGAGGTGGTGCCACGCACAATGGAATCGTCGACGAGCACGATGCGCTTGCCCTCGATGACCGGACGGTTGGCGTTGTGCTTGAGCTTGACGCCCATGTGACGAATGGAATCGGTCGGCTCGATGAAGGTGCGGCCGACGTAGTGATTGCGAATGATGCCGAAATCGAAGGGAATGCCGGACTCGGTGGCAAAACCGATGGCAGCGGGCGTGCCGGAATCGGGCACGGGAATGACGACATCGGCTTCAATGCCGTTCTCGCGGGCAAGTTCGGCGCCGATGCGCTTGCGCACCTGATAGACCGACTTGCCGCCGAACATCGAATCCGGCCGGGCGAAGTAGACATACTCGAAGATGCAGAAGCGCGACGGCCGGCTGTCGAAGGGCCTGAGGCTTTCGACACCGCTGTCGGAGATCACCACCATCTCACCCGGCTCGATCTCGCGAACGAAACTGGCGCCGATGATGTCGAGGGCACAGGTTTCGGACGCCAGCACCACGGCGCCCTTGAGATCGCCGAGGATGAGCGGCCGGATGCCGAACGGGTCGCGGCAGCCGATCATCTTTTCCTGGCTGAGGCAGACCAGCGAATAGGCGCCTTCGACGCGGCTGAGGCCATCGACGATGCGATCGACCAGCGCCGCCTGACGGCTGGTAGCCACCAGATGCAGGATGGTCTCGGTGTCCGAGGTCGACTGGAAAATCGAACCGCGCCGCTGCAGCTCGCGCTGGATCGACATGGCGTTGGTGAGGTTGCCGTTGTGGGCGAGCGCGAAGCCGCCGGTGGCCAGCTCGGCGTAGAGCGGCTGGACGTTGCGCAGCCCCGAACCGCCGGTGGTCGAATAGCGGGTGTGGCCGATGGCGCGCCGGCCCGGCAAGCGGCCCAGCACCTTGGCCTTGGAGAAATTGTCGCCGACAAGGCCGATATGGCGTTCGGTGTAGAACTCCTTGCCGTCGAAGGTGGTGATGCCCGCCGCCTCCTGACCGCGATGCTGCAGGGCGTGCAGGCCGAGCGCAGCGACCGCGGCGGCGTTGTCGGTGCCGAAGATGCCGAAGACACCACACTCTTCGTGCAGCTTGTCGTCGTCAGTGGCGTGGGGCGAGAGCGAGAAGTCTTGCATCACCGGCAAATTCCCATCCTGTCGGTTCGGCCCGCGCACGAGCCCTCTGGCTGACGAACGAGGGGGCCGCGAGCAGCCGCTCGTCGAATTCGCAGACCGGAAACGGCGGCTTGCCGAGACAAGGCCACCCAAGGCGCCAACACGTCGGAAGCCCGAAACGGTTCGGACATCGGCGCTTGGCCAGCCCTATAGACCAAACGCCGTCGTGTTGAAAACGGCAAATGCGCCGAACGGGCCCGGCGCATTTTCTTTAGGCAGCAATATCCACGACAGACCGCCGTTGCCGGCGCCAAATTGTCAGTTTTTCGGCTGTGTCGTCGACTGGATGAGGTGGTCGAGCCCCTGCTGCTCGCCAGGCTTGTAATCGCCGTCGGAGCCCTCGGGCGCCTCGCCCTGCTGATCGCCGCCGTCCTCGAAACTCGGATTTTGGAACTGCTGGAGAATCTTCTTTTCCGGGTCTTCCGGCAGCGCCGCCATCAGCTCGGTGCCGATGGCATTGAGGAGCGGCCGCGACTTGGCATCGGTCACCCAGCTCGGCTGCGCCGTCTCATCATGGACGAACCAGTTGAAGAACAACATGCCGACGACGACCAGCAGCAGACCGCGCGCCGCGCCGAACAGGAAACCCAGCGTCCGGTCGAGCGGACCGATGCGGCTGTCGAGCACGAAATCGGAGATGCGCATGGTGACGAAGGAGACGATGATCAGCGTCACCAGGAACAGCGAGCCGGCGGAAACGGCAACAGCCAGCTGCTTGTGGGCGATGTGCGCCGACACATAGGGCAGCAGGTCGCCATAGAAGAAAAAGGCAACGACGGCAGCAGCGACCCAGGCGGCAATGGACAGCACTTCGCGGACGAAGCCGCGGATCATGGCCAGAAGCGCCGAGATCAGCATGATGACAATGAGGATACCATCCAGAAGCGTAATCGGCATCATCGGCCCTTCAACAACCAAAAACGGCGCATCTTCGCCGCGAATCCAGCCCGGCGCGGACGGCAAACCCTAGTCTCCTGACCGCGCAATTTCAATCGCCCGCCCTCGCAGGCCGTCGAGACGGCGCGGCAGCTATGCGGCTGACGAGATCGACGAGCTGGGCGACAGTGGCCCGCCGCAGCCCGCCCGCCCCCTCGTCGCCGCCCTTGGCCGCCGGACCGACGGCGCTGGCAAAGCCCAGCTTTTCGGCTTCCTTGAGGCGGGACGCGGCGTGGGCTACCGGCCGGACGGCACCCGACAGGCTGACTTCGCCAAAATAGACACAGTCGTGGTCGAGCGGCCGATCGGCCAGCGAAGAGACGAGCGCCGCCGCCACGGCGAGATCGGCGGCCGGTTCCTGAATGCGCAGGCCGCCGGCCACCGCCAGATAGACGTCGTGCTGGCCAAAGCGCACGCCGCAGTGGGCTTCGAGCACGGCGAGGATCATCGACAGCCGGTTGCCATCCCACCCGACCACGG
Source organism: uncultured Pleomorphomonas sp. (assembly GCA_937868725.1). Taxonomy (GTDB): domain Bacteria; phylum Pseudomonadota; class Alphaproteobacteria; order Rhizobiales; family Pleomorphomonadaceae; genus Pleomorphomonas. Next base: position 37,848 of record CALMMQ010000122.1, read on the forward strand.
CCCGGCGCGGCGTGCCAAGGGTCGACGGTGCCACCAGCGCCTGGATTTCCACCAGCACCGGCCGCGTGCCCTCCATGCCGGCGAACACGGCGGCGCCGGCGGCCGAACCGTCGCGCGTACCCATGAACAGTTCCGACGGATTGGGCACTTCCTTGAGGCCGCGACCGGTCATTTCGAAGACGCCGATCTCGTCGGTGGGGCCGAAACGGTTCTTGACGGCGCGCAGCACGCGGAAATGGCGGGCGCCGTCGCCCTCGAAGTACAGCACGGCGTCGACCATGTGCTCGACGACGCGCGGGCCGGCGATCGAGCCATCCTTGGTGACGTGGCCGACGAGAACGACGGTGGCGCCGCTCTCCTTGGCGTAGCGGACCATGGCCTGGGCCGAAGTGCGCACCTGCGCCACCGTGCCGGGGCCGGCCTCCACCAGCTCCGACCACAGCGTCTGGATCGAGTCGATGACCACCAGTTCCGGCGCCGGACCGTCCTGCAGGGTGGTGAGAATGTCCTCGACCGAGGTTTCGGCGGCAAGCGCCACCGGCGCACCGGCCAGCCCCAGCCGTTCGGCCCTGAGACGGACCTGGGCCACCGCTTCTTCGCCGGAAATATAGACGACGCGGGCGCCGCGCGCCGCCATGGTGGCGGCGGCCTGGATGAGCAGCGTCGACTTGCCGATGCCGGGATCGCCACCGACCAGCAGCGCCGAGCCGCGCACGAAACCGCCGCCGGTGACGCGATCGAGTTCGTCGATACCCGATGGCAGGCGCGGCGCTTCCTCAATGACGCCGGAGAGCGGCACCAGCGGCACCAGACGTCCCTTGCGCATCGCCCTGCCCTTCTGACCGAACACGGCGTTGCCGATGGCGCCGCCGGCCACCTCCTCGACAAAGGTGTTCCAGCCGCCGCAGGCCTCGCACTTGCCCACCCAACGCTGACTGGTGGCGCCACAGGACTGACAGACGAAAACAGTGGTGCGCTTGGCCATGAATGTATCCGCATCGACTCGCTGGCCGACAGGATGGCCTAATGTTCACTATTTGTCCACACGGTACCCGGCACAACGACCGCCGCTGTTCAATAGGAAACGGAATAGCTTGGCGAACTGTCCGCTGTGGCGGGCGACGTGTAGGCGGAGGACGCCGCCGCACCCGCATCCGCGGCGGTCGCGCTGGTGTCCGACGGCGAAGCGCCAGCTGCCGCCGCGGGACCGCCGTCCGACGAGGCACTGCCGGTGGCGGCGCCGTCGTCGCCCGACACCATGGCCAGAATGTCGGCCGGGGCCATGTTGGCCAGATCGGGCGCGGCGGTGGCATCGGTGGTTGCCGTGGCATCCGTCGAAGCGCCGCCGGCCGATGGCGGCGGGGGTGGCGGCTGCAGGCTCGCCAGGATCGACTGCGTGCGGCTGGTGTTGAACGACGTGTCGTCGAGGGTGAGGGAGTCCTGATTGTTGGCGATGCTCTTCTTCGTCTCGTCGATCTGCTTCTGCATTTCCTGCTTGTACCAGTCGACAAGACCGGTCGAGTCCAGCATCGCTTCCAGCGTACCACCGGTGAACTTGGAGTAGTTGCGCTTGACGTAGTCCTTCATGGCATCGTCGGTGCTGGTGGCGCTGAGGAAGGCGGCGCCCCAGTCGGTGCCCGATTGCTGCGGTCCAAAGAAAATGTCGTCGGCCGACGCCGCCGACGTGCCGCGCGACCGCACGGCCTCGGCCGACCACTTGGAAGCGGTGCCGTAGGTGCGGATTGTGGCGACGCGGTAGGACACGGGAAAGACCACCCTTTCAGCCTGTCATCGTGGCAAAACATGGTTAACGAGGCATGAATGCCGAGCGGATGCCGGTCGCGGCAACGAACGCTGCCCTCATCACTTGGTAGCAAGTCACAAAATGGCCATTACTTCGGCTGTCGGCCGATCATCTGTATTTCAAGGATCTTCGCACGGTCTCGCGATGCCGTTCGAGGTCGATCGTTGAGAAAGCGGTCACGATAATCCCAACTTGCCGCCTTAGTTTGGACGGCATTAGCCAGATAAAAAGCCGCCGCCGCTAGCATGTCTGCCAGGCACCAGCTTCAAAGGCCTATACGATGACTTCGACCCGCACCCTGATCACCGACGCCGTCCGCCAGTTTCCGATCGAGCGTACGCCGGCCTGGCACCGGCTGGCCGACGGCAATGCCGCGCTGCAGATCGACCACGTCGAGCCGCTCAACGCCTCGTTCAACACCACCGACTGCCTGTTCGATGGCGAGGCCAAGATCGTGTTGAAGGATGCCCGCGCCCTGCAGGCGCTGGTGTTTGGCCGTTTCGACTCCCGCCGCGCCGAAGTCGAACGCATCGTCATCAATGAATGACATGGCTGGCGGCGCCTCCGCCGCCAGTGTCTCCCGGCTCAGGCCGTGAAGATATAGGCCCGGATTTCCGAGCTCTCGAGTTCGATCTCGGCCACGCGATGCTTGACGACATCGCCGATGGAAATGATGCCGGCCAGCACGCCGCCCTCGACGACGGGCATGTGGCGGAAGCGGCCGGTGGTCATCATGTCCATGACGTCCTCGAGCGTGTCGGCCTTCGAGCACGTCGAAACCGCCCGGGTCATGAAATAGGACACCGGTTCGGACAACGCCGATACGCCCTGCGAGGCCAGAACGCGCACCACGTCGCGCTCGGACAGGATGCCGACCACATGCCGCGACTCGTCGGTGAGGACGAGAGCGCCGATACGCTTCTCGGCCAGCCGCGCCACAGCACGCCCCAGCGTCATGGAGGCGTCCCCCGACACCACCTCCGTACCCTTGAGAGTCAGAATCTGTTTGACGGTTGTCATCTGTTTCGCTCCTCCCGATCCCGAAGACATCACGCCCAGCCGGACGCCGGTCGCGACCGCGTTAACGGCCGTTTAATCAAGGTGGTCGCAACGCAAAGTAATATCAAGAGGCAGGAGCAGAAACTTTTGGCTGACTCGCCAAATCGCAATTCTTCACGCTGCTTAAATTATTTCACCTTTCGATCAAAAATGGACAGCAGAAGCATTCCGACAAAATAGGCCAGCGTATTTAGAATAATATCTCGGATATCCACGCCGTTGGAGGCATAGAGTAACGAAAAGAGTGCATTGGCCGCAAAAATGAATCCGAACAACTGCAACACTTTGACGTTGGACCACATCTCGATCAGCCCGAGAGCCGGCCCATCCCAGCGGGCGTGCACGGAGACAAGGTCGGAGAACTCGCGCGCGTAGAGAAAGCGCACCGCCGCGCCGAGATGGGCGCCGACCACGAAGCTCGGGCCGAACAGGATGTTGGCGTCGCCGCCGGCGATCAGCGAGAACAGTCCGGCGCCGACGACGGCGGCCACCAGCGAGAAGACGACGAAGCGCACGCTGCCGAGCCGGAAGGCCACCGCCGAGCCGAAGGCCATCAGCCAGAACATGTCGAAGACCAGATTGGACAGGCGCGGGTTGATGAAGATGTAGGTGAAGGGCGTCCAGATGGCGGCGAACCAGCCGCCGGCCACCGTCACCCCCGAGACCAACAGCGGATAGCGCAGCGGCGAGAAGCAGAAGGTCTCGACGAAGCTCATGCGGGCATCGCCCGTCAGGTAATAGGTCTGGCCGACAAAGATGGCCAGCGACAGGAACACGAACACCGCGATGGCCGGCGGCAGATTGAACATCGGCTCGCGTTGAGGTTCGTTGCCGTTGGCCATGCCGCTATCCACCCTTCTCCATCCGCCGGCGCCACCGGGCGCCGCCCGGCAACCATAGCGGTCCGGAGGTGGCATTGCCAAGGCTCGACCGCATGCCGGCGGCGCCGATGCGACGGACAAAAAAAGACCCGGAAACATCTGTCGTTTCCGGGCCCGATGTTCGAGCGAGTTAACACTCGCCTGAAACCGAAGAAGCTGCGCTGTCAAAGTTCCGAGCTGGAACTCGTTGACATCATCGGCTTTTCCTCCACGCACCGCAACATAAACCGCGCCTTAACCTTAACGGCCGGCCGGCTGTCGCCCCACCCCACCGCCCATCCCCGACGAAGGTGTGGACAACGGGCATGGCTGGCACGTCGCCTGCTCAACAGAGGCTGGGGTCGGCTAAATACGCTCCGGCTGTGCCGTTTTGGTATGGGTCCGGACCGAATTGGCTTCCCGGCACAGTGCGGAAGAAGGCAGGAAGCGGGGCATTCCATGAAAAACGCCGTGACGCGTTCGCTCTATGACTACTGGACGCGCCTGCGCGGCAACCGGATCGCTCCTGAACGGGGCGAGATCGAGCCGGCGGACATCCGGACCATATTGGGCGACACCTTCATTCTCGAAGCCGCCGACCGCGACAGCTACGTCTTCCGCCTGGCCGGCACGCGCATGTGCGCGGCCTATTGCCGCGAGCTCAAGGGCCGCAATTTCCTCGACTTCTGGACCGGCAAGGACCGCGAATCCATCGCCTGCCTGCTGGCGGCGGTGGTCGAAGACGGCGCCGCCGCCGTGTTCGGACTGCAGGCCCAGAACGAGCGCGGCCAGAGCTTTGCCACCGAGGTGATGCTGCTGCCACTGAAGCACGAGGGCGGCCCCGTCCATACCCGCATTCTCGGCTGTTTTGCGCCGATGGAACAACCCTACTGGCTCGGCCTGCACCCGGTGCTGCGCCAGCCCCTGCAAAGCCTGCGGCTGATCTGGCCCGACCAGAAGCCGGCCTTCCTGTTGCGCGCCGACCAGATCGGCCGGGGCAACGAGGCGGTGGCGGCCGACATGGCCGAACCGCCGGCCATCATCATGACCCGCCCGGCACGTACGGCCACGCCGTCCCGCACGCGCCGCGTGCGGCACCTGCAGGTAATCGACGGTGGGCGGACGGACTGAGTCCCTCCCCGACCGCCGACGAGCCCCCCCGCGCCGGCGGCATGATGGCGGCGCGCGCCGCCAGAGACATGCATTTTATCTGGCTTGTTCATGACGTCTTGAGGCCAGCACCAAAAGAAATGCGGGAAAGCGACCTTCGGTGCGCGTGTTTTCGCTGCAAACTGCTGCGGTAAACCATATCTTAAGCACGACTCCCGTAGCTTTTCTGGAGTTGGAACCCTCAGCAGGTCCTTTCAATGGACGTCACAATGGCGACGGTCGAGGACGCACAGCGCCCCGCACGCAAGCTGCCGAAGCCAGAGCGGCGGCGGTTTCAGCGTGTGAAAATCAACGTGCTTGGACGCTTCATGCTGTCCAACCGCAATGAGTATCCGTGCCAGGTCGTCGACATGTCGCCCGGCGGTGCCGCGCTGATGGCGCCGGTGAGCGGCGAGATCGGCGAGCGCGTCATTGCCTACATCGATCATATCGGCCGCATCGAGGGCGTGGTGACGCGCCTGTTCGAGGGCGGCTTTGCCATGACGGTCAACGCCACGGCCGGCAAGCGCGACAAACTCGCCTCGCAGCTGACCTGGCTTGCCAACCGCAACGTCCTCAATCTGCCTGAAGATCGTCGCCACAACCGCATCACGCCGCGCCGCCCGTTCTCGGACGTGGTGCTGCCCGACGGTCAGGCGCTGCGCTGCAAGATCATCGACGTGTCGCTCTCCGGCGCCGCGCTCGCCACCACCGCCCGGCCGGCGCTCGGTTCGCCGATCACCATCGGGCGGATGCGGGCCCGCGTCGTGCGGCATTTCCGCGAAGGCATCGCCGTCGAGTTCGCGATGCTGCAGTCGGAAGAGATGATCAACAACAATCTCTGACGCCAGCCGACCACTTGTGCCGTTTCGGACGACCGCCCCGCAGACCGGAGCGGCGCGTCTCGAAGCGGGACGCATTTACCTGCCATTGACCACGTGACGAAATCGGCGCCCGGACCTTAGCATCCGGAGGCGCCGTTTGCCGCCAGTTGCCACCGGCACGGCAGGTATCCCCCCTCACCACTCGCCGGAGCCGGCATCGTCGGCGTTAACTCTTTGCCGACCGCAGGTCGCAAACCCGCACCGGGTTTGCCGGCTCTGGTGGTGACCGCCCCGTTGCCGAGGGTAAACGCCTCGGCGCCGCGACGGCGGCATGGTGAAGACTTGTTTTAACGCCTGTCTCCAACGATAATTAATTTTCCCTAAAATTCATGAAATGTATAATTAATTAAAGCTTTATCCCGACGCGAAAATTCGATTTCAAGGCTTCATGCGACTTCAAAGCGATTGTGGGACGATCTCCATCAAAGACAGGGAGACGTCACGACGATGTTCAAGATCGCGACGCTTAAGAAGACACTATCGTTCTGCTTTGGCCTTTGCATGGCTAGTCCGGCTTTTGCTGGAAGTGATCAGATGTTCCTCAAGAGCCCGGCGGCTCCGCCCATCGGTTACGTCCAGTTTTGCAAGGTGCATCCGGCCGACTGCCAGCCGCTCAAGAAGACGAACCAGATCATTCGCCTCACCGAGGCCAGCTGGGCGCAGATCAACGACGTCAACACCTCGGTCAATGTCCGCATTCTGCCGGCAACCGACATGCAGGTCTACGGCGTGCTGGAACGCTGGGAGTATCCCAAGGTAGCCGGCGACTGCGAAGACTATGTTCTCGAAAAGCGGCTCGAACTGATCCAGGCCGGCTGGCCGGAAAGTGCGCTGCTGATCACCGTGGTGCGCGACGAGGCCGGCGACGGTCACGCCGTCCTGACGGTCCGTACCGATCGCGGCGACATCGTGCTCGACAACAAGACCGACCAGATCCATGTCTGGTCGGATACGCCCTATACCTATCTCAAGCGCCAATCATCGACGCAGGCGACGGCCTGGGACCTCATCGAGGACTCGCGGACCTCGCTGGTCGGCTCGTTGCGCTGATCCCGCCTTTGACCTCCAAGACCCACCCCAAACGACAACGGGGGGCGACCGCTGGCCGCCCCCCGACTTTTTGCAAGGCTGTCGCGCCCGATCAGAGCTTCTTGGCAGCGTCGGTAACGGCGTGCGTCCAGGCGCCTTCCGGCGCCTTGGAGATGACCGGCGCCTCGCCACCGGCGGCGAGCAGCGTCTTGACGGTACGATCGTAGTCGGCCGGATCGAGCGTGCCGTCGGTACCGGCGGTCAGCTTGTTGATCTCGCTCAGCATCTGCGTCTGATGCTTCTCGGTCTGGGCGCCAGTCTCGTCATTGTCGAGCACGATCTTGACTGCCTCTTCCGGATGGCTCTGAGCGTATTCCCAGCCCTTCATCGACGCCTTGACGAACTTGGCCAGCTTGGCGACATAGGCCGGATCCTTGAGCTTGGCGTCCATGGCGTAGAGGCCGTCTTCGAGCGTGGCGACGCCCTGATCCTCGTACTTGAACACCGTCAGTTTGTCGGCCGGAATGCCGGCGTCGATCACCTGCCAATACTCGTTGTAGGTCATGGTCGAAATGCAGGCGGCCTGCTTCTGGATCAGCGGATCGACGTTGAAGCCCTGCTTCAGCACGGTGACGCCGTCGGCGCCGCCCTTGGTGGAGATGCCGAGCGTCGCCATCCACGACATGAACGGATACTCGTTGCCGAAGAACCAGACGCCGAGCGTCTTGCCCTTGAAGTCGGCCGGCGTCTTGATGCCGGTTTCCTTGAGGCACGTCAGCTCCATGCCGGACCGCTTGAACGGCTGGGCGATGTTGACGAGGCCGACGCCCTTCTCGCGGCTGGCGAGAGCGGCCGGCATCCAGTCGACGATGACGTCGGCGCCACCGCCGGCGATCACCTGCTCGGGAGCGATGTCGGGGCCGCCTGCCTTGATGGTGACGTCGAGGCCGGCGTCCTTATAGAAACCCTTGTCCTTGGCAACGTAGTAGCCGGCGAACTGGGCCTGCGTCACCCACTTGAGCTGCAGCGTCACGGCGTCGGCGGCAAAGGCGTTGGCGGAGCTGAGGGCCGTGGCGAGGCCGAGAGCGGCGAGAAACGTCTTGTTCATGGTCCTGTTCCCCTTTTTTGAAACAATGCCTTGTCAAAAAGGCGGGAACCGGCGTCCCTGTTTTTATGCCGGATCCTGCCGATAGCGTCCGGCTGACGCCGGCCGTATTTTCGGTGGCGCCATCGTTGGCGGCGCCACCAAATCCGAGGGGCACCCTCAGCGTCGCCGCTGCGAGGGGTGCCAGAACGTCACCAGCCGCTCGAGCGCGCTGATCAGGCCGTAGAACAGCGAGCCGGCCACCGCCGCCACGGCGATTTCGGCCCAGACCATGTCGATGGACATGCGGCCGACCTCGGTGGAGATGCGGAAGCCCATGCCGACGATCGGCGTGCCGAAGAACTCGGCAACGATGGCGCCGATGAGGGCGAGCGTCGAATTGATCTTGAGGGCGTTGAAGATGAACGGCATGGCGGCCGGCAGGCGCAGTTTGACAAGCTCCTGGCCGTGGCTGGCGGCGTAGGTGCGCATCAGGTCGCGTTCCATGCGGCCGGCGGCGGCAAGGCCGGCGATGGTGTTGACCAGCATGGGAAAGAAGGTCGAGATGACCACGACCGCCGCCTTCGACTGCCAGTCGAAGCCGAACCACATGACCATGATCGGCGCGATGCCGACGATCGGCAGGGCCGAGACGAAGTTGCCGACCGGCATCAGCCCCCGGCGCAGGAACGGGTTGCGGTCGGCGACCAGCGCCACCAGGAAGCCGATGGAGCAGCCGAGGCCGTAGCCGGCCAGCACCGATTTCAGGAAGGTCTGGCGGAAGTCGGCGGCCAGCAGCGGCAGCGAGGTGACGATGCGGTGACCGATGGCCGAGGGCGGCGGCAACAGCACCGGCGGCACGCCGAGGCCGGTGACCAGCGCTTCCCACAGGAGCAGCAGCCAGACGCCGAACAGCACCGGGACGAGCAGCGACAGCCACCGCGACGGCGCCTCGCACTCGCGGGCGGTGATGACGGTGACCGACCACCAGGCGCCCATCCAGCCGAAGAACAGCAGCGGCCACACCCACGGGACCGAGCCGACCTCGGTGGCGCGGAACAGCACGATGGCCAAGAGGGCGAAGGCGATGGCAGCCAGCTGGACGAGGAAGGCCAGCGGCAGCGAGGCGCGGCGGACGGCAACAAGATCGCTCATGAGCGCACCCCCATGCGGCGGCGCACCGCCCGATCGACGACATCGACCAACGTCACGAGCACCGCCGCCATCAGCGCCGCCGTCAGCAGCGCCGCCCAGATCTGCACCGTCTGGCCGTAGTAGGAGCCCGACAGCAGGCGGGCACCGATGCCAGCCACCGCACCGGTGGGCATTTCGCCGACGATGGCGCCGACCAGAGAGGAGGCGATACCGACCTTCATGGAAGCGAACAGGAACGGCACCGACGACGGCCAGCGCAGTTTCCAGAACGCCTGGGACGTGGTGGCCGAGTAGGTGCGCATCAGGTCGAGGTGCAGCCGCTCGGGACTGCGCAGGCCGGAGACGACACCGACGGTGACGGGAAAGAACGACAGGTAGGTGGAGATCAGCGCCTTGGGGATGATGCCGGTGATGTTGATGGCGTTGAAGACGACGATGATCATCGGCGCGATGGCGAGGATCGGGATGGTCTGGGAAGCGATGACCCAGGGCATCAGGCTCTTGTCGAGGGTGCGGCTATGGACGATCAGCACGGCAAGACCGATGCCGAGCAGCGAGCCGATGACAAAGCCGAGCAGCGTCGAGGACAGCGTCACCCAGCCGTGGTAGACGAGGCTCTTCTTGGAGGTGATCGGCACGGTGAACACCGACTTCCAGAACTCGCGCGCCACCTGCTGCGGCGACGGCAGCACCGGCCGGTCCTGCTCCATGGTGGCGGCGACAAAGTCGGACACCGAATAGTCGGCGACGCCGGCGTTGGCGTAGAGCATGCGCTGGAACGGCGCGTTGAGCGCCAAAACACCGACGTACCAGGCGATGAGGATGGCGGCGACGATGGTCAGCACCGGCACGGTGCTGCCGGCACAGAGCCGGCCCCAGAGGCCGACGGGCTTGGCGGCGACCGCGCTCATCGGGGCACCTCGCGCTGTTCGTCCGGACGGGCGTGGCGATCAGTCTTCATAGGAATGCCCCGCCTTGAGGCCGTCGCGCACGCGCTGGGCGATCTTGAGGAACTCCGGCGTCTCGCGGATGTCGAGCGGCCGCACGCCGCGCGGCAGGTCGCTCTCGACGATGTCGTAGATGCGGCCGGGTCGCGGGCTCATGACGACGATCTTGGTCGAGAGGTAGACGGCCTCGGGGATCGAGTGGGTGACGAAGACCACGGTCTTGGCCGTCTTTGCCCAGAGATGCAGCAGTTGCTCGTTGAGATGATCGCGAACGATCTCATCGAGGGCACCGAACGGTTCATCCATCAGCAGCAGGTCGGGCTCGACGGCCAGGGCGCGGGCAATGGAAGCGCGCTGCTGCATGCCACCGGACAGCTGCCAGGGAAACTTCTTCTCGAAGCCGGTGAGATTGACCAGTTCGAGATTGCGCTTGATGCGGGCTTCGATCTCGGCCCGGGTGAGGCCCATGATCTCAAGCGGCAGGGCGATGTTGCGGGCGATGGAGCGCCAGGGATAGAGCGCCGGCGCCTGGAAGACGTAGCCGTAGGCGCGATCGAGGCGAGCCAGCTCCGGCGTCGTGCCGTTGACGGCAATGCTGCCGGACGTTGCCTGTTCGAGGTCGGCGATAACGCGCAGCAACGTCGTCTTGCCGCAGCCCGATGGCCCGATGAAGGAGACGAAATCGCCCTTGCCGATGGTGAGATCGATGCCCGAAAGCGCGTGGACCGGGCCGTCGCCGGTATCAAAGGTCAGGGACAGCGACTTGATGTCGATAACGTTCATGACTTGCCGAACTCGCAATCGTTCGCTCTGTCGAGGCCAAGTTTCAGGGTTCGGGCGAAACCTGTCGCGGTCTCGTCCGTCAGTTCATACGCAACGCGTGAAATCCGGTGTCAGGCGCACCGGCAAGACCGGAGGGAACGCCCGCTCCCGCGCACGATCCGCGTCAGATCATGCAAGGAGCGGGCCGTCCGGTCAGATGCCGCTCTCGGGAATGAGGCCGCTGCGTTCGACGCGGCGCGGCGCAACCACTTCCTTCCACTGGCTGAGCGCCCGGTTGATGGCGCTGAAGGGGGCGCGCGGCACGAACTTGCCGTGGCCCTGCTCGGTCTTCATGGTCGCTTCCTCGACCACCACCTTGCCGCGCGACAGCGTGAAGCGCGGCAGGCCGATGACCTCGTAGCCGTCGAAGACGTTGTATTCGATGACCGACTGCTGGGTCTTGGGCGAGATGGTCTTCTTGCGCGCCGGGTCCCAGACGACGATGTCGGCGTCGGCACCGACCAGCACGGCGCCCTTCTTCGGATACATGTTGAGGATCTTGGCGCTGTTGGTCGAGGTCACCGCCACGAACTCGTTCATGGTCAGGCGGCCGGTGCGGACGCCATAGGTCCAGAGCAGCGGCATGCGGTCTTCAAGGCCACCGGTACCGTTGGGGATCTTGCGGAAGTCGCCAAGGCCCATGCGCTTCTGCTTGACGGTGAAGGTGCAATGGTCGGTGGCCACGCATTGCAGCGAACCGGCGGCGAGACCGGCCCACAGGCTGTCCTGATGCAGCTTGTTGCGGAACGGCGGGCTCATGACGCGGGCGGCCGAATGGTCCCAGTTGGGGTTGGCGTATTCGCTGTCGTCGAGCAGCAGATGCTGGATCAGCGGCTCGCCGAACACGCGCATACCCTTCTGGCGGGCGCGACGGATGGCTTCGTGCGCCTGTTCGCAGGACGTGTGGACGACGTAGAGCGGCGCGCCGGCCATATCGGCGAGTACGATGGCGCGGTTGGTGGCCTCGCCCTCCACTTCCGGCGGCCGGGAATAGGCGTGCGCCTCCGGTCCGGTGTTGCCCTCGGCCATCAGCTTCTGCTGCATCTGGGCGACGATGTCGCCGTTCTCGGCGTGCACCATCGGCAGGCCGCCAAGTTCGCCGATGCGGCTGAACGACTGGAACAGCTCGTCATCGTCGACCATCAGCGAGCCCTTGTAGGCCATGAAGTGCTTGAAGGTGTTGATGCCCTTCTCTTCAACGATGATCTTCATTTCGTCGAAGATCTGCTTGTTCCACGACGTGACGCACATGTGGAAACCGTAGTCGCTGTTGGCCTTGCTGGCGCGATTGTGCCAACTCATCAGCGCTTCGGTCATCGACTGATCGGGCCGCGGCGTGATGAAGTCGACGACCATGGTGGTGCCGCCGGCCAGACCCGCCCGGGTGCCGCTGTCGAAATCGTCGGCCGAATAGGTCCCCATGAACGGCATTTCGAGGTGGGTGTGCGGATCGATGCCACCGGGCATGATGTAGCAGCCGGAGGCGTCCAGCACTTCGTCGCCCGTCAAGTTGGGGCCGATCTCGACGATGACGTCGCCGTCGATTTTGACATCCGCCTTGTAGGTCAGATCAGCCGTGACAACCGTTCCACCCTTGATCACCTTCGACATGGTTCAACCCTCGCTAGACGGTTTGCCCGTCAGTTTCTTATGCATGAACAGACTATAGGGGTTCACCGCGTAGTCCCCGAAGGGACCACACTCGGCGTAGCCGAGACCACGATACATCGCGACGGCCTCGGTGTTGAGCGGCCCCGTTTCAAGATACAGCGTTTCGACATCACGCCCAGCGGCCAGAGCCTCGAGCCGGGCCATCAGGCGGCGACCGAGACCGGCGCCGCGCGCAGTCGCCGCGACGAAGACGCGCTTCAGCTCGGCGCTGCCGTCCGCCTGCCAGCGGATGGCGCCGCAGCCCTCGGCAACGCCATCGCGGCGGGCGCAGAGAAAGGTGATGTTCGCCGCCTTGAGACCGTCGATGTCGGTACCGAAATGGCCCTCGGGTGGATAGCGCTCCAGCGAATAGGCGTCAGAAGCGGCGATCAGGGCCACGATGTCGGGCCGATCGGGCGCCTCCTCGGCTATGGCGTGGAGCATCGCCGCCATCAGCGCACGATCTCCGCCGCCTCGAGCACGGCGTGCAGCAGCACGTCGGCACCGGCCGCCGCCCATTCCGGCGTGATCTTCTCGTCCTCGTTATGGCTGACGCCGCCGACGCACGGACACATGATCATCGTCGTCGGGGCGAGCTTGGCGGCCCAGCAGGCGTCGTGGCCGGCGCCGGAGACGATGTTCATGTGGGTGTAGCCGAGCTTTTCGGTGGCGCGACGGACGCTGTCCACCAGCGTCGGGTCGAAGGTGACGGGGTCGAAGTGGCCGACCACCTCGATCGAACACTTGACGCCGAGGGGCTCGCAGATCTTCGGCGCCTCGGCTTCGATCAGGGCGCGCATGCCGTCGAGCTTGGCCTGATCGGGCGAACGGATATCGACGGTGAAGACCACCGTACCCGGCAGCACGTTGCGCGAGTTGGGCGAGAACTTGACCTGACCGACGCCGCCTACGGCGTCCGGCTGGCTGTCCATGGCCACCTTCTGCACCAGTTCGAAAATGCGGGCCATGGCAAGGCCGGCGTTGACGCGCATGTTCATCGGCGTCGAGCCAGTGTGCAGCTCCTTGCCGGTCAGCGTGAACTCCAGCCACCACAGGCCCTGGCAATGAGTGACGACACCGATCTGCTTGTCGGCGGCTTCGAGGATCGGCCCCTGCTCGATGTGATATTCGAAGTAGGCGTGCATCTGGCGGGCGCCCACTTCTTCGGCGCCGAGCCAACCGATGCGCTTCAGCTCGTCGCCGTAGGTCTTGCCCTCCAGGTCCTTGCGCGAATAGGCATAGTCGAGCGTATGGACGCCGGCGAAGACGCCGGAAGCCAGCATGGCCGGCGCGAAGCGGCCGCCTTCCTCATTGGCCCAGTTGGTGACGACGATGGGATGGCGGGTCTTGAGGCCGAGATCGTTGATGGTACGCGCCACTTCGAGGGCGCTCAGCACGCCGAGCACGCCGTCGTACTTGCCGCCGGTCGGCTGGGTATCGAGGTGACTGCCCATGTAGACGGGCAAGGCGTCGGGGTCGGTGCCCGGGCGGGTGAAAAACATGGTGCCCATCTTGTCGACGCCGAGCGTCATGCCGGCCGCCTCGCCCCAGGCCTGGAACAGCGCCCTGCCCTTGGCGTCCTCGTCCGTGAGCGTCTGACGGTTGCAGCCGCCGCGAAGACCCGGCCCCGTCTTGGCCATCTCCTCAAGGCTGTCCCAGAGCCGCGAGCCGTTGATGCGAAAGTTGTCGATCGGCGTCGTCATGATGTTCCCCTTGATCAACCCATCGTCCGATGGCGGCGACCTGGCGCCAGACCACATCGGCGAGCCTTGCAACATCGGCGGACCGCCAGCCGGCTGGCCGGGCAAGCCGCGCGAAACTTTTACCAATTGATAAAGGCATAGTCAGATTTGCCCCCGATTTGGTCAAGGGCATTTTTTGAGCTCAAAACGGTGGGACAGCCTGAGTTTTCGCCTTTTGGGCAGGATTTTGCCCAAGCAATGCTCAGAGCGGCGACGGCGACGAAATGGTATGGCCGACCTCAGCCAAGACACCCGATCGCCGGCCGCGGCGCGCGGCGGGTGGCGGCGCGGCGGCTCAGAAAACCGCCGCCGCCAACAGCAGGAAAGCGGCATAGGTGACGTTGAAGACGAGGACGAGGTGCAGCGTGTGGCCGACCAGATGCAGCATCGAGGCCGGCTGGCGCAACAAGAGATGGGTGAGCCCGACCATGGCCAGCACGAAGCCGCCGACCACCCAGGTGACGAGCTGGCGCGTCAGGCCACAGAAGGCAGCAACCAGCATGGTAACGGCGGCAATGGCATGCATGACAGCTCTCGCCAACGGGACTCGCCTCTTGCGAGCCACGGTGAACGTCATCCCGACCGATGGCAATATTGCGGCGGCGCGCAACCGCCTGCGCCGGCAACCGATGGCCCGCTCGACGGGCGGGTTGGCGGCGGGCTCCCGCCCCGCTTCCCGCCCGCAACGGCGTGACGGACCAGCGCGTCGGAGGTGCTCCGCCACGCCGATGGACGGGTCGGGCCCTGCCCCACGATCACATGGGTTCGGCTTCGAGATAACCGACGCAGGCGCCGGCGGCGTCGATGATGATGGCGATCTTGCCAACGCCGGGAATCGGCCAGGGACCACGGGCGATCTTGCCGCCGGCCGCCTTGGTCTTCTCCACTGCCACGTCGATATCGTCGACGGCGATATAGGCGAACCAGCTGCGACTGCCGCCCTCGCCCTCCGGCCAATGGAACAGGCCGGCCACCGGCTTCTGGTCGCCGGGCACGAAGGCCAGCGTATAGACGCCGTCGGGCATGGGCGACTCGGTATAGGTCCAGCCGAGCGCCGCGGCATAGAAGGCCTTGGACGCGGCAACGTCGGGCGTCATCAGTTCGTTCCAGCAGAAGCTGCCATGTAGGGCCATGATATCCTCCCGGTTCCGACAGCCGGACGGACTGTCAGGAACAAAAGAAGAACACATTTCCGCGTTGCCGTCAATCCCACCCCGCAACCGCCAAAACGAAACCGGCCGGAACAATGTCCGGCCGGCGTCGCGGTGATGGTGGCTCGCAGGCCCGATCAGGCCAGCTTCTTCAGCACGTCGGCCAGCGTCGACACGATGGTGTCGATCTCGGCCTTGGAGATGATCAGCGGCGGCGACAGAGCGATGATGTCGCCGGTGGTGCGAATCATCAGGCCCTTGTCGTAGGCGTCGAGGAAGGCCTGGAAGGCGCGCTTGGTCGGTTCGCCGGCGATCGGCTCCAGCTCGATGGCACCGACGAGACCGATGTTGCGGATGTCGATGACGTGCGGCAGCCCCTTCAGCGAATGCAGCGCATCCTCGAAATACTGGGCGATCTCGCCGCCCCGGTTGAGCAGACCTTCGCGGGCGTAGATGTCGAGCGTCGCCAGCGAGGCGGCGCAGGCCACCGGGTGGGCCGAATAGGTGTAGCCGTGGAAGAGCTCGATGGCGTGCTCCGGCCCGGTCATGAAGGCGTTGTAGATGTCCGAGGTGACGAACACGCCGCCCATGGGAATGACGCCGTTGGAAATGCCCTTGGCGGTGGTGACGATGTCCGGCTTGACGCCGAAGTAGTCGACGGCGAACGGCGTGCCGAGGCGGCCGAAACCGGTGATCACTTCGTCGAAGATCAGCAGGATGTCGTGCTTGGTGCAGATTTCGCGCAGGCGTTCGAGGTAGCCCTTGGGCGGGATCAGCACGCCGGTGGACCCGGACATCGGTTCGACGATGACGGCGGCGATGTTGGTGGCATCGTGCAGGTAGATGATCTTCTCGAGCTCATCGGCGAACTCGGCGCCGTAGGCCGGCTGGCCGCGCGAGAAGGCGTTGCGCTCGATGTCGTGGGTGTGGCGCATGTGGTCGACGCCGGTGAGCAGCGAGCCGAAGAACTTGCGGTTGGTGGGAATGCCGCCGACCGAGATGCCGCCGAAGTTGACGCCATGGTAGCCGCGCTCGCGGCCGATGATGCGCGTCTTTGTGCCCTGGCCGCGGACGCGCTGGTAGGCGATGGCGATCTTGAGCGCCGTCTCGACCGATTCCGAACCGGAATTGGTGAAGAACACGTGGTCAAGCGGCTTGGGCATCATCGAGGTCAGCCGGGCGGCAAGCTCGAAGGCCTTGGGATGGCCCATCTGGAAGGCCGGCGCGTAGTCGAGTTCGCCGACCTGGGCGGCCACCGCCTCGACGATCTCCTTGCGGCCATGACCGGCGTTGACGCACCAGAGGCCGGCCGTGGCGTCGAGCAGCTTCTTGCCCTCGACGGTGGTGTAGTACATGCCCGAAGCGGAGGCGAGAAGGCGCGGCGCCTTCTTGAACTGCCGGTTGGCGGTAAACGGCATCCAGAAGGCTTCGAGATTGTTGGGCACGGCGGCCCGTTCGGCACTGCTCATTTGGTTCTCCAGGAAGACCCGCGCGAGGGCGGCGCGACGCACGCGGCGCCACGTTGGTGACCAGTCTACGTGCATGTCCTGATTTTGAACAAGCAGTTATCTTGGCCTGCGGCCGATCGTTGCAAATACTGGGGAATCGTGCCTCACTGTTTGCAATGTCGAACAACTTAACACCCGGCTCCGAACCAACCCTCGATCTCGGCGGCAAGCTCAGGCGCTTCCGTGAAGCGCGCGGCTATTCGCAGCGCGAACTGGCCCGGCGGGCCGGCATCTCGAACGCCACCATCAGCCAGATCGAATCGAACACCATCAGCCCGTCGGTCGGAGCCCTGAAACGCATTCTCGACGCCTTGCCGATCCCGCTCAGCGACTTCTTCGCCGAGGAGGCGCCGGAGGTCGACCGGGTGTTCTTCAAGGCCGCCGACATGATGGAAATCGGTCGCGGCGGCGTTTCCTATCGTCAGGTCGGCCGCGATCTCACCGGCAAGGCGCTGCAGATCATCTCCGAGCGCTACGAAGCCGGCGCCAGCTCCGGCCGGGTGCGCATCCGCCACGAGGGCGAGGAAGGCGGCATCGTGCTGTGTGGGCGGCTGGAAGTGGTGGTCGGCGACAAGCGCGAGGTGCTGGGTCCGGGTGAAGCGTACTACTTCAAGAGCCAGGAGCCGCACCGCTTCCGCAACGTCGGCGAGAGTCCGTGCGAAGTCATCTCCGTCTGCACGCCGCCGTCGTTCTGACCGGCAGGCGACGGGATCGCCCTCCGCTCCTGAAAGCCATCGGCGACTGACTGAGTCTCGTTTTGCGGCAACAAGGCTTGCCCTCTCGTCAAATCCGTTCAAAATTCGGACGAAGCGAGCGGATGGGAAAATGGATTCGATCGATCGGGCACGGGCAGGCAATTCCAAGAAGCGGACCCGCATTCAGGCGGAGAACGAGGAGAAGATCCTCGACGCCGCGCTTGAGGTGTTTTCCCGCTATGGCTTTCGCGGCGCCACCATCGACCAGATCGCCGACAAGGTGGGCATGAGCAAGCCCAACCTGCTCTACTATTTCCGCCGCAAGCAGGACCTCTACGTCGCCGTGCTGCAGCGCACGCTCGACATGTGGCTGGAGCCGCTCGGGGAAATGGACGAGGCCGGCGAGCCGGAAGCCGAGATTGGCGACTACATCCGCCGCAAGCTCGAGCAATCGCGTGATCATCCGCAGGAAAGCCGGCTGTTCGTCGGCGAAATCCTGCAGGGGGCACCGCATCTCGAAAGCGTGCTGACCACCGACCTCAAGAGCCTCGTCTCGGAAAAGGCCGACGTGCTGCGCCACTGGATCGCCGCCGGCAAGCTGCGGCCGATCGATCCGGTGCATCTCATCTTCATGATCTGGGCGACGACGCAGCACTACGCCGACTTCGACGCCCAGATCAAGCTGGTGCTCGGCAAGGGCGTCGAAGACCCCGCCACCTTCCAGAAGGCCAGCAGCACGGTGATCGACGTGCTGATGGGCGGCATCCTGCCGCGCTGAGCTTTAGCCGCCCCGTCAGGCGGCGGTGGGCAGGCTCGCCATGTCGATGACGAAGCGATACTTGACGTCCGACTTCAGCATGCGCTCGTAGGCTTCGTTGATCTCGTCCATGCGGATCATCTCGATGTCGGAGGTGATGGCGTGGGCGGCGCAGAAGTCGAGCATTTCCTGGGTTTCGGCGATACCGCCGATCATCGAACCGGCAAAGGTGCGACGCTGCGGGATGAGGCTGAAGACGTGGACGGGCAGCGGCTTCTCCGGCGCCCCCACCTGCACCAGCGCGCCATCGACCTTGAGCAGGGCGAGATAGGCGTTGATGTCGTGCTCGGCGGCGACGCAGTCGAGGATGAAGTCGAAACGGCCGCGCTCGGCGGCCATGGCCGCCGGATCGCGCGACAACACCACCTCGTGGGCGCCGAGACGCCGCGCGTCTTCGACCTTGGAGGCCGAGGTGGTGAACATCACCACGTGGGCACCGAGCGCGCTGGCCAGTTTCACGCCCATGTGGCCGAGGCCGCCGAGACCGACGATGCCGACCCGCTGGCCGGGGCCGACCTTCCAGTGGCGCAACGGCGAGTAGGTGGTGATGCCGGCGCAGAGCAGCGGCGCGGCGGCCGCCAGATCGAGCCCGTCGGGCACGCGCAGCACGTAGGCCTTGTCGACGACGATGGCGCCGGAGTAGCCGCCGAAGGTATGGCCGCCCAGCACCTTGTCAGGACCGTTGTAGGTGCCGACCATGCCGTTGAGACAGTACTGCTCGAGGCCAGCCTGACAGCTGGGGCAGGTGCGGCAGCTGTCGACGATGCAGCCGACGCCGACGGCGTCACCGATCTTGAAGCTGGTTACGGCGGCACCGACGCGCTTGACCCGGCCGACGATTTCATGACCGGGCACCGAAGGATAGAGCGTGCCGCCCCATTCGTTGCGCGCCGTATGCAGATCGGAATGACAGACGCCGCAATAGAGGATTTCGATCTCGACGTCGTCCGGACCGGGATCGCGGCGGACGATGGCAAGCGGTGCGAGGCGGGCGTCGGCGCTCCTGGCGCCGTAACCTGTGCAGGTGAACATGATGTCTCCCGGAGCGTGGCAGCCGATCGGACGAAGCGATCGCTGAAATGTATTGTCACCCGAGCGAACCAGGCGCGGCAAGCACTCAGACGTTCACGAGCGCGTGTAGGCGGCTGACCGATCAGACCGGTCTCGCCAGCACGGCGGCAAGGCTTGAACGGACCGTCGGCCGGTCAACGATCGTCAGTCCCGCCGCGGCGGCCAACGCCAGTTCTTCTGCGAATGCGGTCTCCGACACGTGCCCGGCCGGTTCAGCGAACAACAGCCGGGCGCCCGGCTTCATCGCTCGCGCCACCGCCTGGAAGAAACCGCTGGCATCGGGCAGTTCGTGCACGACGGCGAAGGCCAGCACGAAATCGACGGAAGCGGCGAGGTCGTCGATGCCGAGCGAGGTCTCACCGGCCAGGCGCGCCTCGACGCGATCGGCGAGACCGGCCCGCCGGGCCCGCCGAACGAGGCTGGCGAGCATGCGCGGCTCGACGTCGGCGACGACGACCCGACCGGCGGGGCCGACCAGCCGAGCCAGATCCAGCGTGAAATAGCCCATGCCCGGACCGGGTTCGAACACCACGTCGCCCGCCTTGACCCACGGTTCGAGGATGGCCTTTGGCGGCTGCATCAGCCGGCGGAGCGGATTGATCAGGACGTAGCCAAGATACCACGGACAGCGATGCGGCATGGCGCCTCTCCAGGGACGAGACCACCGGCGAGGATGATCCTCCGGCAGCGGCCCCGCAAGACCGGGCGTGCGCCGCCGCCATCCGCAGAACCACCAGCCCATGCCGGCACGGGGTGCGCGGCCGGCGTGGAGCCATTAGGCTGACAGCCGATTCCGGCGCCTGGCCGATTCCTCCTAACGCGGACCGCTTGCCCCATGACCATTCTGCACATCGATTCCAGCCTGGCCGGTGACGCCTCGGTCACCCGCCGCATGACCGCGGCCATCGTTGCCGGCCTCAAGGCCGGAGGCGACGAGGCGGTGATCCATCACGACCTCGCCAAGGTACCGGTGGCCGTCTTCGATCCTTACGCCGGCGCCCCCGATTTCACGCTCATCGACGAGGTGCTGGCGGCCGATGTCATCGTCATTGGCGCGCCGATGTACAACCTCGGTGTGCCCGCCGGTCTCAAGGCCTGGATCGATGCCATCACCATTCCCGACAAGACCTTCCGCGCCACCGAGGCCGGGCTTGAAGGTCTGTGCGGCGCCCGGCGCGTCATCGTTGCCTATGCCGCCGGCGGCTTCCTGAACGGGCCGAACCTCGATTTCGTCGAGCCGTACCTGCGGGCGTTCTTCCGCCTGATCGGCATCACGACGGTCGACGTCGTGCGGGCCGAAGGCCTCGGCATTTCCGACGAGTTGCACGCCAAGGCGGTGGCCGCCGCCGATGCCGAGATCGCCGCCCTCACCGCCCGCATCCGGGCCGAGCGGGCGGCGTAAGGCGCCGTCCGGGCGGGGCGGCTATTCCGCCGCCACCGCCGCCGGGTTGTTGGGATGGGTCGTCCAGTTGGCGTATTCAGCCGGCACGACCTTGCCGGTGCGCGGATCGACCGAACCGGGCGCCAGACGCTCCATGGTGATGCAGCCGTCGACCGGGCAGACGTTGACGCAGAGATTGCAGCCGACGCACTCCTCGTCCTTGACCTCGAAGTGACGGACGCCGTTGACCATGTGGGTGATCGCCTGGTGCGAGGTGTCCTCGCAGGCGATGTGGCAACGGCCGCACTTGATGCAGAGATCCTGATCGATCCTGGCCTTGGTGATATAGTTGAGGTTGAGGTGCTTCCAATCCGAGAGATTGGCAATGGCCCGGCCACGGAAGTCCTCGATGGTGGCGAAGCCCTTGCCGTCCATGTACTGCTTGAGGCCGTCGATCATCTCCTCGACGATGCGGAATCCGTAGGTCATCACCGCCGTGCACACCTGCACGGTGCCGCAGCCGAGCGCGATGAACTCGGCGGCGTCGCGCCAGGTCTCGATGCCGCCGATGCCGGAGATCGGCAGGCCGTAGGTGGCGGGGTCGCGGGCGATCTCGGCCACCATGTTGAGGGCGATCGGCTTGGCGCCGGGGCCGCAGTAGCCGCCGTGGGCGCCCTTGCCGTCGATGGTCGGCACGGGGGCGAAGCGGTCGAGATCGACGGCGACGATGGAGTTGATGGTGTTGATCAGCGATACGGCGTCGGCCCCGCCCTTCTTGGCGGCGCGGGCAGGATAGCGGATGTCGGTGATGTTGGGGGTCAGCTTGACGATCACCGGCATGCGTGTCGCCGCCTTGCACCAGCGCGCCACCATCTCGATGTATTCGGGCACCTGCCCCACCGCCGAGCCCATGCCGCGTTCGCTCATGCCATGGGGACAGCCGAAGTTGAGTTCGATGCCGTCGGCGCCGGTCGCCTCGACGCGGGCGACGATCGACTTCCAGTTCTGTTCCTCGCAGGGCACCATCAGCGACACGACCAGCGCCCGATCGGGCCAGTTCTTCTTGACCTCGGCGATTTCGCGCAGGTTGAGCTCGAGCGGCCGATCGGTGATCAGCTCGATATTGTTGAAACCGGTCAGCCGGCGATCGTTGGCGTGGGTGGCGCCATAGCGCGGGCCGTTGACGTTGACCACCGCCGGGTCTTCGCCCAGCGTCTTCCAGACGACACCACCCCAGCCGGCCTTGAAGGCGCGCTCGACGTTGTACTGCTTGTCGGTCGGCGGCGCCGAGGCCAGCCAGAACGGGTTGGGCGACTTGATGCCGAGGAAATCGGTACGCAGATCGGCCATGACGAAGTCTCCTTGAAATCAGGCCGTGAGAGCGGCGTGGATGGATTGGGCGGCGCGCTTGCCGTGGGCGACGGCTTCGACGGTCAGATCGCGGCCACCGAGCACGCAGTCACCGCCAGCCCAGACCTTGGGGGCGGAGGTGCGGCCATCGGCGTCAACGACGATGCGGCCCTTGTCGAGGGCGACGGTCTCGCCGCTGGTCACCGGGCCGGGCACGAATGCCTGGCCGATGGCCTTCATCACCTGATCGCAGGCGAGTGTGAACGTCTGGCCGGTGCCGACGAGCTTGCCGGCCTCGTCAAGGTGGGTCGAGACGAACTCGACGGCGGTGACGTGGTTGCCATCGGTCGTGAGCGCCGCCGGCGCGGCCCAGAACTTGATGCGCACGCCGTTGAGGCGGGCCAAATCCTGCTCGTAGGCGCTGGCCCCCATGTGTTCGGGGCCACGACGATAGACCATGGTGACGTCCTCGGCGCCGAGCTTGCGGGCCTGGATGGCCGCGTCGACGGCCGTCATGCCGCCGCCGATGACCACGACACGGTTGCCGACTTCGACGTCGGTCTTGTCACCTGATTGGCGCAGGTCTTCGATCCAGCGCACGGCGTCGATGACGCCGGCGATCTCCTCGCCCTCAAGGCCAAGAGCATTGACCGCCTGCAGACCGAGCCCGAGAAAGACGGCGTCGTAACGGGCGGTGAGATCGGCCAGCGTGTAGTCGCGACCGAGCGCCTTGCCGTGCTCGATGGTGATGCCGCCGACGCCGACCACGAAGTCGACCTCGCGCTGGGCGAAGTTGTCGGTGGCCTTGTAGGTGGCGATGCCGAACTCGTTGAGGCCGCCGGACTTGTGACGGGCCTCAAGGATGGTGACGTCATGGCCGTGACAGGCCAGTTCGTGGGCGCAGGCCAACCCGGCCGGACCGGCCCCGACGACGGCCACCTTGCGGCCGGTCGCCACCGCGCGATCGCCGAAGCGATCGTTGCGCGTCAGGTAGTGGTCGGTGGCAAAGCGCTGCAGCTGGCCGATACGCACCGGCTTGTCCTCGGCGGCATGGCGAACGCAAGCCTCCTCGCACAAGGTTTCGGTGGGGCAGACGCGGGCGCACATGCCGCCGAGAATATTGGCCGAGAAGATGGTCTCGGCGGCGCCATCGACGTTGCCGGTGGCAATCTTGCGGATGAACATCGGCACGTCGATCGACGTCGGGCAGGCAATGGTGCACGGCGCGTCGTAGCAGAAGTAGCAACGGTTGCTCTCCACCAGCGCCTCGTGACCGTCGAACGGCTTGTGCACGTCGATGAAGTTGGCCCTGAGCTGGGCTTCGGGCAGGCGTCCGCTAGCGATGTCAGGCATGATGTGTTCCCCGTCGCGCTCGTTGCCGATCGCCGACACCGGTAGCAGCCGCTGCGTCGTCGAGGTGTAATCCCCCCTTGCCACGCAACCTCACGGTTGGCGCGCGCTCAACGCTTTGCGTCTTTCGCCGATGCCGGAGTGACCGGCGGCATGTACCTAAAGGCTTGGAGCCGTCTGGCGGCTGTTCCCGTCGAACCGTTTTCGGCCCGTGTTGTTTCCTTGATCTTTCGGTAAAAAAACACTTCGGTCAAGGTTCAAATTTGTGCAGCCCGCCGGCGGAGTCGCCGGCTTTCGCCGCTGGCGATCGCGGTAGAAATTCCGGCGCCGGCCACCGGCCCGAAGCGGGCTGGCGCGTGGATCTGGCTGGTCGGCGAGAGTGGCAATCCTTTTGCCGGCAAGGAGATAGCGCTCACCGGCGACAGGCGACGACGGCGGCGCCCGGAGAACCATGCGATCGGCAGCTGTCCGATGCCAACCAGGGCGGCAACTGCCTGCGTCCAACCAGGCTGATCGCGGCGTAGGCGATTGCCGGCAACGGCGAGGCGGCAAAGCTCAAGAAACAGGCGCAGCTTGATCGCCGCGACCTGCTATATATTGATGCCTTGGACAACTGCGGTCTCAAGCCGTCACTTCCAGACAAAAAAAGAGGGCTTGCGCCCTCTTTGAGTTGTTGGACCGCTTTCCCGCGAGACCGCGGAGGGAGCAGAAACTCCCGCGACGAGTTGAGCCAGCAACGTAGCCGCAATTTGTATGATAGCGCGTCCGAGGCTTTCTTCCAGTCAGAAATGCAGCAATGCCGACATTATTTTTATGCATTGGTCGAAATGCTTCGGCGACCTCCGGAATTCGCCTTTGTTTCCAATTAGATACAAAAGCGCCTCCGTAGGCGGCGTCCCGAATACAAACCGGAAAAAAGCGTGACAGAGCGAACGCGGGACGTCGCCTTCCCCGGCACCACCCCGAAAACGAGCCTGCTGCCGGGGTAACCTCAACCAGAAGGCGCCCCGGCAACCGCACTGTCGGGTATTCGCTTCAACGCCGGCGAACGAGACCGCGGATGGCGTTTTCGACGATGCGATGGCCGGCATCGTCACTGAGCGACATGATCGATTCCGGATGGAACTGCACGGCGGCCAGCGGCTCGCTCTTGTGCTCGATCGCCATGATCACGCCATCCGCCGTCTCGGCCGTCACGCGGAAAACGTCCGGCAATGCGCCACGATCGGCGTAAAGCGAATGATAGCGGCCAACGACAATCGGGTTCGGCAGACCATCGAACAGCAACGAGCCCTCGGCGGTGCTGACCTCCGACGGCTTGCCATGGAAGGGCGTCGCCAACTGGGCCAGCCGGCCGCCGTAGGCCTCGGTCATGGCCTGCAGGCCGAGGCAGACGCCGAAGATCGGCAGCCCGAGGGCCCACGCTGACTTGATTGTCTGTGTACAACGAAAATCGGAGGGATTGCCTGGCCCCGGCGACATCACCAGCAAGTCGGGCTTGGCCCGCTCGATCAGCGCGGCGTCGATACCAACGCCCTTGGAGGAACGCAGCGTTACCACCTCGGCGCCGGTCTGGCGGAAGTAGTTGGCCAGCGTGTGCACGAAGCTGTCTTCGTGGTCGACCAGCACGATCTTCAGCCCGGTTCCCACCGCCTCGCGCACCTTGGCCTCGTTGACCTCCGGACCGTTGCCGGCCTCGCGGATGGCGGCGCGCATGGCCGAAGCCTTGAGCTCGGTCTCGCGCTCCTCCTCCTCGGGATTGGAATCATAGAGCAGCGTCGCACCGGCCCGGACCGCGGCAATGCCGTTCTTGATGCGGATGGTGCGCAAGGTCAGGCCGGTGTTGACGTCGCCGTTCATCAACAGCGCGCCGACGGCGCCGCCGTACCAGGCGCGGCAGCTCTTCTCGTGGTCCTCGATGAACTGCATGGCCCAGAGCTTGGGCGCACCGGTCACCGTCACCGCCCAAGCGTGCGACAGGAAGGCGTCAAGGCCGTCCATGCCGTCTCGCAGTCGGCCCTCGATGTGGTCGACGGTGTGGATGAGGCGCGAATACATCTCGATCTGGCGGCGACCGATGACGCGCACCGAACCGGGTTCGCAGATGCGGCTCTTGTCGTTGCGGTCGACGTCCGAGCACATGGTGAGCTCGGCCTCGTCCTTCTTGGAGTTGAGCAGCGTGCGGATCTGGATCTCGTCTTCGATGGCGTTCTTGCCGCGCCGGATGGTGCCGGAGATCGGGCAGGTCTCGACGCGCTTGCCGTCGGTGACGCGGACGAACATTTCCGGGCTGGCGCCGATCAGGTACTCGCCCTGCCCGAGGTTGAACATGAAGCCGTAGGGCGCCGGATTGGCCTTCTGCAGATGGCGGGCGATGGCCGAGGGATTGGAGGTCGGCTTTTCGTAGAAGGTCTGGCCCGGCACCACCTCGAACAGATCGCCGCGCTTGAAATACTCCACCGCCTTGGCCACCGAGGCGGCGTATTCACCCGGCACGTGGTCGCCGCGCGGCGGCACCAGGTCGGACGGCACGAACGGCGTGACCGAGCCAGTGCGTTCAAGGCCAGCCGTCGAGCGGCCCTCGACGACGAAGTCGTAGGCATAGATGGTGGCAGCGGCGCGGTGGTGGTCGACGATGGCAATCTCGTCGGGGAAGTAGAGCACCAGATCGCGCTGGTCATCGGGGCGGGCGAGCTTGAAGGCGATGCGGTCGAACTGGAAGGCCAGATCGTAGCCGAAGGCGCCCCACAGGCCGAGATTGCTGTCGTCATCGGTGGCGAACTTGGCGATGATGCGCCGGATGACCGAGAACACGGACGGCTGGCGCGAACGCTCCTCTTCGGGAAACAGCCCCTCGGCCGGCTTGACCTTGAGGTCGATGCGATCGGCAGCGACGGTAAAGGCGGCAAGATCGGGACCGGCGGCAGCGGCGGCGAAGGCCGGCAACAGCACGCGGCCGCGGTCGTTCAGAGCCTCGATGGTCATGTCGAAGCCGCGCGCCGTCAGCGCCACCGGCGGATCGACGAAGGCCATGTCCCAGCGCGAATAGCGGCCGGGAAACTCGTAGTTCGACGACAGCACGGCACCGCGCCGGCTGTCGAGCTTGTCGAAGTAGCCCGATATCGCCGTGGCATAATGGTCGGCCCGCGCCGTGCGCCTGACCGCCACGCCGCCGGCGGTTTCGAATTCGTGGTCATCCGCCAGCATGCCAGCAACCTTCCGCGTCTCAGCCATCACGATCTCTCCGTTCGCGCTCGCGGGCGGACCGATCGGACTCTTCAGATAAACCAAAGGCCGTCCCGGTCTCCCGGAGCGGCCTTGCCCACCTCGATCAAGTTCGGACACACGTCCTCGGCCGCTCCAATCAGGATGCGCGCCACCACCAGGAAGAGGTCAGAACGACGAATTCACTCATGGGCGCGAAGTTAGGGCATGTCGCCTGACTTGTCCACCGCCCGCCACCCGAAAATGTGCCGGCGAGCGCCGTCGCGGCGCGATGGCGAACGACGTGGGCCGCAAAGAACATTTTGCATTTGGGCCATGAACCCTTAAAACCGAACATCTGCATTTCATTCGCAAACCGCGCGGGCTCTGCCCGCCGGGTCATTCAGGTGATACCCGTGTCCAACGCTCCCACGCCCGTCGTTCGTCTCGCCGACTACCGCCCTACCCCCCACAGCATCGAGCGCGTCAATCTGACGTTCCGGCTGTTCGAGCATGAAACGACCGTCGATGCCCGCATCGCCTTCGCGCCGCGCCCGGGCACGACCACCGAGCCACTGGTGCTGGACGGCGAAGACCTCGAGCTGCAGCGCATCGCCATCGACGGCGCGGAACTGGCCGCCGAGGCCTACGCGGTAACGGCCAGCCAGTTGACGATCAAGGCGCCGCCGGCCGGCCCGTTCGAGCTCGAGATCACCACTCGCATCGATCCGGGCGCCAACACCAAGCTCACCGGTCTTTACCGGTCGAGCGGCACCTGGTGCACCCAGTGCGAGGCCGAAGGCTTCCGCCGCATCACCTATTTCCACGACCGCCCGGACGTGCTCACTGTCTATACCGTGCGCATCGAGGCGCCGAAGGCGGCGGCGCCGGTGCTGCTCTCCAACGGCAATCTTCTCGACAGCGGTGAACTGGCCGGCGGCCGCCACTTCGCTCTCTGGCAGGATCCCTGGCCGAAGCCGGCCTATCTGTTCGCGCTGGTGGCCGGTGATCTTGAAGCCTACCGCGACCGTTTCGTGACCAAGAGCGGCCGCGATGTGGCGCTGGCCGTCTACGTCGAGCACGGCAACGCCGCCAAAGCCGCCTACGCCAT
Organism: uncultured Pleomorphomonas sp.; assembly: GCA_937868725.1. Lineage (GTDB taxonomy): Bacteria > Pseudomonadota > Alphaproteobacteria > Rhizobiales > Pleomorphomonadaceae > Pleomorphomonas. Next base: position 65,671 of record CALMMQ010000122.1, read on the forward strand.
GGATTCGCTCAAGCGGTCGATGAAGTGGGACGAAGACGTGTTCGGTCGCGAATACGACCTCGACATCTTCAACGTCGTCGCCGTGTCCGACTTCAACATGGGGGCGATGGAAAACAAGGGCCTCAACGTCTTCAATGACAAGTACGTACTGGCCGAGCCGGAGATCGCCACCGACAGCGACTATGCCGGCATCGAGGGCGTCATCGCCCACGAGTATTTCCACAACTGGACCGGTGACCGCATCACCTGCCGCGATTGGTTCCAGCTTTGCCTCAAAGAGGGCCTGACGGTCTTCCGCGATCAGGAGTTCTCGGCCGACATGCGGTCGCGGCCGGTCAAGCGCATCGCCGACGTGCGACTGCTGCGCAGCCAGCAGTTCCCCGAGGACGGCGGCCCGCTGGCCCATCCAGTGCGACCGGAACAGTACAAGGAAATCAATAACTTCTATACGACCACCGTGTATGAGAAGGGCGCCGAGGTCATCCGCCTGCTCAAGACGCTGATCGGTGCCGAGGCGTTCGCCCGCGGCATGGACCTCTACTTCACCCGCCACGACGGCGAGGCGACCACGGTCGAGGCCTTCGTCGCCTGCTTCGCCGAGGCGAGCGGCCGCGACCTCGGCCCGTTCATGACCTGGTATCGTCAGGCCGGCACGCCGCTCGTCACCATCTCCGACAGCTACGACGCCGCCGCCCGGCGCTTCACGCTGACGCTGCGTCAGGAGACGCCGATCACCCCGGGCCAGACGACCAAGCTGCCGCAGGTCATTCCGGTGCGCTACGGCCTGGTCGGCACCGACGGCAAGGACATGCAGCCGACGGCGGTGAGCGGGGCCGAAGCCCGTCCCGGCACGTTCGTGCTGACCGAGGCCAGCCACACCGTGGTGTTCGAGGGCATCGCCAGCCGGCCGATCCCCTCGCTGTTCCGCGACTTCTCGGCGCCGGTCAAGGTGCGCCACGAGATCGCCGACGCCGACCTGATCTTCCTGCTGCGTCATGACAGCGACCCGTTCAATCGCTGGCAGGCTGGCACGACGCTGGCCATGGCCGCCCTCGTCAAGGCGGCGCAGCAGGTGCGTAGCGGCCAGAGTCCGAGCTTTGCCACCGATCTGTTCGCGGCGCTGGGCGAGCTCATCCAGCGCGACGATCTCGACCCGGCCTTCAAAGCCTTGCTGCTCGGCGTGCCGGCAGAAAACGACGTGGCACGCGAGATGGGCGACAACATCGACCCCGACGCCGTGCGGACGGCGAGTCTCGCCTATCGCAAGGCACTGGCGGCCGCCGTGGCGCCGGTGCTGCGCGACATCGTCAAGTCCGGCATCGGTGGCAAGGTGGAGCCATACTCGCCGGACGCGGCGGCAGCCGGTCGGCGGTCGTTCATTAACGCCGCTTTCGACCACCTGTCCTATACGGGTGACGCGGCCGACATGGCCATGGTTCGCGAGCGCTTTGCCCGCGCCACCAACATGACCGATCGCCTCGCCGCCCTGACCATTCTGGTCCACCGCGCCGACTTCTCGGCCGCCGACGCGCTATCGTCCTTCCATGCCCAGTTCGGCAAGGTGCCGCTGGTCGTCGACAAGTGGCTGGCGGTGCAGGCGACGGTGCCGGCCAAGGATACGCTCGACAAGGTGATCGCCCTCATGGAGCACCCGTCGTTCTCCTTCAGCAACCCCAACCGCGTCCGCGCCCTGATCGGCGCCTTCGCCACGCAGAACCCGACGCAGTTCGCCCGCGCCGACGGCGAAGGCTTCCGCTTCGTGGCCGAAACCATCGGTCGCATCGACGAGGCCAATCCGCAGCTGGCCGCCCGCCTGCTGACCTCGTTCCGCGCCTGGCGTTCGTTCGAGCCGGCACGGCGGAGCCAGGCGGAAAAGGCGCTGCGTCTGCTGGCGGCGAAGGACGCGCTGTCGCGCGACAGCTCCGACATTCTGGAGCGGACGCTGGCTTGACGGCCAAGCGGACGACAAGCCTGACGAAGCCGGCCCCAACGGGCCGGTTTTTCGTTTCGCCACTCAGGTCGGCAGAGTTGCGAAGGGGCGATGGGACTCTTTCCGATATAACCCGCCGAGGCGGCGAAACGGCAGCATTGCAACAGCTGTGGAGAAACGGCGGCCGGGATTCGCCGACGACGATTCAGCGGGTATTAACCTATGGACAGAGCGATTCCCGTTGATTCAAACTGAGCCTGATTCGGGAGTGTTTCGCGTTCCCAGACATCCGCATGAAACGACGGCGATCAAGGGGCAACGATGGAGCGCGACAACCTGAACAAGGGGGGCAATGGCTGGCGCGCCCGTTTCTTCGGCGGCACCGACCATACGCTCAAGGGCCACGCTGGCCTGCTCGCGCGTCCGGCCTACCAGCGGCTGCTGCAGGCCGAGCCGCTGTTCCGCCGCTCCATCCCCATTCTGATCACCATCTTCATCGTCGTCGTCGGCGTGGCGCACGTGTCCAACCTGATGGACCGGCGCGACGAGACCGAGCGTTCGGCCCGCGATGCCCTGAGCCTGTTGGCCGAGTCGCTGGAAAATGCCCTCGAGCAGGCGAGCGGACGGGTGCGCGAGGCCAACGGCCAGCCGTCGCAGCTCCGAACCATCCTGCGCGAGAGCCTGCCGCCGTCGGCGACCGACGGCGGCCGCGTCATCCTGTTCACCGATCCCGCCGGTGCCATCAAGGCGTCGGCTCCCGAAACGCCGCTGGCCGGCGACGGCACGCTGGCCGGGTTGTTCGGAGCCGGCCACCCGATGCTGATCTTCGGCGAGCGGGCCGGCGTCATGGAAGCGACGCTGCCAGACGGCACAGCCGCCTTGGCCACCGTGCACAATCTCGATGACGGCCTCGGCTCGGTGGTGGCCTTCCAGCCCAAGGCGCAGGTGTTCTCGGCCTGGCGGCGCAACGTCACCATGACGGCGGCGCTGTTCGTCGGCACGAGCTGCATTCTGATCGTCATGGTCTACTTCTTCTTCGTGCAGACCTCGCGAGCCAACGAAGCGGACCGCATCTACGGTGCCACGCAATCGCGCGTCGACACGGCGTTGCGGCGCGGCCGCTGCGGCCTGTGGGACTGGGATCTGGCGCGCGGCCGGCTGTTCTGGTCGCCGTCGATGTACGTCATCCTCGGCATGGAACCCAACTCCGACCTGATGGGCTTCAACGACCTGCAGGCGATGATCCACCCCGACGACATCGACCTCTACGAACTGGCCAAGGAACTGCTGGAGATCGGCCAGGACACCGTCGATCTCGAGTTCCGCATCCGCCACGCCAGCGGCGACTGGGTATGGCTGCGCATGCGCGCCGAAGTGGTGCACGACCTCGACCGGGCGCCGCACCTCATCGGCATCACTGTCGACGTCACCGAACAGAAGACGCAGGCCGAGGAGAACGCCACCGCCGCCGTGCGTCTGCGCGACGGCATCGACACCATCTCCGAAGCCTTCGTGCTGTGGGACGCCGAAAACCGGCTGGTGATGTGCAATTCCAAATACCAGACGCTGCACCAGTTGCCCGACAGCGTCGCCCGCCCGGGCACGCCCTACGCCGAGGTGATGGCGGCGGCCCGCCAGCCGAAGGTGGCACGCGAGGGCCTCAGGTACTCGCTGACCGGCGGCGAACGCTCCTATGAGGCTCGCCTCGACGACGGCCGCTGGCTGCAGATCAACGAACGCCGCACCAAGGATGGCGGCTTCGTGTCGGTCGGCACCGACATCACCCAGCTCAAGCACCATGAAGAGAACCTGCTGGAAAGCGAACGGCAGCTGATGGCCACCGTCGCCGATCTGCGCCAGCATCGCCACAAGATGCAGCTGCAAACGCAGCAGCTGGTCGAGTTGGCCAAGAAGTACTCCGAAGAGAAGGCGCGTGCCGAGGCGGCCAACCGGGCCAAGAGCGAGTTCCTGGCCTCGATGAGCCACGAGTTGCGCACGCCGCTCAACGCCATCATCGGCTTCTCCGACATCATGCGGTCCGGTCTGTTCGGCGCCCTCGGCTCGGAGAAATACATGGACTATTGCCGCGACATCCACGAGAGCGGCATCTATCTGCTCAACGTCATCTCCGACATTCTCGACATGTCCAAGATCGAGGCCGGCCGCGTCAACCTGACGCTCGACAGCGTCGTCATGGACGAGGTGATCGGCGAGTGCGCCCGCATCATGGCGCCGCAGGCCGAACACCGCCAGATCAACCTGGTATCCGACTTCGACGCGCAGGCGCCGATGGTGGCCGACCGACGGGCGCTCAAGCAGGTGGCGCTCAACCTGCTGTCCAACGCGCTGAAGTTCACCCAGGCCGGCGGTACGGTGACGGTGCAGACACGGCAGGTTGGCGAGGACATCCTGTTTTCGGTGGCCGATACCGGCATCGGCATCCCGGCGGCCTCCCTGCGACAGATCGGCAAGCCGTTCGTGCAGGTGGAAAACCAGCTGACGCGCAAGCACCCCGGCTCGGGCCTTGGCCTTGCCATCGCCCAATCGCTGATCGAACTGCACGGCGGCCGGATGATCATCGATTCCGAGGAAGGCCGGGGAACGGTGGTCAGCGTGCTGGTTCCGCGTATCGCCGCGCCGACGGCCAGCGACGGCTCCGCCGTGGCCATCGCCTCGGCGCCGGCGGCGACAGCGCCGTTCAGTCGGACGCTGCCGGCCGACGAGCTGCCGCCGCCCAGCCACACCGTTCACTGAGCGGACGGCGACCCGATCACATTTCCTGCCGGACCACCGGTCCGATCATGGCGACGAAGGTCTCGCGCACCGCCGCCTGCATATCCAGCAACTGCGCTTCGAGCTGGGGCACCGACGGCGCGGCAGCGACGCGGCAGATCAGGTCCTGCACGCCCTTGGGCGCTTCACCGAACTTGGGATCGTTGGGCAGCGTCACCCGCAGCACCTGCGTCAGGTCCGAGAACAAGCGGATCGCCGGCACCAGCACGTCGCGCTGGGCGTTCGACAGCAGGCCGTGGTTGGCCGCCGCCGTCAGGATGGCCTCGGTGTTGCGCAGGCGGATGGCCGGCTCGTCGGCATCATGCAGCAGGCGCAAGGTCTGGGCGATGAACTCGAGATCGATGAGGCCTCCCGGCACGCGCTTGAGGTTCCACGGATCGGTCGAGTGCTTTTCCTGCTCGATGCGCGCCCGCATGTCGGCGACGTCGGCCTTGATCTTGCCGGCCTCACGGTGGGCCCCGAGCACGCCGGCGATGACGGCGTTGACCGCCTCGCCCAGGCCGCCGGTGGCGTGGACGACGCGGGCGCGCGTCAGCGCCATATGCTCCCACGTCCAGGCATCGTTGCGCTGATAGAGGTTGAAGGCGTCGAGACGGGTAGCCAGCGGTCCGGCGTTGCCGGAGGGACGCAGGCGGAAGTCCACCTCGTAGAGGCTGCCCTCGGCGGTGGGGGCGGTGATGGCGGTGACGAGGCGTTGCGTCAGGCGGGCGTAGTATTGGGTCGGCGGCAACGGCCGCTTGCCGTCGGAGGCGGCCGCGTCGGCGTCGTGGTCGTAGAGCAGGATGAGGTCGAGGTCGGAGGCGGCGGTCAGCTCCTCGCTGCCGAGCTTGCCCATGGCCAGCAGCGCCACCCGGCCGCCGGGAATGACGCCGTGCTGGCGTTCGAACTCGGCCATGGTGGCGTCAAGCACGCGGGCCAGCAGCACGTCGGCGAGGCGGGCGAAGGTCTGGCCGAGCTGGCGGGCCGAAGCGGTGCCGGTGATGACCCGGACGCCGATCATGAAGCGCTGTTCCTGCACGAAGACGCGCGTACGGTCGAGCAGGTCCTCGTAACCGCGGGCATCGGCCAGGGACCGGTCGAGGCGGCGGCGCAGTTCCTCGCGGCTTGGCAGCGTATCGAAGAAATTCGGTTCGATCAGCGCGTCGAGCACGTGCGGCCGGCGCGCCAGCACCTCGGCCAGACGCGGCGAGTTGCCCATGATGGTGGCAACAAGGCCGATCAGCTGTTCGCTCGACTGCAACAGCGAGAACAGCTGCACGCCGGCCGGCAGGCGGGCGAGAAAGGCGTCGAAGGCCATCATGGCCTGATCGGGGGCATCGGTGGCGGCAAAGGCTTCGAGCAGGCGCGGCGTCAGTTCCGTGAGCAGTTCGCGCGCCCGGGCCGAGCGCATGGCCGGGTAGCGACCGAAGTGCCACGACTGCACCATGCGGATGGCGTTATCGGGGCGATGGAACTTCATGCGCTCGAAGGTCTGCAGCGTGCCGGGATCGAGATCGTCGCCGGTGAACACCATGTTGCCGAACTCGGAGGAGAGGTCTTCCTCCTCCTCGAACAGCTCGGAGTACTGCTGACTGACCCGCTGCAGCTGGCCGGTCAGCTCTTCGCCGAAGGCAGCGGCGCTGGTGAAGCCCATGAGATGGGCGACGCGCAACAGGCCATCGTCGGTGTCGGGCAGGACGTGCGTCTGCTCGTCGTTGAGCATCTGGATGCGGTGCTCGACCTGACGCAGAAACAGGTAGGCGGTGGCAAGCTCGTCGCGCGAGGGGGCGTCGAGCCAGCCCTGCTCGACCAGCCCGTCGAGCATGGCCAGCGTTTCGCGGCCGCGCAGCGACGGATTGCGGCCACCGGCGATCAGCTGCTGGGTCTGGACGAAGAACTCGATCTCGCGGATGCCGCCGCGCCCGAGCT
>CALMMQ010000123.1 GCA_937868725.1 uncultured Pleomorphomonas sp.
ACTTATTGAATCTGGAGCGATTTCTTGTCGACCTGATGAGTCCATCAGGTCGGAAGGCGCTCTAGCCCCGGTCGGCGGCGCCTTCCGTCTCCAGGCCGGCGACCGGCTGTCGGCCGACAGCTACTTCAACTCGTTCTACGAGGCGTTCTGGATCGCCCACGCCCCGCTCGCCGACCTGGCGCTGCGCCTCAGCTTCGGCGGCGCCCTGACGGTAACGGTCTACCGCGAATACGCCGACGGCTCGCGGCGGCAGATTGTCGACCAGCCTATCGACGCTCCGGCCGCGGCGGCCGGTCGATCGGTTCTCGTCCCCATCCCCTCGCCTCCCGCCGACGCTGCCGCGGGGCGGAGCGGCCGCCTCTACGCCGAGATCACGGCGCGGAGTGATGGTGTCCTCCATGACGCCGCCTTCGTGACATCGACCGCCCCCCGCCATGCCGTGCGCCTCGCCGTCGGCCTCTGCACCTACAATCGCGAGGCGGACATCAAGGAGACGTTGCGGGCGATCACCGTGGCCGAGGATCTGCGCGACACCGTGCATCGCGTCTTTCTCGTCAACCAGGGCGATCCGTTCGCCCACCCCGAAATCGCCGCCACCATCGCCGCCGACCACCGCATCACGGTCATCCACCAGTGCAATCTCGGCGGCTGCGGCGGCTTCACCCGCTGCATGGTCGAAGCGCTCGCCGAGGGCGACGCCTTCACCCACATCCTGCTGATGGACGACGACATCGTCATCGACTGCCGCGTCATCGAGACCAGCCGCGCCTTCCTGAGCTACTGCGTCCATCCGCTGGTGCTCGGCGGCGCCATGCTCGACCGGCAGCAGCCGACCGTCGTCTTCGAGAGCGGCGCCCGCCTCAGCGCCGACAACCGCGTGCAGGCCATCGCCCGCAACCTCGACCTTGCCTCGGAACGGGCGCTGTCGCAGTTCGCCCGGCCGTCGGCCATCGACTACAATGCCTGGTGGTTCTGCCTGCTGCCGCTGGCCGAGGTCGCCAAGGTGGCGCTGCCGGCGCCGATCTTCCTGCGCGGCGACGACATCGAGTTCGGTCATCGCCTGGCGCGCAACGGCGTGCCGACCGTGACGCTGCCCGGCATCGCCGTCTGGCACGAACCGTTCTACGCCCGGCCCATCGCCTGGCAGAAGTATTACGAACTGCGCAACCGGCTGATCTTTGCCGCCTGCTACCGCGACAAGGTCCATCTCGATACCGTCGGCTCGCTGCTCGGCCTGCTGCTGAACGACGTCGTCCTGCGCGGCGACGGCGCGACCTTCGCCATGAAAGCACTGGCGGTCGGCGATTTCCTGCGCGGACCCGAAGCCCTGTTCGCCGAACGGCCGGACCGTCGGCACGCCCGGCTCGCCGCCATGGCTCGCGGCGATCAGGCGCGCAACGGCCCCGGCCGCCGCCTCATCCAGGTGGCCAAGGCGCTCGGCGTCGTCACGCGCTACGGCGTCAGGCGCGCCACCGCCGCAGCCGTCTGGTCGGCCAACATCGACCGTTGGCGCCGATCCGACATCTGGGCTAAACTCTGGAGCTCCGACGCCGGGGAAGACGAGTTGCGCCGATGATATTTCGCCCTAGGCTGAACCAGTGTAGCCGCGGGGCCGCGCTTTGGCGGGAAACGCCGGTTTCCTGCCCGATGCCTTGCCGACCACGCCTTGCGCCACTCCGCGTTTTTCCGTAAGCGTCGTGGTCTGAATGCCCTAGAGGCTCGTTACGCCGAGCCGTTCATGCCTAAATGTTCAAGTGTTATAATCCATTGAGTTGAAAGGCCCGATCGTGACGAGAGTTTCCGCCCAGCCTGACGCGGCTACTGCTTACCCGCTGTCCCAGCCTCAGGGCTTTTGCATTCAGCGCCTTCTCGCCCCCGATGCCGAGGTCAACAGCGAGTCCGATCTGTTCTATCACGCCAAAGGCCAGGTCGATTACGACACCGAGCGCCGGGCCTATTTGGTCGCCGCCGACAGCACCGTCCGCTTTGATGGCTACTTCAACGTCCTGCCGGCCCACCTCTTCGATTTCGCCGGCCTGGACGTCGTGCTCGACGTCACCGGCGAGGGCGATGTACTGGTCGAGGTGATCCTGGCCCGCATCGGCTACAGCTGGGAACGGCTGGCCGGCGCCCGCCTGACGCTCGCAGCCGGTGTACCCGCCCGCCTCAGGCTGCCGCGCGGCGTCTTCGACGGCGTGGCCTTCGTCCGGGTCGTCGCCAAGACCGACGCTGTCATCGCCACTGCCGACTACCGCGTGCTGGCGGCACCGCTGGTCGAGGCATCGATCACTCTGGCCATCACCGGCAGCGCCCCTGACGCCGGTCTTGCGCTCGAGCCTCGCCTGCGGGCCTACCTTGACGGCAACGCCGACATCGCCGAGCGGCTGTCGCTCCTCGCCATCGATGGCCTCGACGCCGACGGCAAGGCGCTCGGCGACGCGGCGACCTTCGCCCGCGCCTTTGCCAGGGTGCGGCAGCAGGCCGGCAGCACCCACGTGCTGTTCGCCGATGACGACGCCATCTTCTTTCCCGAATCGTTGCGCCGTACGCTGGCGCTGCTGAGCTTCTCCCGGACGCCGAACCTCGCCGTCGCCGGCGCCATGATCTCGGCCGCCTACAAGTGGCAGGCCTGGGAGAACGGTGCGCTGTTCGGTCGCCGCGACACGCCGGTCGACGACGGCCGCGACCTGCGCGACTTCGACACCGTGCTGGCCCTGTCGCACGGCCAGACCCCGCGCCAGCCGGCCCGGTATGGCGGTTCCTGGTTCTTCTGCCTGCCGCTTGCCAGCCTGCCGCAGCAGCCGTTCCCCTACGTCGAACGCGGCGACGGCGGCTATTTCTCGCTCGGCCGCGACCTCGCCATCGTCACCATGGCCGGCGTCGCCGCCCATCGGCCGGCCAAGGCGGCGAGCACCGCCCTCGACGCGCTGCCGCTCGCCGAAGGCTTCTGCCTGCAGCGCCTGCTGACCCCCGATGCCCAGGTCAACAGCGAGATCGAGCTGTTCTTCCACGCCGACGGCGACGTCAGCTACAACACCAAGCGGCGCGCCTATACCATCGGCGCCAGGAGCACCATCCGTTTCGACAGCTACTTCAACGTCTTCCCCGCCCACCTCTACGATCTCGACGACATGGACGTCGTCCTCGACATCTCCGGTGAGGGCGAGGTGTTCGCCGAGGTCATGCTGGCCCGCTTCGGCCACAGCTGGGAACGCCTCGCGTGCGCCCAGCTGACGCTGCAGCCGGGGCTGCCGGCCCGCATCAAGCTGCCGCGCAACACGTTCAACGGCGTTGCCTTCCTCAACATCCGCGCCAGCACCGACGCCGTCATCACCGGCGCCGACTATCGCGTGCTGGCGCCGCCGCGCGTTGACGCCTCGGTGACGCTGGTCATCACCACCTTCCGCCGCCGCGACTCCATCATGGCCACCGCGGCCCGGCTGCAAACCTACGTCGAGAGCAACCCCGACATCGCCGAAAAGCTGTCGCTGCTGGTCATCGACAACGGCGACGAGCTCGACGCCGTGCCCTTCGAGCACGGCGAGGTGGTGCGCAACCGCAACCTCGGCGGCGCCGGCGGCTTCACCCGTGGCCTCAAGAAGGTCATGGACGAGAAGCGTTCGACGCACGTCCTGTTCTCGGACGACGACGCCACCTTCTTCCCCGAGTCGCTGCGCCGGACGCTGGCACTGATGCGCTACACCAAGACGCCCAACCTCGCCGTGGCCGGCGCCATGATCACCGAGGCGCACAAGTGGCGCATGTGGGAGAACGGCGCCACCTTCAACCGCCGCTGCGCGCCGCTCGACAACGGCCGCGACCTGCGCCGCTTCGACGAGGTGCTGGCCATGTCGCAAGGCCAGCCGCGCGGCCTTGCCAACAAGTACGGCGGCTGGTGGTACTTCTGCTTCCCGATCGCCTCGGTGACGCAGCTGCCGTTCCCGTTCTTCGTGCGCGGCGACGACAGCTTCTTCTCGCTGGCCAACAACTTCGACATCGTCACCATGCCCGGTGTCGTGGCCCATCAGGAAGACTTCTTCAGCAAGCAGTCGCCGCTCACCGTCTATCTCGACTTCCGCTATCACATGGTCCATCACCTGACCTTCGACCGGCTCAAGCTGTCGAAGAAATCGTTCATCAAGATGGTCCGCTTCTTCTTCTTCCGCTTCAACAACAGCTACCACTATGAATCGGCGGCGGCGGTCAATCTGGCCATCGAAGACCTGCTGGCCGGCAAGGAGTTCTGGGCTGCCAACGCCGACATGGCCGACCGCCGGCGCCAGATCGGCGAGATGACGGTCAATGAGCGCATCCGCGTCGGCTGCCCCTTCGATCACAGTCAGGTGACGCCGCATGCGCCGGGCCGCAACACGCGCCGCTTCGTCAGCATCGTTCGCTGGCTGACCAACAACGGCCACCGGCTGCCGGACTGGTTCTTCCACAAGAAGGGCGTGATCTTCCCGCTCGACGTCCGGGCCATCGAACACGACAGCTATCTGCGGCCGTTCACCGTCACCATCGATCTGGCATCGTCGCGCGGCTACGTCTCGACCATCGATCGTCAGGCCTATTTCGCCAACCGCGCCCGTTTCCAGGCGCTGCAGAAGCAGCTCGAACAGCGCTACGACGAATTGCGCGACCACTACCACGCCGCCTCGGCGGAACTGACGTCGGGCGAGGCGTGGGAGGAGCGCTTTACCGGCGGCAAGTGAAGCGCCGCACGAGGCCGGTCAAACGACAAGTTCGAGCCCAGAGACCGGTTCGGAAGGCCAGCACGTACCTGGGTCAGACGCCCACAGCTCCTGGCGAACCGCAGCAAAACGTCGCCTGCAATTCTAAACTGGAGTGATGCTCAAGATGTTCTTTTCTCGTCGTCGGCTCTTCTCCGTGCTGCTGGGCAACGGTGCCAGCGTGGCTACCGCATCCGTAGCGGCGGCCACAGCGTCCCCTGAAGCCGCCGATCAATCAGAAGTGCTGGCTTCTGGAGCAACCAGGTATCGTCGTCTTGCCGACAAGCTGGCCGATATCAAAAGCTTGGCAGACTTTGGCGCCAGGGGCGACGGCGTTAACGACGACACAGCAGCTTGGAACAGTTTTCAGGCCGCCGAAGGCATCAAGCTTGTGCCGTCTGGTCAGTACCTGGTGTCAGGTTCCACGGTCCAGTTCGATACGCCGATCATCGGCAATGGCGTATTCGACAATCGCGCTGGATACTGGAAACAGGTACAAAGCGATGGCAAGCAGGATTCGTTTCTCGTTCATGGTCGACAGATCGCCTCCGCGGCTCCCGACGTTACCCCGGATGTAAAAGTTCAGACCAAGATCTCGTATTCGTCCACCGATGTTGCGGCGGCGAAGTCGTTCACCCGTGTGACTGGCGGATACTTTGAAACGGTCGGCGAAGGCGAGTATGCCATGGCCGAAGACACTGCCACCGGCAACTTCACGACGTTGGCAGCGACGGCGCACAACAAGTTCGCCGGCCAATTTGGCATGACGGCCGTGTCCGGACGCGTTTGGGACGCGAAAGAAGCCGAGGTGCCGGCCATCCGCTCACGCGGCGCATCGAAGTCCTGTGCCGGTTTCTTCATGGCCAGTGTCCAGAGCTCCTATGCTAGCGGCGGCTATATGATCGGCCTCGAAACCTACGTCAGAAACGACGCCGACGAGACCGAACCGGTGCCATACAAGAACAGTGACAGCTTCGCGTTCAAGAAGTGGACCGCCGGCTATCATTGCCTTGCCTGGGGCAACAGTGCCCCGATCAGCACCGGTATCCTGATCGACGGCGCCAAGCGCGCGCCGCACGCCTACTGGAACGGCATCTTCATTGGTGGCTCATCAATGAAGATCAACAACACCCCCGGCACCGCCGGCACCGTTGGCCTCAACTTCGCCTCATGGACGGAAAACGCCTATGGTGACGTCTGCATCAAGTATCGCAAGGCCAACTGGCATCACTATTATCGTGAAGGTGCCAGGATCAGAGCTTCATTGACCAAGGTCGTTTACGAAGAAGGTGATTGTGGCCTGGCGATCGAGGCCGCGAGTTTGCCGTATCTCAAGTTCCGGACCGGTGCGACGGCGGTAGCGGATTCTAACGCGACCGAGGTTGGCGCACTCTATGCGAACTCGACAGCGGCCGTGCTTCGTTCGCAATCCGGCGAGGTCCAGCTTGCCGCCCATGGCGGCGCTGCCGTCTATCGAGCGACGTCGTCCGGTTTCCTGCCCGCCACAGACGGCACGTTCGCGCTTGGTAGCCCCAATAGCAAATGGGCCAATATCTTCACGTCGACGGCGCCGATTACCACATCGGATGCACGCGCCAAGACGAATGTCGAGCGGTTGGGCGACGATGTCCTCGACGCCTGGGGCAAAGTCGACTTCGTTTCGTTTCGTCTGGTGGACGCAGTCGCCCGAAAAGGGGCCGAAGCGCGCACCCATACGGGCATCATAGCCCAAAGCGTCATCGACGCCTTCGCGCGCTCCGGGCTTGACGTGCGCCGCCTGGGCCTTATCTGCCATGACTCCTGGGAGAGCACCCCGGACGCAGAGAACGTCGAGCGAGAATTGGTCCGGCCGGCCGTTGAAGCCGAAGACGGCTCCGTTACCGAACCGGCTGTCTATAGCGAAATCCGCACGGTCATCCCCGGCATACCCGCCGGCGATCGCTATGGGCTACGCTACGAGGAAGCACTGTGCCTTGAGGCGGCCTTCCAGCGCCGGCGAGCCGACCAGTTGGAGATGCGGCTCGCGGCGTTGGAGGCGAAAATGTCGGCAACCGAACCAAAATTAAGCCCGTGATGACATGACGATGAGCTTCATCAATCAACGGCAGCCAAGCTCTGGCCCTTATGGACAAATTGAGACGAGATTATCGGCTGAAAAGTCGATAGTGGCGGGTGACTTGTCTTTGAGTTTGCTCGATGAGCTGCCGGGGCAATTGGGTGACTGCGATTGCCTCGGGAAATGTTGCTTGGTAGGATACTGGCCAATGAATACGGCCGTGGCAGACGCCATGTGCTGAGCCGCCCTACCGAGTTAAGGTACGATGGTTGCGACAAGCTGAGGGCTACAAGTGAGCGAAATGAACATCGAAATCAGTGAAAGCGCCAACAACGCATCAAAGCCATTTGATGTCGCCATTCTCGGGTGGTGGTATGGTAAGAATTATGGTTCAATTCTTACGTATTATGGGCTTAACCGAGCGATTCAAAGCCTCGGGCTTAAGATTTTGATGGTCCATGAAGCCCTCGGATACAACGGTTGGCGCGTCTCATGGTCCGATGATATTCTTTCTATACAATTTGCCAAGCGGGTTGGCTACAGCTTCAACCAGCAAGAGCACTTTTCCAAACTACCCGCTTTAAACACGCAAGCCGATACGTTTGTCGTCGGCAGCGACCAACTGTGGAACCCCTCGATTGGTCGCGTCAATGACGACCTGTTCCTCGACTTCGTCAACGACCAGAACAAGCGAGTTGCTTACGGAACGTCTTTTGGCAATGCGAGCGTTGCAAAGTTCAAACCGGAGTTTATAGATAAGCATTCTCCCAATCTTCAGAAGTTCACCGCTATTTCGGTTCGAGAAAAGTACGCAATTGATATCGCCCGCGATAAGTTCGGTGTTTCAGCAACTCAAGTCGTCGATCCTGTTTTCTTGCTGCCGAGAACCGAATATGATGCGTTGGCCGACCGGGCCTCGGTTCACCCGACAGGAGATTATCTTGCTGTTTTTTTTCTTGATCCGACCCCAGAAAAAAAGCGAGTGGCGCTAGCGGTAGCAGAAAAGCTCGGCTTGCAGAAAATCGAAATAATCCCAAATCCAGATGGCGATCGGAACGCGGTGGCGCAACTATTCGAAGATGACAATTACCATATTGCTGTAGAAGATTCCCCGGAGAATTTTCTCAGTACGTACAGGGGCGCAAAATACGTCGTCACCGACAGCTTCCATGGCACTGTTTTTGCGATCATCTTCGAGAAGCCGTTTTCATCCATCTACAACGCGAAGCGTGGTATAGATCGGTTCGAGAGTCTGATGGATTTTTTGGGGTTGGGCGCAAGTCGAAGGATCTTTGAGACTGATCGTCTCAACGACATCACCAACAACAAGAACGTTTCCTTGGAACTAGACTTTTCGGCCGCCAACAGGAAGCTGGAGGCTGGGAGGGCATTTTCTATGCAGTGGTTGCGTGAAGCACTTTTGTCGAAGGCTGGGCAGATGCGGGCCAAGCTCGCCAAGCGCACAAGCTCACAGCCGGCCGCTGCCGGCCCATCTGTGGCCAAGGAGGCCATACATATTGAAAAGCCGGCCTTTTCTACCAACAACAGCGCGTGGAGGGTAGAAACAGGGCCGGACGGAGTCCAGTTGACGCTAAACCCTGGCAAGGCGGTCCGGGGCAACCTCGTATGGTGTGAACTTCCCCGGGCTCTGGCTCTAGGTCAATACCGAGCTTCCGTTCGCTGGTCTCCCCGG
>CALMMQ010000124.1 GCA_937868725.1 uncultured Pleomorphomonas sp.
CCGACTGGGTGCGGTAGCGGAGAGTGGCGATCCTGCCGGCGTCTGCCGGTTGCCACGCTGCGTCACGTGGTGCGGTTCCCCGGCAAGAGGTGTCTGGCAAGCCTCGGCAAGATCGGATGCTATCATTGGTTGTATATGCCGTAAAGAACGCCAGGCATGCGCGCCGCCATCGTTCACGCCTCCGGAACCAATTGTCACCCTCGCGCGCATTGATCGCTGACAGTCTGGCACCTATCTTGCGGTGAAACACGTAGGACTGTGGCGGCCATTGCCGGGCCGCCGCGTCGATCCTCCCGCACAGAAAGCCCAAGATGCGCACCGTTCTCCGTACCCACGTCGCCCATCGCGACGACATCGCCGACCTCATCACCCGCCGGCCGGTGCCGGGGCCGGGGCTGGAGCAGGTCGATCCCTTCCTGTTCCTCAATCATCACGGGCCGCAGGTCTACCGCCCGGGCAGCAACGGCCTGCCGTTCGGCCCGCATCCGCATCGCGGGTTCGAGACCGTGACGTTCATTCTGGAGGGCAGTCTCGCCCACTACGACACCGGCGGTCATGAAAGCATCATCGACGCCGGCGGCGTGCAATGGATGACGGCCGGTTCGGGCCTCGTCCACGCCGAACTGTCGCCCGACGCGTTCAAGCGCCGGGGCGGGCCGATGGAGATCCTGCAGCTCTGGGTCAATCTACCGGGACGGCTCAAGATGACGGCGCCGCGCTACACCGGTGTGCAGCGGGCGGATATCCCGGCCCTGGCGCTGCCCCACGGAGCCGGCACGCTCAACCTGGTCTCCGGCACGTTCGGCGGCGAAACCGGGCCGATCACCTCGCTCACCGGTGTGTTCATGACGACGGTGCAGCTCTTGGCCGGCCACAAGGCCACACTACCGGCCCCGCGCGGGCGCGCCGTGTTCTTCTACGTGGTGAGCGGCCGCGTCACGGTGGGCGGCACGCCGGTCGACAAGTGGCATCTCGTCGAACTCAACGACGACGGTGACGACGTGCTGGTCGAGGCCGGCGAGGACGTCGTGCTGCTCTACGGCCACGCCGATCCCATCGGCGAGCCGGTGGTGGCCTACGGCCCGTTCGTCATGAACACCGAAGCGGAGATCCGGCAGGCGTTTGCCGACTATCGCGCCGGCAAGTTCAACGGCGGCTGAGGCCGGCCCAGATAGCAAAAAGCGCTCGACCTCCCCTCGGGGAGCGAGCGCTTGCCGGTTCGCCTCAGCGGCGGATGCTGTCAGAAGCCGAGGCGCTGCAGCAGGCCGCGGCGGGCAACGGGCGCCTTCGACGCGGCGGCGGCCCTGGCGGCGACGATTTCCTGTTCGTAGGACGACGGGGCCGGCTGGTAGCGGGCGGCCTGCAGGGCGGCATAAGCCATGAGTTCCATTTTTCTTCTCCAATCTTGATCGCTCTTTGACAGCCCGGATATGGGGATGCCGGCGACTGAAACCGAATCGCAAATTCTGAAAGCGGCTTTTAGTTTGTCTGAGTCGCGCGGTCAGGGCTTGGCGGCCGGCGGCACGGCGATGGCCTTGGCGATGCCGTCCATCAGGCCGACGATGTTGGCGGTGTTGCGCCCCATGTCGTAGTAGCCGATCTGGCTGCGCGAGTAGACGTAGAGGTCGGCGCCGCCGTCACTGGTCGGCTCGACCATCACCGATACCGTCGAGGGGATGCGGATGGCCGGCGAATAGACCACGGCCCTGAGACGCATGCCCACCGGATTGGCGCCGATGAGCTGGGATTTGCCCGGCAGCTTGGCCACCACCTGGCGGGCGATCTCGAACAGGGCCGGCGCCGCGATCTGGTAGTGCGGCGTTTCGAGGTCGGGCAGGCCCTTGGCGCAGGCGTCCGGCGGACAGGCCAGAGTATCGTTGAGTTTGCCCGAGCGTGTCGGCTGGTTGAAGTCGTAGGGCCCGAGATCGGCCGGCCCGAACAGGGCGGCCCAGCTGGCCTCGCGTCCATAGAGGTTGAAGGCCAGCGCCGCCACCAGTATCAGACCGATGAGGGCGGCCAGGATCCAGCCGAGGAAACGCAAAGGGGACATGGACTACCGGGGTCAGGCGCGAAACAGGTTCCACGTTCTAACGCGATTGAACACGGCGCGCCAGAGGTCGGCCGTCACTCTCAACCAGCCGGCCAGCACCGCCGTCAGCACGATGGCGGCGATGGACGAGCCGTCGCCGCCGGAGCTGACGATGTCGCCGAGTTCGCCGGCGTTGGCGGGAGCGGCGTGGGTGGCGATGAGAAGCGACACCAGAGCGGCGATCGACGTCGCGACCGCCAGGACGATCGTGGCTCCCGCGCCGACCGCCAGTTCGCGGTGGTGAGAGGAAGTCGTCAGAAGCGAAGCGTTGTCGAAATCGTGCATCTTGTCCACCATCTTGACCTCGGTCGGTGTCCCCCCAACCGTGGTTGCCATGGCCGTCATTAGGCGTTTCGAATGGGACCGTCGGAGGCCGCAAATGAGGTTCCGGGCTGGAAAAATCATGGCCATTTCGTGGCGCCTTAAGCTTTGACTCCGGACGCTACGGGGACAGATGTGGACAACATATGGACGAGATCGTCCAACAACCTGAACGGGTTGGGCTTTTCGTTTCGTTAACGTCGAGTGAACGACCCGGCGACGAATTTAGGCGTGTTTTCAGGAGTTCAGGGTGACGGTGGAAAAGCAAAAAGCCGGGGCGTGAGCCCCGGCTTGCCGTTGCGCAGGTGGTTGTCCGGCGATCAGCCGAGCGAGGCGCAGAAGCGCTGGATGCGCTCGCCGGCCTTCTCGAGGTCGGTCGTGGCGGTGGCGTAGGAGATGCGGAAGTTGGGGCCAAGGCCGAAGGCCGACCCCTGCACCACCGCGACGCCTTCGGCTTCCAGCAGCTCGGTGACGAAGTCGTCGTCACTGGCGATCGTCTTGCCGGTCGGCGTCTTGAGGCCGATGAGACCGGCGCACGAGGGATAGACGTAGAAGGCGCCTTCCGGCGTCGGGCACTTGATGCCCTTGGCCTGGTTGAGCATGGACACGATGAGGTCGCGCCGGGTCTTGAACACGGCGTTGTTGCGCGGGATGAAGTCCTGCGGGCCGGTCAGCGCTTCCAGGGCCGCGTACTGCGAGATCGACGAGGGGTTGGACGTCGACTGCGACTGGATGGTGGCGATGGCCTTGATGAGTTCCACCGGGCCGGCGGCGTAGCCGATGCGCCAGCCGGTCATGCAATAGGCCTTGGAGACGCCGTTGACCGCCAGCGTACGGTCGTAGAGCGCCGGCTCGACCTGAGCCGGGGTGGTGAACTCGAAGCCGTCGTAGACGAGATGCTCGTACATGTCGTCGGTCATCACCCAGACGTGGGGATGGCGGACCAGCACGTCGGTCAGCGCCTTGAGTTCGGCGCGGCTATAGGCGGCTCCGGTCGGGTTGGACGGCGAGTTGAAGATGAACCACTTGGTCTTCGGCGTGATCGCCTTC
>CALMMQ010000125.1 GCA_937868725.1 uncultured Pleomorphomonas sp.
CACTTCCTGCGAGGTGGAGACGATCTTGCCCGGATGGACGTTCTTCTTGGTCCAGCTCATCTCCGAGACGTGGATCAGGCCTTCGATGCCCGGCTCCAGCTCGACGAACGCACCGTAGTCGGTGATGTTCGTGACCGTACCGGAGATCTTCTTGCCGGTCGGGTACTTGGTGCCGATGCCATCCCACGGATCCGACTCGAGCTGCTTCATGCCGAGCGAGATGCGGTGGGTTTCCTGGTTGATGCGGATGATCTGAACCTTGACCTGCTGGCCAATGGACAGGATTTCCGACGGATGGTTGACGCGGCGCCAGGCCATGTCGGTGACGTGCAGCAGGCCGTCGATGCCGCCGAGGTCGACGAACGCACCGTAATCGGTGATGTTCTTGACCACGCCTTCGACGATCTGGCCTTCCTCGAGGCTCGACACCAGCTCGGAGCGCTGCTCGGCGCGGGTCTCTTCGAGGACGACGCGGCGCGAGACGACGATGTTGCCGCGACGCTTGTCCATCTTCAGGATCTGGAACGGCTGCGGCGTGTGCATCAGCGGGTTGACGTCGCGCACCGGGCGGATGTCGACCTGCGAACGCGGCAGGAAGGCCATGGCGCCATCGAGGTCGACGGTGAAGCCGCCCTTGACCTGGTTGGAGATCTGACCGATGACCTTTTCGCCCTTCTCGAAGGCCACTTCGAGGCGGACCCAGCTCTCTTCGCGGCGCGCCTTGTCGCGCGACAGAACGGCTTCGCCGAGCGCGTTCTCGACGCGCTCGAGGTAGACCTCGACCGTGTCGCCGACCTTGAGTTCACCGTCGCGCGCCCGAGCGCCGAATTCCTTGAGCGGCACGCGGCCTTCGACCTTGAGGCCGACGTCGATCACCGCCAGATCCTTTTCGATGGCGACGATGGTGCCCTTGACGACGGTGCCCTCGGCCACGTCCGAAGCGGTGAGGCTCTCGGCGAGCAGGGCAGCGAAATCCTCACGGGAGGGATTGAGTTCTGACATGAATTCTCCTGGTGCCGGAAGTCCGGCGGCGCCGGCGGGTAAGAGTGGCCCACAACGACCGGCCCGGTGTTGCCACCGTGGGCCGCGCCTGGGTGAGGCGCGGCGGCCGACGCGCGTTGGTCGGACGTGCGGGAACTGGACAATGAAGGGTTGGACGGGCCGCCCCCTCATGGACGGGCTTCTATAGCCGAGGCCAGGGGGCGCATCAAGGCGAAATTCGGCGAAAAGCGCCGGATTTCGGCCTTCGTCCGAGGGGCTCGCTCAGCGTGGACCGACGCGGGCCTCGATGGCGGTGACGGCGGCGGTCATGGCGTCGTCGGGGTTCATCGCCGAGGTGTCGATGATGATGGCGTCGCTCGCCGGCCGCAGCGGCGCCACCGCCCGCTCGCTGTCGCGCTTGTCGCGCTCGCGCACCTCGGCCAGGATGCGCTCGTAATCGACGGCGCGGCCCTTGGCGGTCAGCTCGTCGGTGCGCCGGCGCGCCCGTACCTCGGCGCTCGCCGTCACGTACAGCTTCACGTCGGCGTCGGGGCAGATCACCGTGCCGATGTCGCGGCCATCGAGCACGGCGCCGTCCGGCCGGGCGGCGACGGCGCGCTGGAAGTCGACCAGCGCCGACCGCACCTCGGCATGCACGGCAACGCGCGAGGCCAGTTCGCCGGCTTCGCGGCCACGCAGGTCGCGGCGCTCGAGGTCGTGCGGCGCCAGCGCCCGGGCGAAGGTGCCGGCGACGGCGGCGTCGTCGAGATCGAGGCCGCGTTCGGCCATCATCTTGCCGATGGCGCGGTAGAGCAGACCGGTATCGAGATGGTAGAGGCCGAAATGGCCGGCCAGCCGGGCGGCCAGGGTGCCCTTGCCGGCGGCGGCCGGACCGTCGATGGCGATGACGATGGGGTGGCGCAACGGATCAGTCCTCGGCGTCGACGGCGGTGAAGCGGGCGCCGAGCCCGGTCATCAGCGTTTCGAAGGTGGGGAAGGAGGTGGCGATCATGGCGGCATCGTCGACGGTGACGGCGTTGCGCGCCGCCATGCCGAGGACGAGGAAGCTCATGGCGATGCGGTGATCGAGGTGGGTGGCCACCACGCCGCCGCCCGGCACGCGGCCGCCGCGCACCGTCAGCCAGTCCGGCCCCTCGGCGCAGTCGACGCCGTTGGCCCTGAGGCCGGCGGTCACCGCCGCCAGGCGGTCCGATTCCTTGACGCGCATCTCGCCGATGCCGGCCATGCGCGTCTCGCCCGTCGCCACGGCGGCGGCCACGGCCAGGATGGGGTATTCGTCGATCATCGATGGCGCCCGCTCGGCCGGCACGCTGACGCCCTTGAGTTCGGCGTGGCGGACGCGCAGGTCGGCCAGCTTCTCGCCGCCGGTCAGGCGCTCGCCGACGATCTCGATGTCGGCGCCCATGTCGAGCAGCGTGTCGATGAGGCCGATGCGGGCCGGGTTCATCAGCACGCCCTCGACGGTGACGTCCGAGCCCGGCACGATGGTGGCGGCGACGATGGGGAAGGCGGCCGACGACGGATCGGCCGGCACGGCGATGGTCTGGGCCTTGAGGTCCGGCCGGCCTTCGAGGCGGATGGTGCGACCGCCGTCGGCGTCCGTCGTCACCTCAAGGGCGGCGCCGAAGCCCTGCAGCATGCGTTCGGTATGGTCGCGGGTGAAAACCGGTTCGATCACCGTCGTCACGCCGGGGGCGCCGAGGGCGGCCAGCAGCACCGCCGATTTGACCTGCGCCGACGGCACCGGCACGCGGTAACTGATGGGCAAGGTCAGGCGTGGGCCGCGCATGGTCAGCGGCAGGCGGCCGCCGGAGCGGGCGATGACCTCGACACCCATGTCGATAAGCGGGTCGAGCACCCGGCCCATCGGTCGCTTGACCAGCGACGCGTCGCCGGTGAACGTCACGGCGATCGGCTGGGCGGCGGCAAGGCCCATGCACAGGCGCACGCCGGTGCCGGCGTTGCCGAAGTCGACCACCGCTGTCGGCTCCAAGAGGCCGCCCACCCCGACGCCCTTGACGTGCCAGAGGCCGGCCGCGTCCTGCTCCACGGTGGCGCCGAAGGCGCGCATGGCCGCGGCGGTGTTCATGACGTCGCCCGCTTCGAGCAGGCCGGAGATGACAGTCTCGCCGACGGTCAGCGCACCCAGCATCAGGGCGCGGTGGGAGATCGACTTGTCGCCGGGCACCCGCACCCGGCCGACGAGCGGCGAGGCGGAACCGGCGGCGAGCGGGCGGCGCTTCACGGAGTTGGTCACGGGCAGTCACCCCTCAGGTGCCGCAAACGGCGCGGCTTGCTGGACTTGGCGGCCGATCGGCCCCCTGGATCGGCCGGCGGCGGCAATCCGGGGGCACGCCCGAACCGGCGGCAATGCGCCGGTCCGGACGACCGGCGGGTTGCTGTAGCACAGGCTCGCCGCAGCGTCATCGGCCAATCGCCAGCGGCCATTTGGTGGCAGTCGAGGCGGTGTTCGGTCGCCGGCCGCGGATTTTCGCCGCTTGCCAGCGGCCGGCGTCTGCATTTGGCCTTTGACAGCGGCGGCCTTTTGACTGTATGTGCGACCCCGATTTGCAAGCAATGCGAGGCCAACCCGTGGCAAAACCCGAACTTGGGCTCAAGCGCCTCTGCCCCAACTGTGGCGCCAAGTACTACGATCTCAACCGCAGCCCGATCCACTGCCCCAAGTGCGGCGCCATGTTCGACGCGGCGCTGGTGACGAAGGTGCGGCCGGCGGCGCCCGACGATGACGAAGCCGAGCACGAGGACGTCGAGGAGGTCGGTCTGCACCCCGAGTTCGTCAGCCTCGAGGAAGCCGAGACCACCGACGGCGACGACGTTCCCGATATCGAGGAAGCGGAGATCGACGACGATCACGCCGACGACGACGTCTTCCTCGAGGAGGAAGACGAGGATGACGACGGCGTCACCGGCATCATCCGCGACGTCGACAGCGAAGAAGAACGCTGACCGGCCGATCCGTGCCGGAAACTGCGAAAAAGGGCCGGTTCCGCGTCAGCGGACCGGCCCTTGGCATTTTCAAGGCATTTCCGGCCATCGGCGCTCTGCCGATATGTGATTGAATTCATTGGCTCAATTGTTATCCATGCAAAAATGTCCGGCAAAATGCACCGCCAACGAAAAAAGCACTTGATCGACGGGAGAATGCCCCGTATATGACCCCTCGTCGACGCCGGAACCCAAACCGGCAGCGCCGAAAAGCAAGACGGCGAAAGACATTGTGGGGCTATAGCTCAGCTGGGAGAGCGCCTGCATGGCATGCAGGAGGTCAGCGGTTCGATCCCGCTTAGCTCCACCAATCACCTCCTCCCTTCGATATGTGGTTGGTTCTGGCGAGGCGCGCTTTTGTGCTGACGCCGCGATCGGCTATTCCGTGCCAGACTTCTCTCAGGTGATTCGGATTCCCTCGGCGGGGATCGGGAGAGTGCGCGTGACGAAAGCCCATTCCATGGCCGCGGGTCTTGGCCGCGCCGTCCGTCTTGTCGGCCTGCTGCTGGCGCTGCTGCTGGTCGCCCGGCCCGCCGCCGCCACCGACGCCGACCTGGCCGCCTGGTCGGCCGCCGCCGACCGCGCCGAAGCGGTGATCGCCAGCGCCGGCGCCTCGGTGCCGGCGCTCCAGTCGCTGCGCGGCGAGCTTCTGGACGACCGCGACGCCGCCGACGCCATCGTCGCCGCCGGCAATCCCAAGGCCCGCGTGCTGCGCGCCGAGATCGACGCGCTCGGACCGGCGCCCACCGACGGCAGCGAACTGCCGTCCATCGCTGCCGATCGCACCGCCCTTGTCGCCGCGCTTGCCGCCCACGATGGTCCGATCGTCGAGGCCCGTCGCCTCAGTGCCCGCCTCAGCGTCCTCATCGATGAAGTCGACAGCCTGGTGCATCGCAAGGCGGCGGCCAAGCTGCTGTCGCGCGTGCCGTCGCCGCTGTTGCCCTCGAGCTGGCTGATCGCCGCCGCCGAGACGACCGATCTCGTCGCCGGCATCGCCAAGGACATGGCCGCCGCCTGGAACAATCCGCTCGAGGGCCAGCTGCTGGCCGGCAAGCTGGCACTGGCCGGCCTGTGGCTGGCCGTCAGTCTGGCGCTGCTGCCGCTGCGGTCGCTGCTGCTGCGCCGCTTTGGCTGGCGCGGCGGTCAGCTGGCCCCGGGCGCCTCCTACGCCGGCATCGCCATCGCCTACGTCGGCGCCACGGCGCTGACGCTGCTGGCCTTCTTCGCCGCCTGGCGCGGCCTCGACAGCGTGCCGCGCGGCGCCCGGTTGTTCGATCGTGATCTGGCGCTGATGGTGGCGCTCCTCATCCTCGGCAGTTCGGTCAGCTTCATCCTGTTCCGCCTCGGCGCCGCCGAGCGCGGTGCCTTTGGCTTCGGACCGGCGCGCGCCCATCTCGCCCATCGCCTCAGCGTGGCGCAGTGCCTGGTACTGATGCTGGAACTGGCCACCGAATCGGTGGAAGCCGGCCTCAGCCCGTCGCCGGGCACGGTGGCGGTGTTTGCCAGCATCGTCATCACCGCCGGCAGCGTGCTGCTGTGGGCGCTGGGCGGACTGCTGGCCGATCCGACGGGCGAGGACCGGCACCGGCCGCCGCGCGGCTCGTTGCAGCGGGTCGGCGCCACCGCCCTGCGCGCCCTCGCTGTGATCGGCGTGCTGCTGGCGGTGAGCGGTTACGTCGAACTGGCCCGTCAGGCCATGCTGCCGACGCTGCTGTCGCTGGGACTGATCGGGCTGGCGCTGGTGTTGTTCCGGGCTCTGGCCGGCTTTGCCGCCTGGTGCCTCATCGGCTTCGGCGTCCGGGCCGGGCGCTTCCGCCTCGCCCTGTCTTTGATCATCGCCGGCGCCCTGGCCCTGCTGCTGCTGCCGGCCCTTGGTATCGCCTGGGGCATGAGCCTCGCCGACCTCGGCGACGTCTGGCGGCTGCTGTCGGGCGGTGTCACCCTCGGCAACGTCGTCATCTCGCCAGCCGACATCGCCGTGCTGGTGCTGCTGCTCGCCGGCGGCCTGGTGCTGACGCGCTGGCTGCAGCGGCTGCTCGACCACGATATCCTGCCCAAGACGCGCCTCGACGCCAGCGGCCGCAACGCCGTCGTCACCGGCGTCGGCTACGTCGGCACCGTTCTGGCCGCGCTGGTGGCCATCGCCGGGGCCGGCATCGACCTGTCCAACCTCGCCCTGCTGGCCAGCGCTCTGACCGTCGGCATCGGTTTCGGCCTGCAGGCCGTCGCCTCCAACTTCGTCTCCGGCCTGCTGCTGCTGATCGAGCGGCCGATCCGCGAAGGCGACCGCGTCGCCGTCGCCGGCTACACCGGCCTGGTACGCAAGATCTCCGTCCGCACCACCCGCATCGAGACGGTCGACGGCCACATGGTGCTGGTGCCCAACTCCGAGCTGATCGCCGGCACCGTGACCAACCTGACGCTCGGCTCCCGCTCGGGCCGCATCACCATTCCCGTCGGCGTCGCTTATGGCAGCGACGTCGAGCGCGTCCGGGCGACGCTGGTCGACGTCGCCCGCCGGCACCCCAGCGTCGATGCCGACCCGCCGCCGCTGGCCCTGTTCGTCGACTTCGGCGACAGCTGCCTCAACTTCGAGCTCCGGGCCTTCGTCGCCGACGTCGACCTCGCCGCCATCGTCCGCTCCGACCTGCTGACGGCCATCGACAGCGCCTTCCGGGCCGCCGCCATCGACATTCCCTTCCCGCAGCGCCACGTGACCCTGATCCATCCGGAGGCCGCCGTCGCCACGCCGCCGGCCTGAGCGGCGGCCGATTGTATCGCGCCGTTGCCGGACGCCGGTTCGGGGTGCCATGGCTGACGGCGAATGGCTATCCTGTCGCCCAGCCTCGGCGGTTCCCTGGTGATTCGCCGCGCCCCTCAGACCGGACGTTGACATCGATGCGACTTTTCCCGCCGTTTGCCAGACGGTCCAGCCCCGGCGCGCCGGTCATCGGCCGATCGGCTCACGTGGCCCAGGGGCCGACTGGCGAAGTGCCGCGGTCCGTCCGTGTCCATGCCATCGACGTGGCGCGCGGTCTGGCGCTCATCGCCATGGCCAGCTACCATTTCTCCTGGGATCTGGCCAACGCCCGTCTCGTCGACTGGGGCGTGGCCAGCGATCCCCTGTGGCGCGGCTATGCCATGGCCATCGCCGCCACGTTTCTGTTCCTGTCCGGCCTGTCACTGCAACTGGCCAACCGTTCCGGCTTCGACCTGCCGCGCTTCGCCGGCCGCCTCCTCCGCATCGCCAGCGCCGCCGCGCTGGTCTCGGTCGCCACCTACCTCGTCTTTCCCGATGCTTGGGTGTTTTTCGGCATCCTGCACATGATGGTCGTCGGCAGCCTGATCGGCCAGCCGCTGGTCCGCCTGCCGCCGTTCCTGCTGCTGCTGCTGGCCGCTGTCGCCGGCACTTTGCCGCTCTGGGCCCAGTCGGCGCAGTTCGACGGTCTGCCGCTGGCCATCACCGGGCTCGCCGTCAGCGTGCCGACGTCCAACGACTTCGTGCCGATCTTTCCCTGGCTGGCGCCGCTGCTCGTCGGGCTCGCCGCCGGCCGGCTGCTGGTCGACCGGCCCGTCGCCCCGTCGCTGCCGCCGCGCCGCCGGCTGACCCGCCTTGCCGCCCTGCTCGGCCGCTGGTCGCTGCTGTTCTACCTCGTCCACCAGCCGCTGCTGTTCGGCCTCGCCGAGGGTCTCGGCTGGCTGCTGCCGGTCGATCCGGTGGTCGAGCGCGGCCTGTTCGTGCGCGATTGCGTCAACGAGTGTGCCGGCGTCGGCGCCGATGCCGGCTATTGCCGCGCGTTCTGCGGCTGCGTTGCTGAATCGATCGATGGCACGCCGATCTGGCAGAGCCGGACCATCGACACCTCCTATGACGCCTTGATCTCCACCGCCGCCGCCTCGTGCCGCCGCGCCAGCCTGCCGGACAGCGACGACGCCCCGGGCGGCCTGCCGGACAGCGACGACGACGACTGAGGACGATGCCGCGGCAATGAAAAAGCCCGGAAGCGGGGGGCTTCCCCCAGGAAGAAAGTCATCAGGATCAGAATCAGG
>CALMMQ010000126.1 GCA_937868725.1 uncultured Pleomorphomonas sp.
GGGCTAGACCCAAGCCTCCAGGGCTACGCCTGGGTGTCCGGTTCAAACGGGGGCCGGTTCACGGGGCGCACGATCGCTTCGGCACCCAGATATTGTCGGGGCTCTCCCAACGGTAGGCGACATTACATTTGTCTTTTTGCACCAACTATCGATGGAAAAAGTGTAACGGTTCGAGCTTTGCTACGTTTCCCTGCGTCACCAGCCAAACTTCAAGTAAGGCCGAGGCGGCTATATATAGCAAGCCTTCGTCGGATAGCTGCTAGACGCAGCCGTGGATTCTCGGCCTCTGGTGCCAATCGGACGGCCTCCGCCATGCTGGCTTCAGCCTTGGCTAGTGCGCCGGCCTTGATCAGGCATTCACTCAATCGAGCGTGGTACTCATACTTCATTTTGTTGAGCGATACCGCGATCTCCATCTGGTGAACGGCTTCTGGCCAATCATTCAGCGCTGCGCAGGCATGGCTTAAGCGAACTCGATAGTGCGCATCTTTGGGCTCCAGCTGGATCGCCGTCTCGAAGGCTGTTCGCGCCAATGCCGAATCTTTGTTCTTCAGAAGCAGTTCGGCATGCCGGGCATGTAGCCGGGCATTCGATGGCTTGCAACTAACTGCCGTCCTGATACTTCGAATCGCCCCCCTGATGTCGCCTGCTTCGGCACAAGCTACGCTCTCGTGATAGTGCGGGTAATAGGTGTCCGGCGTCTTTTCGCGGACGACGGCATAGAACCTGTCAACATCAAACTGATCAAATGCGATTTCCGACACGAGTTGTTTCAACTTGTAAGTATCATTCAGATAGAAAGAACACGGATGCCCACCGTAGTCGACTGGCACCAGTGTTGCCCTAGTTTGCTCGCCTATCAGCTTGGCGTGGTCTCCATCTATTCCAACTGAACAATAGAATGCGTAACCGCAAGCCGAACGGCATGCACCGGCTCTGATGAAATTATACAAGAAAGAAAAGTGCTTTGTGTCAGCGGTCCATCGGTTATCGTTCAAAACATTGTCAGCTCGCACGTCAAATGGAGCTGATAGGGCGATAAATTTGTACGCGTTCAGCATCGGAGCAAAGTTGATAGCAGCAAATCCCCCCATGCTGCCGCCATAGGTGATGACTTTTGTACCTCTGGTCTGGGCATTTATGAGCGCGGCCACCTCAAGCATCTCTGCCGTCTGATACCAGTGGTTCCAGCTCCGCTTAACCAGGAACTCATTCAGCCCCAGTTCGGCAAATACGCCGCGACCAAATCCTGAACCAAATGGCTTTGGCTTCGTCGCCAGAATGCTTTTGTCGCGAGCTTCAAAAGTGACAATGGTTACCGGGTGGCCACCATCAAAGTGATCCAGGGCTACATCGCGCCCAACAAAAAGAGACTTATGCATCGACTTCGCGCACTAGTAGAGTATAGCTTTAACAGAAAGCGCACCAAGGTCAGAAAGTCAACTGGGGCAGGGCCATCCGGCGAGGCGACCTTCGCTTCTGGCAAGTTGCCGCTGACAATTTGATGCCCTATTCTCCCATTGGTGGCTTTGCCGCGGCGCCCGCCAAGGCTTGCCTTGAACAGGTGACAGTGCGGCCGAAACGGGCCGCTGCCACCGGGTTGCAACCGTCCGAGCCCAGTGATCGCCCGCCAACGGTCGGGAAACGCTTCAAACCGGATCGCCGGCATGCGGATGCCTACAGATTGATCCGCCGACATCACTCACCACCTGAAGCATAGGCACGCGTCTCCGGCTTCTTTGGGGGGCAACATGGCCGATGGCGAACTTCCGTCGTCTTCGCGGACCGGACTGACCGACGAGGCTGTGGCGCAGAGGCGCGCCGCAGACGGACCGAACGAGCTGCCGCAGGCGCACAAGCGTACGCCGTTACGGATTGCCGGCGAGGTGCTGCGCGAGCCGATGCTGGCCTTGCTGCTGGGCGGCGGCGGCGTCTATCTGTTGCTCGGCGATACGACGGAAGCGCTGGTTCTGCTGGCCTTTGCCGTCTTGTCGGTGGTGATCACCATCGTTCAGGAAAGCCGCACCGAGCACGCCCTGGAAGCCTTGCGTGATCTTGCCAGCCCCCGCGCGCTCGTCATCCGTGCCGGCGAGCGACGCCGGATCGCCGGGCGCGAGGTGGTCCGTGGCGACCTGCTTGTGCTTACGGAGGGTGATCGCGTGCCATCCGACGCGGTGCTGCTCGAAGGCCACGACCTCCAGATCGACGAGTCGCTGCTGACCGGGGAATCCGTTCCGGTCGACAAGCAGGCGGTTGGCGCGGCCGGGCCGGCCCGCATCGACGCCGACGCGCGCGTCTATTCCGGCACGCTGGTCGTTCGCGGTCGGGGCCTCTGCGAGGTGACGGCCATCGGCGCGGCCAGCGAAATTGGCAAGATCGGACAGTCGCTGCAATCCCTGGAAACGGAGACGCCGCGCCTGCGGCAGCAGACCGGGCGTCTGGTCCGGGCGTTCGCGCTGTTGGGGGGCGGGGTCACAGGACTTGCCATCGTCCTCTACGGTACGCTGCTGGGCGATTGGCTCGATGGTCTGCTGGCCGGCATCGCCCTCGGCATGTCGATGCTGCCTGAAGAGTTTCCCCTGGTTCTGTCCGTCTTTATGGCCATGGGAGCCTGGCGGATCTCGCGCGCCAAGGTCCTGACCCGACGGGCGTCCGCCATCGAGGTGCTGGGCTCGGCGACCGTTCTTTGTACGGATAAGACCGGCACGCTGACCGAGAACCGCATGTCGATCGCCGAACTGGAACTGCCCGATGGCACGGTGGCGCCGGCCGGCGCCCCGCTCACCGATGCCTATGGTCGGCTGGTGGCAACGGGAATTTTGGCCTCGGCCGAACTGCCGACCGATCCGATGGAGAAGGCGTTCCACGACCTCGGCAAGCGCCAGCTCCAGCCCGCGCCAACCATCTCCCGCGTCCTGGTGCGCGAATATGGCTTGAGCCCCGATCTGCTGGCCATGACCAACGTCTGGGAAGAGGACGGCGCTGCGACAGCCGCCGCAAAGGGGGCTCCGGAGGCGATCGCCGCGTTGTGCCGCCTTGATGCGGACCATACCGGGCGCGTGCGGGATAGCGCCAACACCATGGCCGCCAAGGGCCTGCGCGTTCTCGCTGTTGCCCGCGCCAAGGCGTGCCAGCCCTGGCCGGCGACGCAGCAAGGCTTCGATTTCGAATTTGTCGGTCTTGTCGGGCTCGCCGATGCGCTGCGCGCCAGCGTGCCGGCGGCCGTTCGGCAATGCGATTCGGCCGGCATTGCCGTGGTCATGATCACCGGCGATTATCCGGCTACCGCCCGTGCCATCGGGCAGCGGGCCGGCATCGGCACGGCGGATATCGTCACCGGCCAGGAGTTGGACCAGCTTGATGATGACGCCCTGGCAAGCCGCGTCAACACGACGACGATCTTTGCCCGGACCATGCCGGCGCAGAAGCTCCGCATCGTCACGGCCCTGAAGGCCGGCGGCGCCATCGTCGCCATGACCGGCGATGGCGTCAACGACGCGCCGTCGCTGAAGGCCGCGCACATCGGCATCGCCATGGGCGGGCGCGGCTCCGACGTTGCCCGCGAGGCAGCCTCGATCGTTCTGCTCGACGACGACTTCGGGTCGATCGTTGCCGCGATCCGCCTTGGGCGGCGGATCTACGACAATCTCGTCAAGGCCATGGGGTTCATCCTTGCCGTGCATGTGCCGATCGCCGGCCTCGCCCTGCTGCCGCTTTTGTTCGGGTTGCCGATCCTGTTCGGGCCGATGCACATCGCGTTCCTCGAAATGGTGATCGACCCGGTCTGCTCCCTGGTTTTCGAAGCGGAAGCGGAGGAAGACGATGTCATGGCGCGGCCACCACGAGATCCCGCGGCGACGCTGTTGTCCCGCGCGCTGATTGTCTGGGGCGTGTTCCAGGGGCTGGTGAGCTTGGCCATGGTGGCGGCGATCTACCTCCACGCCCTCTCGGTCGGCATGCCGGACGACGAGGTTCGCGCCCTGACCTTTGTCTCGCTGATCCTCGTCATCCTCGTGCTCATCTTCGTCGGCCGGTCCTTCAGCGCCTCGATGATCACTGCGTTTCGGCGCCCGTCGCTTGTTCTGGCGGTCGTGATCGCCGTTGTGACGACCCTCCTGTCGGTGACTGTTTTCTGGTCTCCCGCCCGGGAGGTTTTTCGCTTTGGCCCGCTTCACGCGGGCGACCTGGCCGAGACGGTTGGTGCCGGGCTCGTCGTCATGCTCTTGCTCGAGGTGGCCAAACACTTGGCGCGGCCCCGGTCGCCGACGATCGGCAAAGGCTAGTGCACTGACCCATTCATTCGGTCCACGCTATGGACAACCCGCGGCAGATGAATGCGTCGAAACGTGCACTAGCAACATATTGAATCTAGTACAGTTTAAGAAACCGATACTTGATCGGTCGCTTGCCATTGATGTGAATCAGGTGTCGGTGTCACGGCACTCGTTGGCGAGGGTTGCCGGCGATCTCCGGCCGGTCGGCGGTCCGACGCCGGTTGGCACGGCAGACGATTTTCCGGTCGCGCATCATCAAGATTTGCGCCATATAGGCGACCGCTCCGCCGCTGGAGCGCGACCGAGCCGATGAGACCAGAAGCGCATGCCCGACAGCCTTGATCGCCCGCAACAGCCCGTGGGATCCCTGTATTCCCAAGGCCCGGTTTTCGCGGTTGCACCGATGCTCGATTGGACGGACCGGCACTGCCGGGCGTTCCATCGACTGCTGTCGTCGCGGGCGCTGCTTTATACGGAGATGGTGACATCGGCCGCCATCCGTCATGGCGATCGCCAGCGGCTGCTCGGCTTTTCGGCCATGGAACACCCGGTGGCGCTGCAGCTCGGCGGTTCCGATCCGGATGAACTGGCGCTGGCCGCTCGCGTCGGCGAGGATTGGGGCTACGACGAGATCAACCTCAACGTCGGCTGCCCATCCGACCGGGTACAGTCGGGCCGGTTCGGTGCCTGTCTGATGCTGGAACCGGCACTGGTGGCCGAGTGCGTCGCCGCCATGAAGCGCGTCGTGTCGGTGCCGGTGACCGTCAAGTGTCGCATCGGTGTCGACGAACAGGATCCGGAACCGGCGCTCGATGCGATCGCCGATGCCACCATCGCCGCCGGCGTCGATGCCCTGTGGGTGCACGCCCGCAAGGCCTGGCTGAAGGGGCTCAGCCCCAAGGAAAACCGCGACATTCCACCGCTCGATTATGACCGGGTGCGTCGTCTCAAGGGCCGTCATCCCGGCGTCTTCATCGGCATCAACGGCGGCATCGCCGATCTTGCGACGGCAAAACACCTGCTTGCTGATCTCGATGGCGTCATGCTCGGGCGCGCCGCCTATCACGAGCCGGAACTGCTGACCCGCGTCGACCGCGAGATCTACGGCAGCGCCGCCACCGACACCGATCCGCTGGCGGCCATCGAGCGGTTGCGGCCGATCATCGCCGAACACCTGGCGGCCGGTGGCCGGTTGTCGGCCTTCACGCGCCACGTGCTCGGCCTGTTCCACGGCATGCCCGGGGCCCGAGCCTGGCGGCGCATCCTCACCGAAGGGGGTATCCGCGAAGGCGCTGGCCTCGAGGTGATCGACGCCGCGCTTGCCGCTCTGCGTCGCCGCCCGGCCGCTGACGTCGACGCCGACTGACCGCCATCAGCCGCGCGGCGCCACCGGTTGCATCGATGCCAGCAGGCTGAGCCGGGCCGATCGCAGGTGCTGTCCGGCGGCGACGCGGATCTGCGTCCGGTCCTGCGTCCTGAGCGCCTTGATGTAGGCGAGATGCTCGTTGTTGGCGACGAAGTTGCGCGTCTTCTCGTCGTGCTTGGTCCACTGGTAGTGGTAGTGGAAGATAAACGAGCGGATATCGTTGAAATTATTGACAAAACGGTTTTCCAGCACCGAGTTGATCAGCGTGTGGAAATCCTGGTCGAGCTTGGGGAACAGGCCACAGAGGTTCTCGAAGTCCTCGGCGATTTCGATGTGACGCTTTTCGAGGTCGTCGAGCTTCTGCCAGGCCGGATGGTCGAGCGGCAGGTCGCCGAACATGTCGGCGGCGCGAAACTCGATGAGTTCGCGAAAGTCCGACAGTTCGCGGGCGAACTTCTGATCGAAGCCGGCAAACACCCATGTGCCGTTTTCCTGGCGGGCGATCAGACCGAACTGCCGGAAGCCCTCAAGGTATTCGCGCACAACGGTGGCCGACACGCCCAGCCGCCGGGCCAGATCGGAGGTGCTGATGACACCGCCGGGATTGATCACCTCCTGCTGGATGAGATCCATGAAGCCGCGTTCGACGATCTCGCGGCCGAACTCGGTTTCTTCGTCGGGAAACTGCTCCTGCTCGCCCGGCAGGCGCAGCACGGTGCGGATGGAGTCGGGGCCGACCTGGATCAGACCGGCACGGGCCAGCGAGTCGAAGATCTTGCGCACCGTCGTCCGGCTCACCTTGAGCTCGCGCGCCATGACGTGCTCGCTGTCGATGGTCTCTCCAACCCGCATCGTGGTCATGCGATTGAGAACGCTGTTGTAGGCGCGTTTGAAAATGGCGTCGTTTCTCAAGATCCGCCTCCCGATGCGGCTGGCGGCAGCGCCGGCCGGTCAGAATACATCCCTATACCAAGTTGATATCTAAGCCAGTTTCCCGCTCCATGCCAGATCTTGCCAGCTATGCGCGTCGCCAGGCGAGCAGAGTGGCAGCCGGACTGTTTGTTGCGCTCAGGATCAAATATATAAAGAACCATAGGTAGGATGCCGGTGGGGCCGCCATTGGCTCTTTGACGCGTCCGCGCTACTCCCTATTTTCTCCGGGCTTTCGTCCCTGCCTGCGATGGTCTTTTCCAATGTGAGCGGAATAGACTAACCAGCTGGCTTGAAAGACCTATATCGAGTCTGCGGCGATGTCGCCGTCCGCCTGACGCTAGCAGAGGCCGGCCCCAGCCGCCATCAGTTCGCTCCCGAGGGACTTCCCCTCCGCATCCTTACTATTTG
Source organism: uncultured Pleomorphomonas sp. (assembly GCA_937868725.1). Classification (GTDB taxonomy): domain Bacteria; phylum Pseudomonadota; class Alphaproteobacteria; order Rhizobiales; family Pleomorphomonadaceae; genus Pleomorphomonas. Next base: position 6,982 of record CALMMQ010000126.1, read on the forward strand.
CCATTCACGCGGATTGGTCTATAAAACATATAAAGCACAAACAAGGATGCCAACGGCGTCCGGCAGCCGTCAGCGAGACGGGCTGTCGGCGGGCCTCGGGGAGGAGAGCCCATGCGGATCATCGATGCCCACCAGCATTTCTGGGACCCCGACGATGGTGATTATGCCTGGGTCAGCGGACCATTCCAGCCGATCCGCCGCGTCTTCACGCCCGACGACCTGCGTCCCGAGCTCCAGGCGGCCGGCGTTTCGGCCACCGTTCTGGTTCAGACTTGGGGCAGCGAGGAGGAAACGCGCCGCTTCCTGGCGCTCGCCGAGCAAACCGATTTCATCGCCGGCGTCGTCGGCTGGGTCGATCTGACGGCCGCCGATGTTGCCGAGCGCCTCGCCGCGCTGCGCGCCGGCCCGGGGGGACGCTATCTCAAGGGCATCCGCCATCAGGTGCACGACGAAGCGGATGAAAACTGGCTGGGGCGCGCCGACGTCCGCCGTGGTCTGGCCGCCGTCGAAGCGGCCGATCTCGCCTACGACCTGCTGGTCCGGCCGCGCGAGCTGCCGGCCGCGCTGGCGACCGCCGCCGCGTTTCCCGGTCTGCGCCTGGTCATCGATCACATTGCCAAGCCCGATATCCGCCAGCACGGTTTTGCCGCCTGGGCCGAGCGCCTGCGGCCGTTTGCCGCCGAGCGCCGGCACGTCTGGTGCAAGCTGTCGGGCATGGTGACCGAGGCCGACTGGGCCAACTGGACCGCCGCCGACCTGCAGCCCTACGTCGACGCGGTGCTGACGATCTTCGGGGCCGATCGCTGCCTGTTCGGTTCCGACTGGCCGGTCTGCCGCGTCGCCGGCGGCTATGCCCGCATGTTCGCCGGCCTCGATCAATGTCTCGCAACGCTGCCGGCCGCCGATCGCGCCCGCGTGTTCGCCGGCTCGGCCGCCGATGTCTACCGTCTGGAATGCCAAGGAGAATGATGATGAGCCCTGCGACCCGCCCCGGCGTCAAGCCGTTGACCGAACGTTTCGGCTTCGGGGCCAGCGGCCTCGGGACGCTGACCTGGGATATCCCCGACGACGTCGCCCAGTCGATCCTCGAGACGGCTTGGACGGCCGGCTTCCGCTACTTCGACACCTCGCCGCTCTACGGCTTTGGCCTGAGCGAGTTGCGGCTCGGCCGCTTCCTGCGCGACGTGCCGCGCGAGGACTATCTGCTGTCGACCAAGATCGGCCGCTACTTCGTGCCGCCCAAGCCGGGCGAAGCGCTCGACCGCGGCGGCTGGGTGCGGCCGCAGCCGTTGAAACCGGTGCTCGACTATAGCTATGACGGCGTCATGCGCTCGCTGGAGCAGTCGTACAATCGCCTCGGCGTCGCCGCCATCGACATCGTCTACATCCACGATCTCGATCGCCGCAACCTCGGCGCCGACTTCGACCGCCACTACCGCACCGCCGTCGACAGCGGCTATCGCGCCCTCGACGAACTGCGCCGGGCCGGCATCGTCAAGGCCATCGGCGCCGGTGTCAACGAGGCCGACGTCGCCGCCGATCTGGTGCGCGCCGTCGATCTCGATCTCGTCATGCTGGCCGGCCGCTACACGCTGCTGGAGCAGCCGGCGCTGACCGACTTCCTGCCGCTGGCCGAACAGCGCGGTGTCGGCGTCGTCGACGTCGGCGTGTTCAACTCGGGCATTCTGGTCAAGCCGCCGGAAGCCGGTGGCAACTACGACTACGGCGTCGCGCCGCCGGCCATCATCGAGCGCGCCCGCGCCATCAAGGCGGTATGCGCGGAGTTCGGCGTCGAAATGCCGGCCGCCGCCGTGCAGTTCCCCTTCGGCCATCCGGCCGTGCAGGCGGTCGTCGTCGGCATGAGCAAGCTCAAGGCGGTGCAGCAGAACATGGACTGGTACCGGGCGCCGATCCCGGCCGAACTGTGGACCCGTCTCAAGGACAAGGGGCTGCTCGCCGCCGAAGCGCCGACGCCGACCACCTGAACCGCCACAGCTGATTTATGGCCGGGCGGCGCGCGTCGCCGGTCGCACCCATTACCCGAGAGGACAAATCCATGCGTGCGTTGATGATCGAGGGAGCGGAGCGGAGCTCCATTCACGAGGTTGCGGAACGCCTGCCGGGGAGCGGCGAAGTGCAGGTGGCGGTCAAGCACGTCGGCCTGTGCGGCAGCGATCTCAACACCTACGCCGGCCTCAACCCGCTGGTCAGCCTGCCGCGCATTCCCGGCCACGAGATCGGTGCCGAGATCGTCTGTGTCGGCGAGGGCGTGCCAGCGGCCTACGCCCCCGGCAAGCGGGTGATCGTCGTGCCATACACCGCCTGCGGTACCTGTTCGTCGTGCCGCAAGGGCCGCGTCAACGCCTGCCGCTACAACAAGACGCTGGGCGTGCAGCAGGACGGCGGCATCGCCGACCGCATCGTCCTTCCCCACGGCAAGCTCATTCTCAACGACAGCCTGCCGCCGCGCCATCTGGCGCTGGTCGAGCCGCTGTCGGTCGGCTTCCACGCCGTCGAACGTGGCCGCGTCGCCGCCGGTGACCGGGTGGTGGTGATCGGCTGCGGCATGATCGGCATGGGCGCCGTGGCCGGCGCCGTGGCCCGTGGCGCCGAGGTGATCGCCGTCGATATCGGTGACAAGACGGCCATGGCCGTGAAATACGGCGCCAGACACGCCATCGACGCCGCAAAGGATGACGTCGTCGCCCGCGTCAACGCCATCACCGGTGGCGACGGCGCCGACGTGGTGATCGAGGCGGTCGGTCTGCCAGCCACCTTCACCCAGGCCATCGATCTCGCCTGCTTTGCCGGCCGGGTTGTCTACATCGGCTATTCCAAGGCGCCGGTGACCTACGAGACCAAGTTCTTCAACATGAAGGAACTGGACATCATGGGGTCGCGCAATGCCACCGCCGGCGACTTCGAGGCCGTGATCTCCTACCTCGAACACCTCGACCACGCCCCCGACGACCTGATTTCCAAGGTGTTTCCCTTCGCCGAAGCCGACCAGGCACTGCCTTATTGGGCCGGCCATCGCGCCGAGACGCTGAAGGTGCTGATCGAGTTCTGACCGGCCGAAGCCGCCGCCCCTCACCGGGGCGGCTCGACGGAAAAGACAAGGGGCGGGACCGTATGCCGGTTCCGCCCCTCGTCTGTCGTGGCCTCCGTTTGGTCGCAGGCAGGTATCAGTCGCTCCCGGATATCCGGCGGAAGCGGTCGTACACCGCCTGCGGCACCTTGGCCGCCGGCTTGATGTCGGTGACGCCGAAGGAATGGGCGACGATGGCCCGGGCTTCTTCGAGCGAGCCGATGGCCCCGAGCGCCATCATCTGCAGGCAAGCGTTGCCAAGCGCCGACGTCTCGACCGGCCCGGCACTCACCGGAATGGCGGCGGCGTCGGCCGTCAACTGGTTGAGCAGGGCGTTCTGGCAGCCGCCACCGATGATGCGGATGCGCTCGATCGGTCGTCCCGTCAGTTCGCCGAGCTCGTCCTTGACGCGGGCGTAGTCGAGGGCGAGGCTGTCGAAGACGCAGCGGGCCAGCGGGCCGAGCCCGTCGGGTACCGGTTCGCCGGCTTCGGCGGCCAGCGCCTGGATGGTGGCGACCATCGATTCCGGATTGAGGAAGCGCGGATCGTCGGGGTTGATCAGGCTGTGCCAGGCCGGAGCGGCGGCCGCTGCCGCCACCAGATCGGAAAAGCCCGGCGACCCCATTTCCTTGCGCAGCCGCTGGATGAGCCACAGGCCCATGATGTTTTTCAGCACGCGATAGCGGCCGCAGACGCCACCCTCGTTGCCGAAGTTGTAGTGCTCGGCGCGATCGCCGACGTAGGGCGTCGCGCTCTCGATGCCGACCAGCGACCAGGTGCCGGAGCTGAGGAACGCCTCGTTGGGCCCGGCGAGCGGCGCGGCGGCCACCGCCGAGGCGGTATCGTGACCGCCGGGGGCTACCACCTTGATGCGGCGACCGGATGTGGCGAGCTGCATGTCGCCGATGATCGTCCCCGGCGGCACCGGTTTCCGCATCAGCGGCCGGACAAGACCGGCCGCCGCCAAGAGGTCGGCGTCCCAGTCACGCGTCACGAGGTCGAGCATCTGCGAGGTGGTCGAGATGGTGTACTCGTTGCTGATCACACCCGACAGGGCAAAGTGCAGGTAGTCGGGCGTGAACAGCAGGTGGTGCGCCTCAGCCAGCCACTCGGGGTGCTCCTTGGCCGTCGCCGCCAACTGATAAAGCGTGTTGTAGGACTGGAAGTGCAGGCCGGTACGGCGATAGATCTCCTCGCGCGGCATGGCGGCGAACACCGCTTCCATCATGCCTTCGGTGCGGTTGTCGCGATAGGCCACCGACACGCCCACCTGCCGTAGCGCCTTGTCGAGCAGCACGTAGTCGACGCCCCAGGTGTCGCAGCCGACGCTGTCGAGCGGGGCCAAGGCCTCGGCCTTCTCCAGCCCTTCGCGGATGTTGGCGACGATCTTGGCGCTGTCCCAGCAGTCATAGCCGGTGACGGGATCGACGATGAGTGGCGTCTCGAAGCGGTGGGCTTCGGTGAGGCTGATGTGGCCATCGCAAAGCGCGGCGACCATGACGCGGCCGCTGCTGGCGCCCATGTCGACGGCGGCGCAGCGGGCAGTGACGTTGACGGAGTTCGCAGGCATGACGGTTCCCGTTCGCTGGTGCCGGCGTTTCAGGCGGTGATCACGCCCTTCTTGAGGATGATGTTGCCGTACTTGGCGGTTTCACCCGTCACCAGCACGGCAAAGGCGCTGCGCGTGCGATCGTAGAAGTCGAAGCGCGGAATGTACTCGGTGGCCGGCGTACCGGGATGGTGGCGCTCGATGGCGGCGCGATAGCTGGCGACGAGGTCGGCGTCGAGGCTGTCACCGCTGACCGGCGCCATCATGAACACCGGCGTCGGCACGTACGGGTCGAGCAGCCACAGCGGCAGGATAGCGTCGAGCAGCGGTGCGATTCTGAGGCCGTCGGCCCGCAGCACGCGGCTGTTGAAGCTCTCGGCCGGAAAGTGGGCGTCGGAGAGTACCAGTTCGTCGCCGTGGCCCATCCGGCTCAGGATGGCCAGCAGTTCGGGAGAAACGAGGGGGGAAATGCCGCGCAGCATGGCAGCCCTGTCCTTGCAGGTAAGGCGCCCCGAGGGGCGGAAGGGAAGGTGGAGCGCCGCCGGTGGCGACGCTCCGAGGTGGCAGCGGAACGATCAGTACAGAACGTTCTTGGCTTCGGGCTTGTCGAGGTTGTCCTTGGTGACGAACACGACACCGGTGTCGATGCTCTTCTCGACCTTCTCGCCCTTGACGATCTTGGCGATCGTCTCGATGCCCTTCTCGCCCATCTGGAACGAGCCCTGCACGGCGATGCCCTGCAGCGTGCCATTGCGGACGAAGTCCTGCAGGTCCTGGTTGCCGTCGAAGCCGATGGCGGCCAGCTGGCCGGCCTTGCCGGTCTGGGCGAGGGCGCGGCCCATGCCGTTGGCCGTCGGCTCATTGGCGCCGAAGATGCCCTTCAGGTCGGGGTTGGCGGCCAGCGTGTCGATGGTCTGGTTGAGGGCCGTGGCCATCTGGGACTGCGAGTAGAACGGACCGACGATCTGCAGCTTGGAATGAGCCTTGATGTAGTCGGTGAAGCCACCGACGCGACCGATTTCCGAGCCGACGCCAGCGACGTACGACATGATGGCGATCTTGCCTTCGGTGCCGGCGGCCTTGATCATCGCTTCGGCGCAGAGCTCACCGGCCTTCTTGTTGTCGGTGCTGAGGAACGCCTGGTAGTACTTGTCGGCGTCCTTGGAAACGGCGCTGTCGATCAGCACGACGGGGATGGCATTCTCCCAGGCCTTCTTCAGCGACGGCGTCAGGGCATCCGGGTCGGAAGCCGCCAGCACGATGCCGGCCACCTTACGGTTGATGGCGTTCTCGACCATGTTCACTTCGTCGGCCACGTTGGCTTCCGCCGCCGGGCCCTGGAAAGTCATGGTGAACTCGGGGTGCTTGGCGATGGCCGCGGTGGCGCCCTTGTTGACGTTCTGCCAGAAGTTGGAAGCCGACGACTTGACGATGACGGCGATTTCATTGCTGCCGGCGAAGGCCGGGGCGGTGAAGGCCATCAGGGCGGCAGCGATGGCACCGCAAACGATCTTATTCATGACTTGCTCCTCTCCTATGGTTTCCTGTCTTCAGCGCGGTCCGCGCACTTCCTCCAGCCGGGACCGCTGGCCGGAGTTCCCCGTGGCTTGTTGACGGGAGCTCCAGATCTCCTGGGGTTGCCTGTCCGACGCTGAGGCACCAGAGCCGGGCGGGCAGGGCAGGCGGCGGTGCCAGAGGCGATCCGCCGCCCGTCGTTTCACTTGCGATTGCGCAGCTGGTCGATCCACACCGTGCTGATGATCACCAGACCGATGATGATCATCTGGATGAAGCTCGACACGCCGTTCATGTTGAGGCCGTTGCGCAGGATGCCGATGATGAAGGCGCCGATGATGGTGCCCGAGATCGAGCCGACGCCGCCGGCCAGCGACGTGCCGCCGATGACGGCCGCCGCGATGGCGTCGAGTTCGTAGGCGATGCCTTCGTTGGGCTGGCCGGTGACCAGGCGGCTCATCAGCACGCAGCCGCAGAGGCCGGCGAGCAGGCCCGACAGCACGTAGGCGCCGATCTTGACCTTGTTGACCTTGACGCCCGACAGCCGCGCCGCTTCCTCATTGGAACCGATGGCGTAGAGATGGCGGCCGAAGGTGGTCTTGCGCAGCACCACGGCGACGATGACGGCCAGCACGATCATCAGGATGACCGGGTAGGGGATGCCGGGGAAGATCACCTTGGGGAAGCCGTTGTCGCCCTCGGTGATGACGCGCCACAGCGAGCCGTTGCCGAGCGCGCCGAAGCTTTCGCCAAGGCCGGACACCGGCCGGGCACCGGTGATCTGCAGCGCCAGACCGCGGGCCACCATCATCATGCCGAGCGTGGCGATGAACGGCGGCAGCTTCATGCGGGTGATGATCAGTCCGTTGACGGCGCCGCAGGCGCCGCCGGCCAGAATGCCGATCAGCATGGCGAACGGCACGGGCACGCCGACCTGTACCGCCAGCGCCGCCACCACGCCGGCCAGGGCCAGCACCGAGCCGACCGACAGGTCGATGCCCGAGGTGATGATGACGCAGGTGGCGCCGAGACCGATGTAGGCGATGGTCGAGGTCTGCAGCGCGATCGTCACGCCGTTGCTCATGGTCAGAAAGGCGGAGCTCGTCAGCGAGAAGGCGACGATCAGCAGCACCAGGCCGGCCAGCGCGGCGAATTTCTGAATGAGGTCCTTGCGGTCGATGGGAAGCTTGGCCTCCCCGGGCGACTGTTCGAGAGTAGCCATGGTAATTCTCCTCCAGCGGTTTTTCTTCACAGGGCCATGCGCTTGACGCCGGAGGCGTACTGCATGATCTCTTCCTGATTGGTCTTGGCGGTTTCCAGAATGCCCATCACTTCACCTTCGTGGAAAACCACGACGCGGTCGGTCATTCCGAGGATTTCCGGCAGTTCCGAGGTGATCAGCACGACGCCGATGCCCTCGCTCGCCAGCTTGTCGAGCAGTTGATAGATGGCGAACTTGGCGCCAACGTCGATGCCGCGCGTCGGTTCGTCGAAGAACAGCACCTTGGAGTCGCGGAACAGCCACTTGCCGATGACGACCTTCTGCTGATTGCCACCCGACAGGTTCTTGGCCACCTGATTGATCGACGGCGTCTTGACCGACAGCTTGGCGACCATCTCTCGGGCGGCGCGCGCCTCGCGGGCGTCGTCGATGAAACCGTGGCTCGAGACGGCGGCCAGGTTGGCCATCGTGACGTTTTCCTTGATCGTCATCTTGACGGCGAGGCCGTTGAGCTTGCGGTCCTCCGACAGGTAGGCGATGCCCTGCTCGATGGCGTCGACAGGCGCGGCGATCGACAGCGTCTTGCCGCCGAGGATGACCTCGCCGGCCGTCTTGGGGTCGGCGCCGAAGATCGCCCGCGCCGCTTCGGTGCGGCCGGCGCCCATCAGGCCGGCAAAGCCGAGAATCTCGCCGCGCCTGAGGGTGAAGCTGACGTTGCTGCACAGCTTCTCCCGGCAAAGGCCCTTGACCTCGAAGATGACGTCTTCGCTTGGCGAGGACTGGCGCTCGGGGAACTTCTCCTCCAGCGACCGGCCGACCATGGCCGCCACGATGTCGTCGACGGTGACGTCGCCGAAGTCCTTGGTCCAGACGTAGCCGCCATCGCGCATGATCGTCACGCGGTCGACGATGCGCTTCAGCTCATCGAGGCGGTGCGAGATGTAGATGATGCCGACGCCCTGGCTCTTGAGCTCGTGGATGATCTCGAACAGCCGGTCGATCTCGCTCTCGGTGAGCGAAGAGGTCGGCTCGTCCATGATCAGCACTTCGGCGTTGAGTGACAGCGCCTTGGCGATCTCCACCATCTGCTGGCGGGCCACCGTCAGCGACAGCACCAGATCGGACGCCTTGATGTTCACCTTGAGCCGGTCGAGGTAGACCTGGGCGTCGGCTTCCATCTTCTTCTTATCGACGAACCAGCCCTTCTTGGGCTCGCGGCCAAGATAGATGTTTTCGGCCACCGTCAGATGCGGAACGAGGTTGAGTTCCTGATGGATGATGGTGATGCCGACGTCCTGGGCGTCCTGGATGGTCGAGAAGTGGCGCTGCTCGCCCTTGTAGACCACCTGGCCTTCGTCCGGCTGGTAGAGACCCGTGATCACCTTCATCAGCGTCGACTTGCCGGCGCCGTTCTCACCGCAAAGCGCATGCACCTCGCCGCGGTACAGATCGAGATGGACATTGTCGAGCGCCAGCACGCCGGGGAAGCGCTTGACGACCCCCTTGGCACTGAGAATCGACTCTCGTCCATCGAGAGCGGCCGTCGGCCGTGTATTCGATTGCGAAGTCACCGTCATTCCTCCCTGCTGCGCCGTATCGCCCGGACACGGCGCCGGATTTACACATATCGTTTCGGGCTCGGCCGCATCCCGTGGCGCGGCTTCCCCTCGCAACGACGCTGCCGATCCATCCAGGCCCCACCCGACACCCGTCCTCTGGTGTCCGGTCGGCCGCCGGGTCAGCCTGACGCTGTCCCTCGGCCGGGTGATCGGCACGTGCTCTTCCCACTCATCCCGCACGCATAATATGGTTTTTTATAGATTTGTAAATTAGGCTGTTTTGCAGATGGAACGATTTTGGGCCGGTCGTTTTGTCCAGGCGCAAGTGCTCGCTCTGCCAATGTTATCCAGTGGTACAGGCACGGATCCCGACCTGATGAAATCCGTATTGTTCGCGGAGTTTTGTTTCCGTACTCAATGAGCTGGAAAAGACACGCTGTATTGTCGGATAAATCCGCCATTTGTGCCGCAGTACCGAGCGGAACGACGTGCACTGTTGGCGGGTTTGACCTTGTGGCGGATGAGGCGCCCCGGAAAGTCATCGTCGATGATGGTCGTGTTTCGGCCTAAGCCATCGGTCTGACATCCGGTTGGTCCGTACGGTATGTGGTTTTAAAAACATATTATACGAACCAAGACGCGCCGCTTCCTTGTCGCGTTCACCGTCGCACCGGCTCGACGACCGATTGGAGCCTGAGCCGGCCGACGGGCCGCCCGCCACGGTGGCGGGCGACCGCATCGTTATGGAAGGCCTCAGCGGTAGATGGGGCCGAAGTTGCCGCAGGCGCGGTAGTCGGCGCCTTCCTGCTCCATGCCGAACATCGACCAGCTCGACGGCCGGAAAACCGCGTCGCTGCCGACGTTGTGCATGGCCACGGGAATCCGCAGCATCGACGCCAGGGTGATCAGGTCGGCGCCGATGTGGCCGAACGAGATGGCACCGTGGTTGGCGCCCCAGGCGGCCATGACGTCGTAGACCGAGGTGAAAGCTCCCTTGCCGGTGAGACGGGGCGCGAACCAGGTCGTCGGCCAGGTCGGGTTGGTGCGCTGGTCGAGCGTGTCGTGCACCTTCTCGGGCAGCGTCACCGTCTCGCCTTCGGCGATCTGCAGCACCGGGCCGAGGCCGGCGACGAGATTGAGGCGCGTCATGGTGACCGGCATGCCGCCGCGCGTGGTGAAGTCGGTGGAATAGCCGCCGCCACGGAAGTAGCCGAGGTCGGCCTGGCAGAAGCGCGTCGCTTCGAGGCAGCGCTTCTGGTCTTCATCGCTGACTTCCCAGAACGGCTTGATGCCGGGCTTGTTGTCGACGACCATCTCGCCGGACCCGTCAAGGCAGGTGGCGCCGGAGTTGATGAGGTGGATGAGGCCGCCGGCCGCCGCGCCTTCCGGCTTCCAGCCGCCGACGCGCTCGATGGCCGAGGCGCTCCAGTAGCTGCGCACGTCGGAGAAGATCTGCGACCGCGCCGTCAGCAGGTAGCCGAACAGCATGCCGACGCCGTTGAGGCAATCGTTTTCGGTGGCGAGCACCAGCGGCTGCCGCGCCCCGTTCCAGTCGAACGAGGTGTTGAGCATGGTCTCCATGAAGTCGCCGTTGGGCATGAAGTCGGTCCACTGCCGCTGGCCCTGGAAACCGGCGGCGATGGCGTGATGCCCGCAGGCCTCCTCGACGTAGCCGAGCGCGGCCAGACGCGGATTGCCGACCATCAGGTCGCGGCCGATCAGGCACATCTTGACCACCGTCTCCCACTCCGCCGCCTTGCGGGCGGTGCTGGAGCGCTTGTCCGGGGCGTTGGGATCGAGCCCTTCCTGGCAGTTGGCCTTCACCCAGGCGAGCGCCTTCTCGTATTCGACCGGATCGTAGATCGACAGCGTCAGACGGCGCTGGAACTCGCTCATGTCGACGCTCTCGCAGCGCATGCCGAGGTATTTCTCGAAGAAGTCCGGGTTGACGATCGAGCCGGCGATGCCCATGGACACCGAGCCCATCGACAGATAGGCGCGGCCACGCATGATGGCGACGGCGAGACCGGCGCGGGCAAAGCGCAGGATCTTGTCCTTGACGTCATCGGGGATGGCGCGATCGGAGGCGTCCTTGACTTCCGAGCCGTAGATGCCGAAGGCGGGCAGGCCCTTCTGGGTGTGGGCGGCCAGCACGGCGGCGAGATAGACCGCGCCCGGCCGTTCGGTGCCGTTGAACCCCCAGATGGCCTTGGGGATCAGCGGGTCCATGTCCATGGTTTCCGAGCCGTAGCACCAGCACGGCGTGACGGTGATCGACAGGCCGACGTTTTCGCGCTGGAACTTCTCGGCGCAGGCTGCCGCTTCCGAAACGCCGCCGATGGTGGTGTCGGCGATGACGCATTCGACCGGACGGCCGTCCGGATAGCGCAGCGTGGCGGCGATCAGTTCGGCAACCGCCTTGGCCATGCCCATGGTCTGGTCTTCGAGGCTTTCACGCACCCCGTTGCGCCGCCCGTCGATGGTCGGACGAATGCCCACCTTGGGCATGTTCTGGAACACACTGTTCATGACTTCCTCCCGAGGAATTCGTGTCGTCGCCGGTCTCAGCGACGCTTGGCACCACCGAACACCGGCGGCTCCACCCGCTCGGTGATGCTCGGATCCATGTCCTTGGCCTGCTTGCCATAGGTCTTGAAGCGCTCGAGCACGACGTCCATTTCCTTGTCGCTCAGCATGGTGCCGCCGCCGAGGGCGCGCGTGCCGATGTAGATGCGGGCAAGGTTCTCGATCTCTTCGAGCACGTGGAAGGCGCCGGCCGGCGTCTTGCCGAGGGCGATGACGCCATGATTGCCGAGCAGGCAGGCCATGCGCGGTCCCAGCGCTTCCAGCGCCAGTTCCGACAGCTTCTGCGTGCCGAACGGGGCATAGCCCGAGCACTTGACGATCTTGCCGCCGGCAACGCCGATCATGTAGTGGATCGGCGGAATGTCGAGGCGGCAGCAGGCCAGAATGGCGCAATTGACGGCGTGCGAATGCAGCACCACGTCGACGTCCGGCCGGGCTTTGAGGATGTCATAGTGGAAGCGCCATTCCGACGAGGGCACGAAGTCGCCGTAATAGCGGCCGTCCATGTCCATCTCGACGATCTGGTCGACGGTCATGGCGTCGTAGGCGATGCCCGACGGCGTGATCAGCAGGCCGCCGTCGATGCGCACCGACAGATTGCCCGCCGAGCCGACGTTGAGGCCGGCGGCATTCATGTTGCGGCAGGTATCGATGATCTGCTGCCGTATCGACGAGGTGTTCTGCATGCTGTTGGGTCCTCCCGTTTCCTGTTCGCAGGGCGAGCCTCAGCCTTCGCGCCCTTGGGCACGTTGATGATGTCGTCCGCGGCGATGTCTTGTCCGCCGGTCGGCCGCGATGGCCCCGGCTTGTTTCCTCAGCCTCCGGGCCGATCCTGGCGGCCGTCTGCCGTTTGAAGCACGGCTTGCGTCTCCATGCGGCCGGCGGTCACGTCCTCCCGCCCGTCGTCCGTCACTGTCTTGTCGGCGGTCGTCTCGGCGATGATCACCTCGACACCGGCATCCACGAGCATCTTGTGGGCGTTGTCGGAAAGACCGTCGTCGGTGACGAAGATGTCGATCTCCGAGAGTGGGAACACCACCAGGCTACGGCTCTCGAGAAACTTGGAATGATCGGCCAGCACCACCAGGCGCTGGGCCTGCTTGCGTAGCGTCCGCGCCGCCCTGAGCGGCAGCGGATCGTCTTCCATGATGCCGGCCCGTGTCACGGCGTGGCAGCCGATGAAGAAGGTGCTGGCGGCAATGTTGAAGATCGGGCCGTCGTCGAACGGGCTCAGCACGATGCCCTGCTGGGCCAGCACTTCGCCGCCGGTCATGAACACGCGGTTGGCGGTGTTGAGCATCATGTGGTTGGCAACCGGCAGCGAGTCGGTCAGCACCGTCATGCCGGAAGCGGGAAGGTGCTCGGCCAGCCGCGCCACCGTGGTGCCGCCGTAGAGAATGAGCGTGTCCTGCGGCGCCACCAGCGTCAGCGCCGCCCGGGCGATGGCATCCTTGGCCGGGCCGTTGATCTGACGCTGTTCGCCGAAGAAGTAGGACTGCAGCGGCCGGATGTTGGCCGACAGCACCGGAGCGATGCCGCCGCGCACCTTGCGGATGCGACCGGCTTCGCAGAGCTGGTCGACATCGCGCCGGATGGTGGCGCCGGACGCGTCGACCACAGCGACGAGATCGTCGTAGGAGACCGCGTCGCGGCCTTCGACCATCTTGAGGATCAGGGTGTGGCGTTCTTCCTTGAGCATGGCCGGATCATAGGAACAGCCCTGATCACCGTCAATGCCGATTCTCAAAAGTTATCAAAACATCGCAATCGTACTCATCTGGACGGCGGAATTTGAAAAGTTCTGCACAACCCATCGACCGCGATCGCCTGCGAAAGTCAGGCGTAAAGGTGCTCGCGGGTCGGCGGCAGGCCGGAGGGACCACGCCGACGCTTGGACGCCAAAGTCTGGAAAATGTTGATCGAGCCGCTGGCGAACCCCAGCGATACGCCGGCCAGATAGAGGATCCACAAGCGCGTCTTTTCCGGCCCGACCAGCGCTTCCGCTTCCGCCCGCCGGGTGATCAGATTGCGGGCCCAGAGCTCGGTGGTGCGGGCGTAGTGCTCGCGCCAGCCCTCGACGTCGTGGACCTCGAAGCCGTTCGCTTCGAGCTTGGTGGCCGTCCAGCCGATGTGATCGAGTTCGGCACCGGGGAAGATGTAGCGGATGATGGCCTGATATTCCGTGCGCTTGCGGCGGAAAGTCTTGACGTCGCTCTTGCCGGGCCGGGTGATGGCGTGGTGCAGGTAGAGGCCGCGATCGACCAGCAGGCGGCGGATGGTGGCGAAATAGTCGTCGTGGTGGTCGAAGCCGACGTGTTCGAACATGCCGATCGACGAGATCTTGTCGAACTGACCGTCCAGCGTCCGGTAGTCTTGCAGTTCGACGCGCACGCGATCGCCAAGGCCGCGCTCGGCAATGCGGCGGCGCGTCAACTCCAGCTGTTCGTTCGACAGCGTCACGCCGAGGGCGGTGACGCCGTAGTGCTCGGCGGCGTGGCAGATCAGCGCGCCCCAGCCAGAGCCGATGTCGAGCAGGCGGTCGCCCGGCTTGAGCCGCAATTTGCGGCAGATCATGTCGAGCTTGTCGTGCTGCGCCGTCGCCAGGTCGTTGGACCAGTCGCGAAAGTAGGCGCAGGTATAGACCATCTCCGGGTCGAGGAAGAGGCGATAGAAATCGTTGGATACGTCGTAGTGAAAGGCAATGTCGGTCTGCCGGCTGCCGCTGCGGCTGCCGGCGCCGGTGAATGAGGGATAAGGCGGCAGCGGCGCCGTGCCGAACAGGAAACGCAGCGCCGTCCGGACGATCAGTCCCTTGTCGAGGCGGCGGCGGGCCTCGCGGCTGCGCACCTTCGGCCGTCGTGCGGCGAGATCGAACAGCGTGCCGCCGGCGATATCGATGAATCCGGCGGCGTGGAGATCGATCAGCGTCGACGCGCCGGGGCGGCGCAGCAGACGCGTGATGGCGCCTTCCTGGCGGATGACGAGACGCAGGCCGTCCGGCGGGTAGTCGGCCGGGACGGTGCTGCCGTCCCAGAGCTCGAAGCCGACATCGAGGCCAAAAGCCTCAAGCACCGCGGTCAGCAATGGCCTGATGGCCTGGATCCGCGTTTCACGGTTCTGTTCCGCCGTCACGAGTTCCATCCTTCCCGGCAAGCACGCCGACCGCATGCCGGCCGGCGGTCACGGCCGTCTCCGCCGGAGCGGATCGGCGCTTTCCCTGAGGCAGACTGCGGCGCGCATGACGTGTTTTTTATGGCAGGATCAGCACTTTGCGCGCGGTGGTGGCGTTTTGTCGGCCACCGTATCGGCGCCGCCGGCCGGAGTGCCCGATCCGGCGGGCGGCAGCGAGCAGGCTCAGGCCTGCGGTCCGGTGTTGGCGTCCTTCATGGTGGCCTGGATGTAGGCGGCCGATTCCGCCAGCCTGGCCGATTCCCAGGCGTTGAGCGTCACCGGCAACTGCTTGACGATGCCTTCGCGGCCGATGATGCACGGCATGCTCAGCGCCACGTCGCCGTCATGGCCGTACTGGCCACGCAGCGTCGTGCAGGCCGGATAGACGCTGCGCTCGTCGAGCAGCACCGCCCGCGCCATGGTGATGGCCGCTTGGGCGACGCCGGCGTTGGTCCAGCCCTTGCCGTTCAGCACCTCGTAGGCGGCGCTGACGATCTTGGCCTTGACCACCTCGGGATCGTTGATGTCCTGCTTGGCAGTGAAATACTGACCGAGCTCGGCGAACGGGATGCCGCCGACGTTGACGTGGCTCAGCACCGGGAAGGCGGTGCGGCCGTGCTCGCCCATCATGTAGCCGGTGACCGACTTGGGATCGATGGCGTAGGTGTCGGCGATGAGTTTGCGCAGGCGCGCCGAGTCGAGCATGGTGCCGGTGCCGAACACGCGGCCGCGCGGATAGCCGAACTCGTTCTCGGCGATATACACCATGGTATCGAGCGGGTTGGTGATCAGGATGACGATGGCCTCGCGCGTGTGGCGGGTGATGCCGGCCATGACCTCGCGGATGACGCCGCAATTGGCCTTGGTCAGCTGGGCGCGGTCGGGCTCGGCCTTGGGGTTGGCCGGGTCGGGGATGACGCTGGAGCCGGCGGCGACGATGATCACGTCGGCGTCGGCGCACTGCTCGTAACCGCCGTCGGTCACCGTGATGTTGTTCATGTAGGTGAGGGCGGTCGCCTGCGCCTGGTCGAGGGCCTCGCCATAGGCGACGTTCTTCAGGATGTCGATGACGCCGATTTCGGCGAGCAGCCCGATCTTCATGGCGTCGGCCAGCACATAAGAGCCGACGTGTCCGACGCCGACGACGACCAGTTTGTTTCTGTGCATGATTATCTCTTTGAGTGGACAGCGGGATCTGCGGCCCCGGCGGGCCGGCGGCAATCAACGCCGCCCGTCAGGCGTTGGCGCTTTCACTACGCTGGGGAAGGCGGAGCGGCAAGCGGATTTGCCAGGCGATCGTCTGGTTGGGCCAGCAAATGTTCAGCACCGGCGCAAAGAAAACGGGGCGGAGAAGCCTCCGCCCCGACTGAGGTGTCAACGCGTGCCGTCAGAACAGCTTGAGGCCGTTCAGCAGCACGATGGCGATGGCGATCGGCGCCACGTAGCGCACCATGAAGAACACGCCGCGAATCGCCAGGCGCTGCGTCGGCGTGCCCTCGGTGGCGAGACGCTTCTCCGGGGCGGCGAGGCCGTAGACCCAGCCGACGAAGATGCAGATCAGGATGCCGCCGAGCGGCAGCAGGATGTTCGAGCTCAGGAAGTCGAACAGGTCGAACGGGTTGAGCCCGAAGATCTTGAGGTCGGCCGTAACCCCCTGCGACAGCGCCGCTGGCAGGCCGAGCACGGCGGTGATGGCGATGGTGGTGATGGCAGCGGCCTTGCGCGTCATGTGGAAGCGCTCGGACAGCACGGCCACCGGCACCTCCAGCAGCGACAGGATGGCGCCGACGCTGGCGATGGCCGTCAGGATGAAGAACAGCGTCATGAACACGATGCCGCCCGGCATCGAGGTGAACACGGCCGGAATGGTCATGAACACCAGCGACGGACCGGCGGCCGGCTGGAAGCCGAAGGCGAACACCGCCGGGAAGATGGCGATGCCGGCCAGCAGCGACACCGACAGGTCGGCGAACATCACCCGCGTCGCCGTGGCGGCGATGTTCTGGTCTTCGCGGAAATAGCTGCCGTAGGTCAGCATCGTGCCCATGCCGAGCGACAGCTTGAAGAAGGCGAGCCCGAGGGCGGTCAGCATCACCGCTGGCGTCACCTTGGCGAAATCGGGGTGGAAGAGGAAGTCGAGGCCCTGTTCGGCGCCGCTGAGCGTCAGGCTGCGGACGCAGAGGATGAGCAGCAGCACGAACAGCAGTGGCATCAGCCGACGCGTCACCGCCTCGATGCCCTTGGAGACGCCGAAGGCGATGATGAAGCCGGTGAGCGCCAGCACCACCCACTGCCAGAACAGCGACAGCACGGGGCTCGAAACGAGCTGGCCGAACACCACCGCGGCGGCCTGCGGGTCGGTGGTGGCGATCTCGCCGGTGAGCGATTTGAAGATGTAGGCGTAAACCCAGCCGGCCACCTCGGAATAGAAGGCCATGATCAGGAAGGCGGCGGCAAAGCCCATCCAGCCGATGATCTTCCAGCCGCCCTGATTCTTTGGCGCCAGCCGCTCGAAGCTGGTGACGGCGTTGGCCCGGGCCGACCGGCCCAGCATGGTCTCGGAAATCATCACCGGCAGGCCGACGAGCAGCGTGGCGGCGAGATAGACGAGAAGAAAGCCGGCGCCGCCATTCGACCCGGTCAAGGATGGAAATTTCCAGATGTTGCCGAGCCCCACGGCCGAACCTAGCGTGGCCATGAGTGCTCCGAACGTGCTGGTGAAACCGTCACGGCCCTGAGACATTTTTCGTTTCGCTCCCGGCGATTTTAATTGATTGAGCAAATTCTATGGGTCAAGCACCGCGCCGGCTCAAGTGAGGTTGAGTACCAGCCCGGCGATTTGCGGCGAGCGTTGCGCCCATGTCGCGGGGAGAGGAGAATAAGGTCGGTGGATGGGCGTGCAAATATGGGCGACAGCCGCGTCGGCGTCCGGTTCGCCCGATGCAATGTTCGCGGCATGCGGTTCATTCTGGCACGCGCCGGTCCGGGCCCCGGTGACCGGTACCGTTCCGGATGGATACGACCTTGTGGCCACGGTAACCCCGGTCGACGTAGGCGCGCCGGACACGGCGGCTGGTGAGCGCCGCGACCTGATCGATCTGTATGGCCAGCGTGCTGCCGTCCCGCGGCGTGCCGGGGACCGTCTTTGCCCCGAGCACGAACTGGCCGCCGGCGGCGCGCGTTGGTCACGGCAATCGTGCATTTCACCCCGAACTCGTACTTGACCCGGGCCTTACCTTTGCCGATGCACTCCACCTCGGGAGCATGAAGCGCGTAGAGCTTCTGCTTGTCGGTGGGTTTCTGGCGGTGGAGCCGGCCGACGCGCTCCACCGCCATAACGAGGAAGAGGGGGCTCGGCGGCTGGCTTGCCCTTGGTCTTGCGTTCGAGGTCACGCAGCAGACAACCGACCCAGGTCCGCATCTTGCGCAGGTGCCGCATCGCTTGGCTGTGGCCACCGGTGTGGAGGAGACGGGCGACCTCGCGGCGGGCGTGACGGCCCAGCCGCAGATAGGACTGGCGCAGCTTCACTCCGACCTTGTCGGCGGCCCGGTTCAGCCACTCGATGGCGCGCAACATGAGGTGACTGTCGGTGGGATGAGCGACCGCCTTGGTCGCCATCGTGGTGTCGACGGTGACACGCTCGATCTCGCGCTCGCTCACCGCCTTGGTCTTCACTGCCACGGCGCGGATCTCCGCCAGCAGCGTCTCCAGCTTTTCTGGGCCGATGCGCTTGCGCCAACGGGTCATCGACGAGCGATCGAGCGGCAGGGTGTGACGGAAGTGCTCCTCGCCGCAGAACGCTTGGAAGTAGGGGTTTTCCACCCACTAGGCACAGACGTTCGGCGGGCGAATGATTCACAGGATCATCAGCTTTCCCGCCTCACCATCCGAGAGCCCCACCATGTGTTTCAACAGATGCAAGCCGGGCATCAGCCGGGTCGGCAGGCCGGCGTCGAGGCTGGCCGAGCCGGTGACGACGGCCTCGCCGAACGGGCGGTAGGCTGGCTTCCAGACGTCGACGTGGTTGGCGTCGCGCATCCGGATCGGTCGATCGAGGTAGTCGTTGACGACATAATAGAGGTTGGGGCTGGCCGTGTCGGCGTCATCGATGGCGGCGACGATACGGTCCCCGAGCCAGATGTACTCCCGCTTGATAACGCCAGACGCATCCGCTTCCGCGATCACGCGGTTGCCGAGACCGTGCAGCGCGTCGCCCATCCCCGGCATCAGCCGATCGATCAGCCCGCCGCCGCCGAGCATAGATACCGACAGCACCGTGTTCGAAAAAGTACGCGCCCGCAATAGCAAAACAAGTAGTGATTGGGGCATATGCTAACAAGAAATGACCGACATAGCTGCTGCGCCACAGGTCGCTCGTAATTGGTCAAGCTATCGACCTTAGAACCCGACTCGAAACTCAGTCAATAGACGCAATACCTTGCGATGCGGCGCGTCGTGAGGCGGATGTGGGCGACATTGATCCACGCCTCGGATGAGGCGATGGATTTCTCCCAATCCTTGGCCAGCCTGCGGCAGCGGCCCAGGTCCGCTCGACCACCCAGCGCGGGCAGAACCTTGAAGCCGCCGTTGGCGTCGGAGCGCTTGACGATCTCGATGGTCCATTCACCGATGCGGTCGAGGGCGCCCCTGAGCTTGGGGCCGGCGTAGCCACCGTCGGCGAAAATGTGGCGCAGCCAGGGACACAAAGCGCGGATCGACGCCAGGGCGATGGGAGCCCCGTCGCGGTCCTGGATGTCGGCGGTGTGCACCACGAGACCGAACATCAGGCCGAGGGTATCGACGACGATGTGCCGCTTGCGTCCTTTGATCTTCTTGCCGGCGTCATAGCCACGAACTCCGCCGTTTTCCGCCGTCTTGACGCTCTGACTATCGATGACACCAGCCGTCGGGCTGGCCTCGCGCCCTTCCAGCTCTCGTGCCGCCATGGCGAGGTGGAAACGTTTCGTCGCGATCAGCCCGCGGTCGCGTCCGTCGTAGAAATAGCGCTGGACCGTCGAGGCAGGCGGGAAGTCCTTGGGCAGCATCCGCCATTGGCACCCACTGCTGGCCATGTA
>CALMMQ010000127.1 GCA_937868725.1 uncultured Pleomorphomonas sp.
CTATCTCGCCGCTGCAGTCATCAATTCGAAATGAATCCCCACAAGCCCTAGAGCATCCGCCTGTCAGGTTGCACCGACCTGATCGATAAGCGGCAGCTCAAGTCTTTGATTCTGGAACAACTTTTCGTCGACCTGGCTGAACCGTCAGGTCGGAAGGCGCTGGGGCCAGCGTCAGATCGACGAGAGGTCGATTGAGCCTTAAAACTTGCGTGGCGTCGGCGCCGGCCTCAGACGGCGATGGAGTGGCGACCACCCTGGCCGAGATAGCGATCGAAGGCGGAGGCGACGATGCGCGCCAGTTCGACGCGGTGTTCGACGATGTCGATGCGGTCGCCCGTCTGGCGCACCCAGCCCTTGGCGATGAACGGTGTCAGCTTGTCGAGATCGGCGACGAGCGGCCCGGCCGCCGCGCCGTGGCGAGCGGCGGTGGCGGCGAGATCGACGCCGAAGACGCACAGGATCTGCTCGATGACATCGGAGCGCAGGAGATCGTCGTCGGCAAAGGCCCGGCCGCGCACGATGGGCAGCTGGCCGGCGTCGATGCTGGTCTGCCAGTCGACGGCGTCGGTGGCGTTCTGGGCGTAGCCCCAGGGCGTGCGGCTGATCGAAGAGGCGCCGAGGCCGACCAGCGTCTCGGCGGTATCGGTGGTGTAGCCCTGGAAGTTGCGCCGCATGGTGCCGGTGCGGACGGCGTCGGTCAGTTCGTCGTCGGGGCGGGCGAAATGGTCGATACCGATAGCCTCGTAGCCGAAGGCGTCGATGGTGTTGCGGGCGATGTGCGACAATTCGAGCCGCAGCTCGCTGTCGGGCAGGTCGGCCTCGTTGATCAGCTGCTGATTGGGCCGGAACCAGGGAACGTGGGCATAGCCGAACAGCGAGATGCGGCTCGGCGCCAGCCCGGCCGCTTCCATGGCCGTGCGACGGATGCTGTCGCGGGTCTGGCGCGGCAGGCCGTAGATCAGGTCGAAATTGATGGCACTGATGCCGGCGCCGCGCAGGGCCGCCAGCGTCTGCTCGACACGCTCGAGCGGCTGGATGCGGCCGATGGCCTCCTGCACCGCCGGTTCGAAATCCTGCACGCCAAGGCTGGCGCGGTTGACCCCGAGCTCGGCCAGCTGCCGCGCCACCTCGGTGGTGACGAGGCGCGGATCGAACTCCATGGCGTGTTCGGTGGTATCCTTGACAATGAAGTGCCGCCGGATGTCGCCGACGATGTCGGCGATCAGCGCCACCGGCAGCAGGTTCGGCGTGCCGCCGCCCCAGTGGATGTGCGACACTTCGAGCCGGCCAAGACGCTCAGCCACCAGCGCGATCTCCCGCCGCAGCCGTTCGACATAGCCATGGAGCGGCGCTTCCTGACGCGTCGCCCGCGTCGAGCAGCCGCAATAGTGGCAGATGGTGCGGCAGAACGGCACGTGCATATAGAGCGAGATCGGCGCCCCCCGCCGCCCGACCTCGCCGAGCCAGCCGGCGTGCACACCGGCGTCGACGCTCGGTTGAAAGTGCGGCGCCGTCGGATACGACGTGTAGCGCGGCACCGTGGCTTGGATGACGCTGGAGAGCAGGCTGTCGGTTCGATGCGTGTCGGTCATGGTGTCTGTCTAGCCGTGTCGGGGAAAACCCGCATTGATCAGGGTCAAATGGCTGTCTTCCCGACTCAGCCGCCGCGGGCGATGGCCCCGGCCGGCACGGCAAGGGGCGAGGTGGGGAATTTGGCAATTTCCCCGTGGATATACCAAGGAATTCATGGCGCCCACGCCGGTGACATTGGCCGCGACTAAATGCTATGTAGCGTGAGGAAAATCCCATATACAAAAACTCGGGCCTTGATCTTAATCAAGGCTGACACGTTTTGACCTCAATAGGGTCAAGCTTGAACCGGACCTGGGTGGGGTCCGGTTTGATCCAGGTGACAAACGGGACAGCCGGCGTTTCGACGGGAAACGTGGGCCCATCCCTCAAATACGGGGCGACAATCATGACAGCGCAGAGGTCCCTACCTCTCATGTCGCTTGAGGAGACCGGCTTCGCCGTCTTCCTGGGGCTACTCTCTTTGCTTTGCGTCGTTTTGGCGGGCAAGGCGGTCGATCCGGTGTTCGGCTTTCATGCGGCGCTCGGCGCCGCGGCCAGCGCCGGCGGCCTCTTCCTGATCGTGCGAGCCTACATCGATCGGGCCGGCGCCGTGGCGCCGCAGGAGATCGACGGTCGGCCGAACTACAATTACGGTCCGGTGCGCTTTGCCGCCGTCATCGCCATGTTCTGGGGCATCGCCGGCTTCCTTGCCGGTCTCTACATTGCCCTCGAGCTGGCCTTTCCGCAGCTCAACCTCGGCCTGCCCTGGACGTCCTTCGGGCGCCTGCGGCCGCTGCACACTTCGGCGGTGATCTTTGCCTTCGGTGGCAACGTGCTGATCGCCACCTCGCTCTACGTCGTCCAGCGCACCTGCCGCGCCCGCCTGCCCGGCGTGGTGCTGCCCTGGTTCGTCGTGCTCGGCTACAACATGTTCATCGTGCTGGCCGCGACCGGCTACCTTCTCGGTGTCACCGAGGGCAAGGAATACGCCGAGCCGGAATGGTACGTCGACCTGTGGCTGACCGTCGTCTGGGTCTGCTACCTGTTCCTCTTCCTCGGCACGCTGTGGAAGCGCAAGGAACCGCACATCTACGTGGCCAACTGGTTCACGCTCGCCTTCATCGTCACCATTGCCATGCTCCACCTCGGCAACAACGCGACGATCCCGGTGAGCTTCTTCGGCTCCAAGTCCTACATCTACTGGTCGGGCGTCCAGGACGCCATGGTGCAGTGGTGGTACGGCCATAACGCCGTCGGCTTCTTCCTGACCGCCGGCTTCCTGGCCATCATGTATTACTTCGTGCCCAAGCGCGCCAATCGGCCGGTCTATTCCTACCGTCTGTCGATCGTCCATTTCTGGGCGCTGATCTTCATCTACATCTGGGCCGGCCCGCACCATCTCCACTACACGGCGCTGCCCGAATGGGCTTCGACGCTGGGCATGACCTTCTCGATCATGCTGTGGATGCCGTCCTGGGGTGGCATGATCAACGGCCTGATGACGCTGTCCGGCGCCTGGGACAAGCTCCGCACCGATCCGGTGCTGCGCATGCTGGTCGTGTCGGTGGCCTTCTACGGCATGTCGACCTTCGAAGGGCCGCTGATGTCCATCAAGGCCGTCAACAGTCTCAGCCACTACACCGACTGGACCATCGGTCACGTGCACTCCGGCGCTCTCGGCTGGGTGGGCTACGTGTCGTTTGGCGCGCTCTACTGCCTGATCCCCTGGGTGTTCGGCAAGAAGGACATCTACTCGCTGAAGCTGGTCGACTGGCACTTCTGGATCTCGACCCTCGGCATCGTGCTCTACATCTCCGCCATGTGGGTGTCGGGCATCATGCAGGGTCTGATGTGGCGCGCCTACACCAGCCTCGGCTTCCTGCAGTACTCGTTCGTCGAGACCGTGGAGGCGATGCATCCCTACTACGTCATCCGCGCCCTCGGCGGCTTCCTGTTCCTGTGCGGCGCCATCATCATGGCGGTCAACCTCTACCTGACCATCCGTCGCGGTGAACCTGCCGACCAGCAGGCTCCCAACGCGGCCCTGGCGGCTGCCGAATAAGGAGCAGAAAGATGTCATTGTTCGAAAAGCATGCCGTCTTCGAGAAGAACTCCATTGTTCTGCTGCTCGGCATCCTGATTGCCGTCGCCATCGGCGGCCTCGTGGAAATCGTCCCCCTGTTCTACCTCAAGGGCACGATCGAAACGGCCGATGGCGTGCGGCCCGCGACGCCGCTGGAACTGGCCGGTCGCAACGTCTACATCCGCGAAGGCTGCTATCTCTGCCATAGTCAGATGATCCGCCCGATGCGCGACGAGATCGAGCGTTACGGCCACTTCAGCCTTGCCGCCGAAAGCCAGTACGACCATCCCTTCCAGTGGGGGTCCAAGCGGACCGGTCCCGATCTCGCCCGCGTCGGGGGCAAGTACTCCGACGCCTGGCACGTCGCTCACCTGACCGACCCGCGGTCGGTGGTGCCGGCCTCCGTCATGCCCACCTACGCTTTCCTCAAGGAAGCGCCGGTGCGTAGCGTCGATATTGCCGATCACCTCAAGGTGCTGAAGCTCGAAGGTGTTCCCTACACCGACGAGGACATCGCCAACGCCGGTGCCGACATGGCCGCCCAGGCCGATCCCAACGCCGACGTCAAGGGCCTGACCAGCCGTTACCCCAAGACGACGGTTGCCGATTTCGACGGCAATCCTGCCAAGGTTTCCGAGATGGACGCGCTGATCGCCTATCTCCAGAGCCTCGGCACCTTCGTCGATTTCTCCACCTATGACGACAAAGCCAATCTGCGCTGAGGGAGGCCGGCAATGGAGTTTACATACGAACAGGTTGCCATCTTCGCCCAGCAGAGCGGACTCGTCTATTTCTTCCTCATCTTCTGTTTCATCATCGCCTATGCGGTCTGGCCGAAGAACAAGGAGAAGTTCGATCACGCCTCGCGGATTCCGTTTGAAGAGGATTGAGCCATGGCCCAGAAGAAGATTGATGAAATCACCGGCGTGGCCACAACGGGCCACGAGTGGGATGGACTGGAAGAACTGAATACGCCGTTGCCGCGTTGGTGGCTGTGGCTGTTCTACATCTGCATCGTGTGGGCCATCGGCTACTACTTCGTGTATCCGTCGTGGCCGCTGATCAATGGCTATACCAAGGGTTTCCTGGGCTACTCGCAGCGTCAGGCCGCTCTCGACGACGTGGCGGCCGGTGCCGCCAGCCGCACCGAGATCGGCAAGGCCCTGTCGGCGGCCAGCCTCGATCAGATCCGTGCCGATCCGAAGATGCTGGAGTTTGCCATGGCCAACGGCAAGTCGGCCTTCGGCAACAACTGCGCTCCCTGCCATGGTTCCGGTGCCACCGGCTCGCCCGGCTATCCCAACCTGCAGGACGATGACTGGCTGTGGGGCGGCTCGCTTGATGCCATCCAGCAGACCATCACCGTCGGCGCCCGGTCGGTCAGCGCGGACACGCGGCAGAATGTCATGCCGTCGTTCGGCAAGGATGGCCTGCTGACGCCCGAGCAGATCAACACCGTCGCCGACTACGTGCTGTCGCTGTCCGGCTCCGGCACCGCCACCGACGAGGGCAAGCAGATCTTCACCGACAACTGCGTCGCCTGTCATGGCGAAGGCGGCGTCGGCAATCAGGAGCTCGGCGCGCCCAACCTCACCGACAAGATCTGGCTCTACGGCGGCACCAAGGAAGCCATCGTTGCCCAGATCACCGAACCCAAGCTGGGTGTCATGCCCACCTGGGGCGGCAAGCTCGACCCGGTCACCATCAAGTCGCTGGCCATCTACGTCCACGACCTGGGTGGCGGCACCTGACAGCTTGAAACGACCAACAGCGAGGGGCCGGCTGCCCGCCGGCCCTTCTACGCATGCGGATCGGCACCGGCCGGGCTGGCGACAATCTGGCGCCGCGGGCATCGAGCGGCGCCTTATCCCCAAGGGGATGTTCTCAAAACAAGAGTGTGCTGATAAGGTATATGCTTGATAGATCTATGGCCGGCAGGCCGATGATCGCCGCCGCCTTGCCCTGCCGGGGCTTAGGCGGAGGGGCTGGAAAAAGGTCTGGACATGCGTTCTGAAAACACGGAATCCGTTGGCGACGCGCCCCTCTACGAGGCCGCTCGCAAGAACTACCCAGCCGCGGTCTCCGGGCGTTTCCGCACCATCAAGTGGACGGTGCTGATCATCACGCTCGGCCTTTACTATCTGCTGCCGTTCATCCGCTGGGATCGCGGCCCCAACGCGCCCGATCAGGCGGTGCTGGTCGATATCGCCGCCCGCCGCGCCTATTTCTTCTTCATCGAAATCTGGCCGCAGGAGGTCTACTACCTCACCGGCCTGCTGGTCATGGCCGCCGTGACGCTGTTCCTGATGAACGCCGTCGCCGGCCGCATCTGGTGCGGCTACCTCTGCCCGCAGACGGTGTGGACGGACCTGTTCTTCGCCGTCGAGCGCTTCTTCGAGGGCGACCGTCGCGACCGCATGCTGCGTGACCGCGCCCCCTGGCAGGCCGGCACCATGGCCCGCAAGGCCGGCAAGCACATCGTCTGGCTGCTGATCGCCTGGTGGACCGGCGGCGCCTGGGTGCTGTACTTCGGCGATGCCCCGACCATGGTGAAGCAGGTGTTCACCGGCCAGGCCTCGGCCAGCGCCTACGTGTTCATCGGCCTGCTGACCTTCACCACCTACGCGCTGGCCGGCTTCATGCGCGAGCAGGTCTGCATCTACATGTGCCCGTGGCCGCGCATCCAGGCGGCCCTCACCGACGAGTGGGCACTCAACGTCACCTATCGCAACGATCGTGGCGAGCCGCGCTACTCGGTCAAGCACGGCGAGAAGGCCAAGGCGGCGGGGCTCGCCGTCGGCGACTGCATCGACTGCAAGGCCTGCATCTCCGTCTGTCCGACCGGCGTCGATATTCGCCACGGCCCGCAGCTCGGCTGCATCCAGTGCGGCCTGTGCATCGACGCCTGCGACGATGTCATGAAGAAGGTCGGCCGGCACACCGGTCTCATCGGCTACGACACCGATATCAACATCACCCGCCGCAAGGCCGGCAAGCCGGCGGTGTTCCGCGTCGTCCGGCCGCGTACGGTGCTGTACGTCGCCATCCTCATCGGTATCGGCGGGCTGATGTCCTACGTGCTGGCCCACCGCACGCTGGTCGACGTCAACGTGCTGCACGACCGCAACCCGCTCTACGTGACGCTGAAGGATGGCGGCATCCGCAACGGCTATACCGTGCGCTTCATCAACAAGCGCGTCGAACCGCGCACCTTCGCCCTGTCGGTCGACGGCCTGCCGGCCGGCTCGATCATCGAGGCGCAAGGCGTCACCGATCAGGCCGACGGCAAGCCGCTGGTCGCCGTGTCGCCGGACACGACGCGCGAGCTGCGCGTGCTGCTGGTGGTGCCGGCTGGCGCGCGGGTCGAGGCTTCCACCAAGATCGACTTCCGCGCCGTCGACACCGAAAGCGGCGAAGCGGCCGTCACGTCCGACTTCTTCAAGGCGGCGGGCAACTGACCGCCACCCGGCCGGTGCCGCAACGCCTCTTGCGGCCAGGCCGGCGCCGGTCCATGTTGTACGGGAAAACCATGAGGCGGCCAGCCCCGCGCCGGCTGACCGGCCGGCAGCGCCCGGCAGCGAAGGGATGCGACCATGAGTGTGACGACAGACCTCGACCACGGCGGCTGGCGCTTGAGCGGCCGCGTCGTGCTGCTCTGCCTGCTGGGCTTCTTCGGCGTCGTCGCCGCCGTCAATGCCGCCTTCATTTATTACGCCATCTCGACCTTTCCCGGTCTGGCCGTCGAATCGAGCTACAAGGCCGGTCAGGAATACGAGCAGGAAGTGGCGGCCGGCCGGGCCCAGAGCGAGCGGGCCTGGAAGGTCAACGGCGAGGTCAAGCCGGACGGTCCGGGCGCCCGCGTCGCCATGACCTTCAACGACGCCGCCGGCGCGCCGGTGGCCGGCCTCGACGTCGAGGTCAAGCTGGTGCACGCCGTCGATCCCTCGCACGACCGGGCAGTGCGTCTCGTCGAGACCGGTGCCGGACTGTACGCTGCCGCTTTCGCCGATTTGCCGTCGGGCCGCTGGTACCTGACGGTGGAAGCCAGCCGCGGCGGCGAACGGCTGTTCAAGTCCGACAACGAGATCAAGGTCGAGCGATGAAGGGCCGCTGGGGTGATGAACGAGCGGACTGACCCCGGCGTCGTGTTCGACGAGGCGTCCCACGATTGGGTTGCCTATACCGTTGCCGCCGAGGATGGCGCCCGCCGCATCGAACTGGCGGTGGAAGGCATCACCTGCGCCGCCTGCATGACCGACATCGAGCGCGGCCTGAAGCGCGTGCCCGGCATCGTCAGGGCGCGCGTCAATCTGACCAGCCGCCGCACCTCGGTGATCTTCCGGCCCGAGCAGCTGAGCCCGGACGATGTGCTGCGGCGCATGGCCGCCATCGGCTACCCCAGCCATCCCTTCGATCCGGCGCTGGCCCGCGACAGCCGGTCGGCCGCAGCCAGCGAACTCCTGCGCGCCATGGGCGTCGCCGCCTTCGGCGTGATGAACGTCATGCTGATGTCGATCGCCGTCTGGTCGGGCAACGTCACCGACATCACGCCGGAAACGCGCGACTTCTTCCACTGGATGAGCGCGCTGGTGGCCCTGCCGTGTGTCGCCTATGCCGGCCGGCCGTTCTTCCGCAGCGCCATCGGCGCCCTGCGGCGCGGCTCGGTCAACATGGACGTTCCGATTTCGCTCGGCATTCTGCTGGCCATGGGTCTGTCGCTCGCCAACACCATGACGCACCAGCTGGAGGCCTATTTCGACAGTGCCCTGATGCTGCTGTTTTTCCTGCTGCTCGGCCGCTATCTCGACGAGAATATGCGCCGCCGCACCGCCGTCGAAGCCGAGACGCTGGCGACGCTGCGCGCCGACTCGGCCATCCGCCGCCAGCCCGACGGCTCGCTGGCCCGCGTGCCGGTGAGCCGCATCGCGCCCGGCGACACGGTGCTCATTCACCCCGGCGAGCGCGTGCCGGTCGATGGCCGCGTGCTGTCGGGCCGGTCCGAGCTCGACATGAGCATGGTCACCGGCGAGACGCTGCCCGTCTCGGTCAGCGAGGGCGATCGCGTTCATGCCGGCACGCTCAACGGCGGTGGGCTGCTCACGGTGCAGGTCACCGCCGCCGCCGAGGGCACGCTGATGGCCGAGATCGAGCGGCTGATCGAGGAGGCCCAGTCGGCCAAGGCCGGCACGCTGCGCCTTGCCGACCGGGCGGCCCGCATGTACGCGCCGGTGGTGCACGGTTCGGCGCTCCTGACGCTGATCGGCTGGATGCTGGCCGGGGCCGGCTGGCACGTGTCGCTGATCAACGCCATCGCCGTGCTGATCATCACCTGTCCCTGCGCCCTGGCGTTGGCCGTGCCCGCCGTGCAGGTGGTGGCGGCCGGGCGGCTGTTCCGCAACGGTCTGCTGATCAACGCCGGCGACGCCATCGAGCGCCTGGCCGCCATCGACACGGTGGTATTCGACAAGACCGGCACGCTGACCCTGCCCGAGCCGGTGCTGCGCAACGCCGCCGACATCGACGCCGACCTGGCGGCACTGGCCGGCCGGCTGGCGCTGTCGAGCGGACATCCCCTGGCCGAGGCGCTGGCCATCGCCACCACCGCTCGCCAACCGATCGAGGGGGCCAGCGAAACGCCCGGTCAGGGTGTGGCGGCGACGCTGGACGGCCGGGCGCTGCGGCTGGGCTCGCTGGAGTTCTGCGGCTTTGCCCCCGCCGCCGCCGCCGCCGCGCGAGCGCTCCATCCCACCGCCTCGCTTATCGCCTTCCGCGCCGATGATGGTCGCGCCGCCGTCTTCTCCTTCGGCCAGCGGCTCAGGGGCGACGCCGTCGATACGGTTCGCCGCCTGATGGCCGCCGGGCTCAAGGTGATCATCCTCTCCGGCGACCGACCGGCGGCCGTGGCCGAGGTTGCCGCGGCGCTCGGCGTCGACGACTGGACCGGCAACGCCGATCCGGCGGCCAAGATCGCCCGTCTCGATGCGCTCAAGGCGGCCGGCGCCAGGGTGCTGATGGTCGGCGACGGCATCAACGACGCCCCCTCGCTCGCCGCCGCCCACGTGTCGCTGTCGCCGGTCTCGGCCGCTCACGTATCGCAGGCCGCCTCCGACGCCGTGTTCCTCGGCGCCTTGCTGCGACCGGTGGTCATTGCCTACGAAGTGTCGCGTCGCGCCTACCGTCTGATGATGGAGAACCTGGCGCTCGCCGTCGTCTACAACCTCATCGCCGTGCCGATCGCCGTCGCCGGCTACGTGACACCGCTCATCGCGGCGCTGGCCATGTCGGGCTCGTCGATGCTGGTCACCGCCAACGCCCTGCGTCTGCGGCGGGTGGCCGAGCCGGCGGCCCGCGCCGCCGCCGTTGCGCCGCTGCAACCATCCCTTCCCAACGAGGCAATGCCATGAGCATTCTGCTGTTTCTGGTGCCGGTCGCCCTGTCGCTCGGCCTTGTTGGTCTCGCGGCCTTCCTCTGGGCGCTGAAAAGTGGCCAGTTCGACGATCTCGACGGCGCCGCCTGGCGCATTCTCGACGACGAGGACATCGGCGAGCCGAGCGAACTGCCACGCCCGAGGGGCGACGAGCGCCGTTCGGCCTGACAAGCGTCCGGCTTTCGCCCCCCGGACGGCGTCGCCAAACGACAAAGGGGCCGGCGAATGCCGGCCCCTCATCATGTCTCGCCGTGTAGCTGCCGTCAGCCGCCGGCGGCGGTGAAGATCTGCTGCCGCGCCGAAGCGTCGGCGTTGGCGCTGTGGCCTTCGGCAAACGACAGGCCCAGCGTCTGCCAGACGTCGACGAGGGCGTCCTTCAACGTGTCGATGAGTGCGTCGTTGTGGAACGGCGTCGGCGTGATGCGCAGGCGTTCCGTGCCGCGCGGCACGGTGGGATAGTTGATCGGCTGGATATAGATGCCGTGCTTTTCCAGAAGGATGTCGGTGGCCTTCTTGCACAGGTCGGGGTTGCCGACCAGCACCGGCACGATGTGGGTCACCGACGGCATCACCGGCAGGCCGGCGGCCGACAGCACGGCCTTGGCGCGGGCGGCCTGACGCTGGTGCGCCTCGCGCTCGACCGAACTCTGCTTGAGATGGCGGATCGAGGCGGCGGCGGCGGCGCACAGGCCCGGCGGCAGCGCCGTGGTGAAGATGAAGCCCGGGGCGTAGGAGCGCACGGCATCGACCAGCGACTTCTTGCCGGTGATGTAGCCGCCCATGATGCCGAAGCCCTTGGCCAGCGTGCCCTCGATGACGTCGATGCGGTCCATGACGCCGTCGCGCTCGCAGATGCCGGCCCCGTGGGCGCCGTACATGCCGACGGCATGCACTTCGTCGATGTAGGTGAAAGCGTTGTACTTGTCGGCGAGGTCGGCGATCTTCTCGATCGGCGCCACGTCACCATCCATGGAGTAGACGCTTTCGAAGACGATCAGCTTGGCGCGGTCCTTGCCGGCCGCCTTGAGCAGTTCTTCGAGATGGTCGAGATCGTTGTGGCGCCACACCTGCTTGGCAACGCCCGACGACCGCACGCCGTGGATCATCGAGGCGTGGTTGAGGGCGTCCGACAGGATCAGGCAGTTGGGCAGCAGCTTGGCGATGGTCGAAATGGCCGCCTCGTTGGAGACGTAGCCGGAGGTGAAGACCAGGCCGGCTTCCTTGCCGTGCAGGTCGGCAAGCTCGCGCTCCAGCTCGACCAGCGGATGGTTGGTGCCGGAGATGTTGCGCGTGCCACCGGCGCCGGCGCCCATGGTGCGGGCGGCGTGCGTCATGGCCTCGATGACGTCGGGATGCTGGCCCATACCGAGGTAGTCGTTGGAGCACCAGACGGTGATCTCGCGCGGGCCACCCTCGCGGTGCCACACTGCCTTCGGGAAGGCACCGGCTATGCGCTCGATCTCGGCGAACACGCGATAGCGCTTTTCGGCTTGCAGGGCATCAACAGCATTCTCGAAGACGGCATCGTAATTCATGGTCGGTCCTGAGCCTCCAGTCGCCGACGGCAGGGTGTCGGCGCCCTTTCGCGACAGTCGCCCGCGCATGGCAGGCGGCCTCTAAGCCTGTGGGAGTGAGCGCGACGGGCCGTCGCGCCCTTTGGCCGGACCCTAGCAAACCGGCCAACTCGCTGGCAATGGTGCCTATGTGCGAGTGCCTAGATCCGGCTCGGTCGTGTTCGATCCCAACGCTTTTGAACGTATCAAGAACCGTGCTCTATGTCCCTGAAATTCCAACGAACACGTAGATATACGTAGATGGTTGGCCGCAAGTACTAACGCGAAAGCTCGCCGCCGCGGCCGGACCATTTGCCCCTAACGCGATGTTCACCTTTTCCATCGATAGTCGGGAGGACCAGTAAGGAGTATCCCCGTGCAGCTTGACCTGTCATCCCTGACCTTTCTGGTCGTGGAAGATAGCGCCTACATGCGCACGATCCTGCGCACCATGTTGCAGGGCTTCGGCGCCCGCCGCATCGTCGAGGCCGAAGACGGGGCGTCAGGTCTCGAAGCGATGGACCGCGCCAACCCCGACATCCTGATTCTCGACTGGGTGATGCCCATTCTCGATGGCGCCGACATGGTGCGGATGATCCGCGTGCCGTCCAATCCGTTCGCCTACATTCCGATCATCATGGTCACCGGTCATACCGAGCGCAGCCGCATCATCGAGGCGCGCCGTCTCGGCATCCATGAACTGCTGTGCAAGCCGATCTCGGCCAAGTCGCTCTATCAGCGGATCCAGTCGGTGGTGCTGAGCCCGCGCGACTTTGTCAAGACGCCCACCTATTTCGGCCCGGCGCCGCGCGAGATCCGCAACCGCCAGAACATCTGGCAGGCCAAGCCGGGCGAGAAGGCCGTCGTCTGAGTCCCCCGTCAGTTCTGCGCCGCCGTCGCCGGAAAAGCCGCGTCGAGGCGGACGAACGTGAACCCCGCCGCCTTGAGCGCCTTGAGCCCGGCGACCACACCGGCGCCGGCCGGCCGGTCGGGCTGGTTGACGTGGGCGATGATGACGTCGCCGGCCTTGGCGGCGGCAAGGCGCTTGGCAACCGCCGCTTCCGGCAGCGACGCACCGATGTCGCCGTTGAGCGAATAGCCGGCAATGCGATAGCCGAGCTGGCCGATCAGCGCCGCCGCGTCCTTGCTGTAGCGGGCGCCGGCGCCGCGGAACCAGGTCGGTCGCAAGCCGAAGGCGGCGCCGATGGCCGCCTCGCCGCCCGTTACCTCGCTGTTGACGGCCGGCAGGCTGCCCGCCGTGGTGAGACCGAACAGTGTCGGCGTGTCGGTGACGGCGGGCACGTGCTGGTCGCCGTGGTTCTCGATCTCGAACAGGTCCGGATGTGCCTTGAAGAGGGCGATGGCTTCGGCGTTGCGGACAATCCAGCGGTGGGTGACGAACAGCGTGGCCGGAATGCCGTCGGCGATCAGCTCATCGACAATGCGCATGTCGGTGCGACCGGAACAGGCGTCGAGCGTCACCGCCACCGTTTTCCCGCTCGCGGCCGGCAGACGCAGGCTCGGCTCGATGTCGGCCGCCCGCGCCGCAGCGGTGAGCCCCAGGCCAGCGAACAGGACGCCGACAAGGATGGAACCAGACCTGATCATGACGGAACTCCCGTTGCCGCTCGCCGTTGCGGCAGAGGCCTTCAACCTTTTCCTTGGCGAAAACAAGGCGCAGTGAGGGCTGGCCCGCCTTGTCGTCAAGCGCGAAATTTGCGTCAATTGCCCGTAGGCTGTGTTTTTCATTTGTTAATGCGTAAATGCTAATATATAGAGATGGCAGCAGGGCGCATCGGTGGGCTGGAGAGGGCCGCCGAGGACGCGCTGGGCAGGAGGCAAAATCAACATGGCAAAGGTCGTCGTTCTCGGCGCCGGTCTCGGTGGCACCATCATGGCCTACGAGCTCAAGGATGTGCTCGGCAAGGATCACGAGGTCGCGGTCATCAACAAGGGCAGCACCTATTCCTTCGTGCCGTCGAACCCGTGGGTGGCGGTGGGCTGGCGCGATCGTCAGTCGATCGAGGTCGACCTCGAGCCGGTGCTGGCCCGGCACGGCATCGCCTTCCATGCCGAGGGCGCTGCCCGCCTGGTACCGGGCGAAAATCGCATTGAGCTCATTGGCGGCGGTCAGGTCGACTACGACTATCTCGTCATCGCCACCGGGCCGGAACTGGCCTTCGACGAGATCGAGGGCTTCGGCCCGGAAGCCAACACCCAGTCGATCTGTCACATCGACCACGCCCTCAAGGCCAAGGAGGCCTTCGAGGCCCTGAAGAAGAAGCCCGGCCCGGTGATCATCGGCGCCGCCCAGGGCGCCTCGTGCTTCGGTCCGGCCTACGAGTTCACTTTCGTCCTCGACAAGGCGCTGCGCGACGCCCGCCTGCGCGACAAGGTGCCGATGACCTTCGTCACCGCCGAACCCTACATCGGCCATCTCGGCCTCGACGGTGTCGGCGACACCAAGGGGTTGCTGGAAAGCCAGATGCGCCAGCACCACGTCAAGTGGATCTGCAACGCCAAGGTCGACAAGGTCGAGCCCAGCCTGCTGCACGTCTCCGAGTTCAATGACGACGGCTCGGTGAAGGGCAAGCACGAACTGCCGTTCGCCTATTCGATGCTGCTGCCGGCCTTCCGTGGCGTGTCGGCCATCCGTGGCATCGACGGGTTGACCAATCCGCGCGGCTTCGTCCTGGTCGACAAGCACCAGCGCAACGGCGCCTTCCCCAACGTTTTCGCCGTTGGTGTCTGCGTCGCCATCGCCCCGCTCGGCAAGACGCCGGTGGCCGTCGGCGTGCCCAAGACCGGTTTCATGATCGAATCCATGGTCACGGCCACCGCTCACAACATCTCGCGCCTGCTCGGTGGCAAGGAGCCGGACGCCGAAGCGACCTGGAACGCCGTCTGCCTCGCCGACTTCGGCGACAGTGGCGTCGCCTTCGTTGCCCAGCCGCAGATCCCGCCGCGCAACGTCAACTGGTCGTCGTCGGGCATGTGGGTGCATGCCGCCAAGATCGGCTTCGAGAAGTACTTCCTGCGCAAGGTCCGCACCGGTCAGTCCGAGCCGTTCTACGAGCGCTTCGCTCTGAAGCTGCTCGGCATCGACAAGCTCAAGGCCATCACCTTCGACGAGGATTGACCGGCTGCGGTCGCGCTTCAGCTCTTGGCAGCGGCGGGCTTGCTCGCCGCCGTCGCGTTGGCGACGATGACCGGATTGTCGGGCGCCAGCTTCAGCGCCTCGGCGAACAGCACCCTGGCGCCGTCGCGGTTGCCGCGCAGCAGTTGCGACCAGGCCATATTGTTGACCACCTCGGCGCGCCGGCCGGAAACGGCGATGACCCGGGCATAGGCCTGATCGGCCTCGCCGAACCGGCCCAGCCGGTCGCAGGCGGCGGCGAGCCCCAGCCAGGCCTCGCCGTCATTGCCATCCTTGGCGATGGCGGCGCGATAGGTCTTCTCGGCCAGCCCGAAGTTGGCCTGCCGGAAATAGGCCTTGGCCCGGCCGCGCACCACCTGCTGGCTCGAGGAAAAGGCGGAGAACTCCGGTCCGGGGTTGAGGAGCTCATCCTCGAACGAGGGGGCGCAGGCGACTGTGGCCAGGCTGGCGGCAACGACGAGAACGGCGGCGAACTTGGGCATCGGGCAACCCCGCGATGAGGAGCAGTCAGGCGATGCTAGCCGATCCGTCATAAAGCTCGGTCAAAGCTGAAGTTAAAAAGCTAAATATCGCCTTGTTACTTATGCCGATAAACTTCACGCCCAGGTACATGTTATTTTATATTTTCAAGCTGTTAAGGGTTCCTTGAGGCAGCGGTGGGAGATTTTTCGTCAGAGTTGGAACCTAGCGCGCTTTCCGACCTGATGGACTCATCAGGTC
>CALMMQ010000128.1 GCA_937868725.1 uncultured Pleomorphomonas sp.
AGGAATGTGGTCGCATTGCCCGGCCCGCCGCCCGTCAGCACAAAGGGCTCGGTGTAGATCATGAAGCTGTCCATGAAGCGCAGCAGCACGGCAATCATCAGCACGCCGCGCATCTTGGGCAGCTGGATGTAGCGGAACACCGCGAACTTGCTGGCACCGTCAATGCGCGCAGCCTGGTAGTACGCGTCAGGAATGGAGCGCAACCCGGCAAACGCCAGCAGCGCCACCAGCGGCGTCCAGTGCCACACGTCCATCAGCAGCACCGTGAGCCACGCCTGCGTGGCGTTGCCGGTGTAGCTGTAGTCAATGCCCATCTCCTGCAGCAGGCGGCCCATCAAACCAATGTCGGCCCGGCCATAGATCTGCCAGATGGTGCCCACCACGTTCCACGGAATCAGCAGCGACAGCGCCACCACCACCAGCACGGCGGACGACTTCCAGCCCTGCGCGGGCATGGACAGCGCCAGCAGGATGCCCAGCGGAATCTCCACCGCCAGCACCGCCAGCGAGAAGGTGATCTGCCGCAAGAGCGCAGCGTGCAGCTCCTCGTCGCGCATGATCTGCACGAACCATTCAGTGCCCACAAACACGCGGCGCTCGGGGCTGATGATGTCCTGCACCGAATAGTTCACCACCGTCATCAAGGGCAGGATGGCCGAGAAGGCCACGCAGATGATGACGGGCAGGATCAGGAACCAGGCTTTCTGGTTGACGGGTTTCGTAGTCACGCTCATGCCAGAGACTCCAAAAGAGTGATGCCAGCCACAGCGCATGACACGGGCGCAGCGCCATCAGCGGGACGCCCAGCAAGGGCCGCCCCGCAGCAAAGGGCGTCGTCCCCCTCGCAGGGGGAAGCCGCGCAGCGGCTCAGGGGGTGGGCCGTCATGCCAACAACTCCTCGTTTTGATAGAAGCAGGTGTGCTCACCCAGCACCTGCAGCCAGATGCTGTCGCCCACCGCGGGCAAGGCCACCTCGGGGGCCACGCGGGCCTTGATGGTGTGATCGCCCACCTGGGCGGTGAGCATCTGGTAGGTGCCAATGTCCTGCACCTGTGCCACGCGGCACTGCAGTGCGCCTGCAGCTTGCGGGGCAGACAGCGCCAGATATTCAGGCCGCACACCCACCTGCAAAGCACCTTCGGGCAGGCTGCGGGCGGGCAAGGCCATGCGCTGGCCCGCCACCTGCAGCGTGGCGCCATCCACCACCGCGGGCAGGAAGTTCATGCCGGGCGAGCCGATGAAGTGGCCCACAAAGGTGTGCGCGGGCTTTTCAAACAGCGCATCGGGCGTGCCCAGCTGCATCACACGGCCACGGCTCATCACCACCACCTTGTCGGCAAAGGTCAGCGCTTCCACCTGGTCGTGCGTCACGTAGATCAGCGTGAGCTTGAGCTCATGGTGAATCTGCTTGAGCTTGCGGCGCAATTGCCACTTGAGGTGCGGGTCGATCACAGTGAGCGGCTCGTCAAACAGCACCGCCGCCACGTCCGAGCGCACCAGGCCACGGCCCAGCGAGATCTTCTGCTTCTGGTCGGCCGACAGGCCAGCCGCACGCATGTCGAGCTGGTGGCTCATCTCCAGCATTTCGGCAATCTGGCCCACGCGCTGCTTGATCTGCGCCTCGGGCACCTTGCGGTTCTTCAGCGGGAAGGCCAGGTTCTCGGCCACCGTCATGGTGTCGTAGATCACCGGGAACTGGAACACCTGGGCAATGTTGCGGTCCTGCGGCGTGGCGCGCGTCACATCGCGGCCATCGAACAGCACCTTGCCGTGCGAAGGCACCAGCAGGCCCGACATGATGTTGAGCATGGTGGTCTTGCCGCAGCCCGAGGGGCCGAGCAGCGCATAGGCGCCGCCGTCCTCGAAGACCATGCTCAGCGGCAGCAGCGCATAGTCGCTGTCCTGCTGCGGGTTCGGCTTGTAGGAGTGGGCCAGATCGAGTTCTATGCGGGCCATCTCATCGTCCTCCGGGCCGCGCCGGC
The DNA here is from genome assembly GCA_937868725.1 of uncultured Pleomorphomonas sp. Taxonomy (GTDB): domain Bacteria; phylum Pseudomonadota; class Alphaproteobacteria; order Rhizobiales; family Pleomorphomonadaceae; genus Pleomorphomonas. The sequence goes on from CALMMQ010000128.1 coordinate 1,983, forward strand.
GCCAGCAGCAGCGCGCCGTCCGTGCCGAACACATAGGCATGGGCCGGGTCCAGGTGCAGCGTGACCGCGCTGCCCAGGTCCAGGTGGTGCACGCCCGTGACCTGGGCCACCAGCTCGCCCCAGGGCGTGGTGGCATGCACGAAGGTGTCGGAGCCCGATATCTCGGCCAGCTCCACCACACCCTGCAGTGCCAGATCGCCGGGCCGGGACTGCAGGCGCAGGGCGCTGGCGCGCAGGCCCAGGGTCAGGGTCAGTTGGCCGGACGCGGCCAGGTCCGCAGGCAGCGCCACGGGCAGCCGCGCGCCGCCCGGCAGTTGCAGCCCGCCCTCCACGGCACTGGCCGCGATCAGGTTCATGGGCGGATCGCTGAAGGCGCGCGCCACGCGCAGCGAATTCGGCTGATGGAAGACCTCGGCCGTGGGGCCGTACTGCAGCAGTTCGCCCTCATGCAGCACCGCCGTGTAGCCACCCAGCAGCAGGGCCTCGCCGGGCTCGGTGGTGGCATAGACCACGGTGGAGTCGCCTGTGGCGAACAGCTGGGTCAGTTCCTCGCGCAGTTCCTCGCGCAGCTTGTAGTCGAGGTTGACCAGGGGCTCGTCCAGCAGCATCAGCGGAGCGCCCTTGGCCAGGGCGCGCGCCAGCGCCACCCGCTGCTGCTGGCCGCCCGACAGCTCGGCCGGATAGCGGTCCAGGAACATCTCGATGTGCAGCCGCTCGGCCAGGGCGCGCACGCGCTGCGCCACGTCGCGGTCGCCGCGCAGCTTGAGCGGCGAGGCGATGTTGTCCGCCACCGTGAGCGAGGGATAGTTGATGAATTGCTGGTAGACCATGGCCACGTTGCGCTCGCGCACGGGCATGCCGGTCACATCGACGCCATCGGCGCGCACACGGCCTTCGGTGGGCACGTCCAGGCCGGCCATGATGCGCATCAGGCTGGTCTTGCCGGCCTGCGTGGCACCCAGCAGCACGGTCACCGCGCCGCTTTCCAGTTCAAGGTGCATGGGGTGCAGCCAGGTCTGGCCGCCCACGCGTTTGCTGATTCTCTCCAACACCAGTTCCACGACCGCCCTCACTGACGAGGCCGCCTCGGGGGCAGCGATTGAACAAGGAGAAACATCTCGCTCAAGGCGGCGATTGCGCGCCATCCGAAAGCAAGAACGTGATCATTTTTGTTCTTTCCAGATCGCAGCCCATCAACACATACCCTAGGTGCTGTTCTTTTTTCTTCGTTTTAAAGTTCCCCAACCCACGGCCGGCCAGGGGCAAATGCGCTATAAACCGGTCGCCCCGCCTTGTTTGCCTGAGAACGCACCAGATCTGGAATCGCCGCCGTGAACACCAATCCCCGACAACTACAGCTGCTCGACGAAGTGCGCAGCCGCCAGTCCACTTCGGTGGAGCAGCTGGCCGAGATTCTGGGCGTGACCCTGCAGACCGTGCGCCGCGACATACAGAAGCTGGCCGATGCGGGCCTGATGGTGCGCTTTCACGGCGGCGTGCGCGTGCCCAGCGCCACGGTGGAGAACCTGGGCCACACCCAGCGCCAGGTGCTGCATGCCGAAGGCAAGTCGCGCATTGCGCGCGCCGTGGCCGACGCCATTCCCAACGGCTGCTCGCTGATCCTGAACATCGGCACCACCACCGAGGCCGTGGCCCAGGCCCTGCTCAAGCACCGGGGCCTGCGCGTGATCACCAACAACCTCAACGTGGCGGCCATCCTCAGCTCCAACGCGGACTGCGAAGTCATCGTGGCCGGCGGCGTGGTGCGCACGCGCGACCGGGGCATCGTGGGCGAGGCGGCCGTGGACTTCATCCGCCAGTTCAAGGTGGACATCGCCCTGATCGGCATCTCGGCCATCGAGCCCGATGGCAGCCTGCGCGACTTCGACATGCGCGAAGTCAAGGTGGCCCAGACCATCATTGCCCAGTCGCGCGAGGTCTGGCTGGCCGCCGACCACAGCAAGTTCCACCGCCAGGCCATGGTGGAGCTGGCACGCCTGGACCAGATCGACCGCCTGTTCACCGATACCGCGCCCCCCGCTCCGTTCGATGCCCTTCTGCGCGAAGCAGAAGTGCAATGCGTGGTGGCGCAATAAGTTTTCCGCAGCCGCTGCGCCACCGCCCGCACAGGACACGCGCACCGGCCCTGCTTTTCCTGGATACCGCACCATGACCTATCTGCTTGCCCTGGACCAGGGCACCTCCAGCTCGCGCAGCATCGTCTTCGACACCCAGGGCCGCATCGTGGCCTCGGCCCAGCTGGAGCTGCCGCAGATCTATCCCCGGCCCGGCTGGGTCGAGCACGATCCGCGCGAGATCTGGCGCACCCAGCTGGCAACTGCGCGCGAGGCCCTGGCCAAGGCCGGGCTGGCGGCAGCCGACATCCGCGCCCTGGGCATCACCAACCAGCGCGAGACCACCGTGGTCTGGAACCGCTCCACGGGCCAGCCCATACACCACGCCATCGTCTGGCAGGACCGCCGCGCCGAGCCGCTGTGCGCCCAGCTGCGCGAGGCAGGCCATGCAGACACCATCCAGCGCAAGACGGGCCTGTTGATCGACGCCTATTTCTCGGGCACCAAGCTGCGCTGGATCCTGGACAACGTCAACGGCGCGCGCGCCGCCGCCGAGCGCGGCGAGCTGGCCTTCGGCACCGTGGACAGCTGGCTGATCTGGCAGCTCACGGGCGGACGCCGCCATGTGACCGATGTCTCCAACGCCAGCCGCACCATGCTGTTCAACGTCCACACCAATCAGTGGGACGACGATCTGCTGGCGCTGCTGGAGATTCCGCGCGCGCTGATGCCCGAGGTGCTGCCTTCCGCCGCCGATTTCGGCCGCACGGCAGCCGAGGTGCTGGGCGGCGAGATCGCCATCGGCGGCGTGGCCGGCGACCAGCAAAGCGCCCTCTTCGGCCAGGCCTGCTTTTCGGCCGGCATGGCCAAGAACACCTATGGCACGGGCTGCTTCATGCTCATGCACACGGGCGGCGTGTTCCAGACCTCTGCCAACGGCCTGCTGACCACCGCTGCGGCACAGCCCACCGCTGCGCCGGCCTATGCGCTGGAAGGCAGCGTCTTCGTGGGAGGCGCCGTGGTCCAGTGGCTGCGCGACGGACTGCGCGCCATCGAGCACAGCGGCCAGGTACAGCAACTGGCCGAGAGCGTGCCCGACTCGGGCGGCGTGATGATGGTGCCGGCCTTCACGGGCCTGGGCGCACCGTACTGGAAGCCCGATGCGCGCGGCACCATCACGGGCCTGACGCGCGGCACCACCATCGCCCACATCGCGCGGGCCGCGCTTGAATCCATTGCCTTCCAGAGCGCCGCCCTGCTGCTGGCCATGAGCCGCGACGCGGTGGCCAGCGGCGGCGCGCCGGTGAGCGAACTGCGCGTGGACGGCGGCGCCTGCGTCAACAACCTGCTCATGCAGTTCCAGGCCGACCTGCTGGGCATTCCCGTCGTGCGCCCGGCCTGCGTGGAGACCACGGCCCTGGGCGCGGCCTACCTGGCGGGCCTGTCCTCGGGCGTGTACCAGAGCACCGAGGAACTGTCGGCGCTGTGGAAGGCCGAGCGCCGCTTCGTGCCCACGCTGGACAAGCACCGCGCCGACGAGCTGATGGCGCGCTGGGAGCATGCGGTGGCCCAGACCGCGCTGGCGGCCTGACAACGGGCTCACGGCCTTGTTCAAGGCGGCCAGCCTGGTGCTTTCCGGCCTGCTGCTGGCCGGCTGCGCCGCGCCGCCCCAGGCCCTGCCGGCCCCGCAGCCCACGGCATGCGCGCGCCTGCAATGGCTGGGCAGCACCACGATTGCGCGCGAGGAGCCCATCCATGGCGCCACCACCGGCGGCATCTCGGGCCTGGACTATGACGCGCGGCGCGGCGACTACGTGGCCATCAGCGATGACCGCTCGGCGCGCGGCCCCGCGCGCTGGATGCGCCTGCGCATAGAGCCGCTGGACGCGGGCCAGCGGGCCGGCCCCAACCCCTGGCAGGCGCAGGTCACCGAAGTGCACCCGCTGCTGGATGCCGAGGGCCGCTGGCTTCGCCCGCGCCATGCCGCGCCCCGACTGGGGCCCGGCGGCCGAGCCGCCGGTCACCCGCCGGGCCGCCGAGCCGCCGCGCGAGCGCGTCGAGCCGACGCTGGCCCCGCCGCCGCGCCGGCCCGAGCCGGTCGAACCGGTCGTCGACGCCATCGAGGACGAACCGCCGTTCGAGGTCGAGGACGACGATCCGACGCCGTTCGATCTCGACGACCGCATGGCCGACTTCGGCGAAACCCACGACGAAGCACCGATCGCCCCGCCGAAGCCGGTGCCGGTCGAGCCCGAGACCTTCGCCGTCCGGCCGCCGCCGCTGCGCGGCCCCGCCTCGCGCATCGGCAAGGCCAGCGAGCCGGCGGTCGAGGCGGCGCCGCAGCGCATCAAGCCGCCGGCCCCGCCGATTCGCGAGGGCAAGCGGGCCCGTCCGTCGGCGCAGCTGTCGCTGCTCGATCAGAACCGCTTCGAGTTTCCCGACATCGAGCTATTGGCCGAGCCGCGCAATCAGGGGGCGCCGCAGTACACCCCCGACAGTCTGGAACAGAACGCCGGCCTCCTGGAGGGCGTGCTCGAGGACTTCGGCATCAAGGGCGAGATCTTCAACGTCCGCCCCGGCCCGGTGGTGACGCTCTACGAGCTCGAGCCGGCCCCCGGCATCAAGTCGAGCCGCGTCATCGGCCTCGCCGACGACATCGCCCGTTCGATGAGCGCCGTCGCCGCCCGCGTCGCCGTCATCCCCGGCAAGAACGCCATCGGCATCGAGCTGCCCAACCAGCGGCGCGAGATGGTCTACCTGCGCGAACTGATCGCCAGCCAGGACTTCGAGCGCTTCAAGGGCCGGCTGGCGCTGGCCCTCGGCAAGACCATCGGCGGCGAGCCGGTGATCATCGACCTTGCCCGCACGCCGCACATGCTGGTGGCCGGCACCACCGGTTCGGGCAAGTCGGTGTCCATCAACACCATGATCGTGTCGCTGCTCTACCGCATGACGCCGGAAGAGTGCCGCCTGATCATGATCGACCCGAAGATGCTGGAACTGTCGGTCTACGACGGCATCCCGCACCTGCTGTCGCCGGTCGTCACCGACCCCCACAAGGCGGTCACCGCCCTCAAGTGGACGGTGCGCGAGATGGAGGACCGCTACAAGAAGATGTCCAAGGTCGGCGTGCGCAACATCGAGGGCTTCAACGCCCGCGTGGCGCAGGCCATCGACAAGGGCGAGACCATCAACCGCACGGTCCAGACCGGCTTCGACCGCGAAACGGGCGAGCCGATCTTCGAGACCGAGGAGATGGAGCTCAAGCCGCTGCCGTTCATCGTCGTCATCATCGACGAGATGGCCGACCTGATGATGGTGGCCGGCAAGGAGATCGAGGGCGCCGTGCAGCGGCTGGCCCAGATGGCCCGCGCCGCCGGCATCCACGTCATCATGGCGACGCAGCGGCCGTCGGTCGACGTCATCACCGGTACCATCAAGGCCAACTTCCCAACCCGAATCAGCTTCCAGGTCACCTCCAAGATCGACAGCCGCACCATCCTCGGCGAACAAGGCGCCGAACAGCTGCTCGGTCAGGGCGACATGCTCTACATGCAGGGCGGCGGCCGCATCCAGCGCGTCCACGGCCCCTTCGTCTCCGACAACGAGGTGGAGGCCATCGTCGCCCACCTCAAGACCCAGGGAACGCCCGACTACCTCGAGGACATCACCGCCGAGGATGAAGACGAGGGCGGGGCACCGCCGGTCGCCGCCGGCGACGAGGGCGGCGATCTCTACGACCAGGCGCTGGCCGTGGTCATGCGCGACAAGCGCGCCACCACCAGCTACATCCAGCGCCGTCTCGGCATCGGCTACAACCGCGCCGCCTCGCTGATCGAGCGCATGGAAAAGGAGGGCATCGTCGGCCCGCCCAACCACGCCGGCAAGCGTGAAATCCTCACCGATCGCGACAACTGAAACCGGCGGCCGCCCGCGGGGGCGGCTGCCTTTTCCAACCGGTCACTGCCCAACCAATGCGCTCGACAGACCGGTCGCTCCATGGAAGAGTGGCGTTCCCCGTCAATGACTTGCCGCCGGAGAACCCCGCTGTGGTCACCCGCATCCTCGTGAGCGCCTGCCTCACCGGCCAGCCCGTGCGCTACAATGGCGACAGCCGCCTGCTCACCCATCCGCTGCTGTCGCGCTGGCAGGCGGAAGGACGCCTCGTCCGCGTCTGTCCGGAACTCGACGTCGGCTTTCCCGTGCCGCGCCCGCCGGCCGAGATCGTCGGCGGCACCGGCGACGACGTGCTGGCCGGCCGCGCCCGCGTCGTGACGATCACCGGTGACGACGTCACCGCCGCCTTCCTCGCCGCCGCCGACGCCACGCTGGCCACCGCCCGCCAGCACGGCTGCCGCCTGGCCCTGCTGACCGAGGGCAGCCCCAGCTGCGGCCGCCACCGCATCTATGACGGCAGTTTCACCGGCGCGAGCCGCCCGGGCACCGGCGTCACGGTGGCCCGTCTCAGGGCGGCCGGCATCGAGGTCTACGCCGAAACCGGCATCGGCGCGCTGGCCGCGGCCATCGATTGGGCCGATGCCGGCCGACCGGACGGTCGTCACCAGTGAAGCGCACCTGGCGGCCAAAATCGGCTTAATCGATGGCGCCGGGCGCGCAAACCATTGACCAGCCCCCGGCTTTCTGATGAAGGTCGGAGCCGATGGCTTTCACGCGGACCGGCGCGCCCGGCGTGCCCCCTGTTCCGCACCCGATCAGGACTGAAGACGAAAGAATGGCGACCGAGCGATATAACGCGCGCGAATCGGAAGCGCGCTGGCAGAAGGCATGGACGGAAGGCAAGGTCTTCGAGACCCGCAACGACGATCCGAAGCCGAAGTACTACGTCCTCGAGATGTTCCCCTATCCGTCCGGTCGCATCCACATCGGTCACGTGCGCAACTACACCATGGGTGACGTCGTGGCCCGCTACAAGCGCGCCAAGGGCTTCAACGTCCTGCACCCCATGGGCTGGGACGCCTTCGGCATGCCGGCCGAAAACGCCGCCATGAAGGGACACTCGCACCCCAAGACCTGGACCTACGACAACATCGCCACCATGCGCGGCCAGCTCAAGAGCATGGGCCTGTCGCTGGACTGGAGCCGCGAGCTCGCCACCTGCGATGTCGAGTACTACACCCAGCAGCAGCGGCTGTTCCTCGATTTCATGAAGGCTGGCCTCGTCAGCCGCAAGAAGTCCAAGGTCAACTGGGACCCCGTCGACATGACGGTTCTCGCCAACGAGCAGGTCATCGATGGCCGCGGCTGGCGCTCCGGCGCCCTGGTCGAGCAGCGTGAGCTGACGCAGTGGTTCCTGAAGATCTCCGACTATTCCGAAGAGCTGCTGTCGGCCCTCGACACGCTCGACCGCTGGCCGGACAAGGTCCGGACCATGCAGAAGAACTGGATCGGCCGCTCCGAAGGCCTGCGCCTGCGCTTCGAGCTGGCCGGCGGTCCGGTGGCCGGGGACCCGACCATCGAGGTGTTCACCACCCGGCCGGACACACTGTTCGGCATGAGCTTCCTGGCGCTGTCGGCCGACCATCCGGTATCGCGCGCCATCGCCGAGGGCAACCCCGAGGCCACCGCCTTCATCGAGGAGTGCCATCGCATCGGCACCTCGGAAGTCGCCCTCGAGACGGCCGAGAAGAAGGGCTACGCCACCGGTCTCAGCGTCCGCCATCCCTTCAACGGCAAGACCTATCCGGTCTACATCGCCAACTTCGTGCTGATGGACTACGGCACCGGCGCCGTCTTCGGCTGCCCGGCCCATGACCAGCGCGACCTCGACTTCGCCCGCAAGTACGGCCTCACCGTCACGCCGGTCGTGCTGCCCACCGGTCAGGACCCGGCCACCTTCGCGGTTGCCGACGAGGCCTTCACCGACGACGGCAAGCTGTTCAACTCCGACTTCCTCGACGGTCTCGACGTCGAGACGGCCAAGGCGCTGATCATCGGCAAGCTCGAGGCCACCACCCTCAGCGGCCTGCCGGCGGCCAAGCGTCAGGTCAACTACCGCCTGCGCGACTGGGGCATTTCCCGCCAGCGCTACTGGGGCTGCCCCATCCCGGTCATCCATTGCGAGACCTGTGGCGTCGTGCCGGTGCCGGCCAAGGACCTGCCGGTCAGGCTGCCCGACGACGTCGAGTTCGACCGTCCCGGCAACCCGCTCGACCGTCACCCGACGTTCTCCAAGTGCACCTGTCCGGAATGCGGCAAGCCGGCCCGTCGCGAGACGGACACCATGGACACTTTCGTCGATTCGTCCTGGTATTACATCCGCTTCACCGAGCCGCGCGCCGGCACGCCGACGGTGCCGTCGGCGGTCAACGCCTGGCTGCCGGTCGACCAGTACATCGGCGGTATCGAGCACGCCATCCTGCACCTGCTCTACTCGCGCTTCTTCACCCGCGCCCTCAAGGCCACCGGTCACGTCGGCTTCGACGAACCGTTCCGCGGCCTGTTCACCCAGGGCATGGTGGTGCATGAGACCTATCAGGCGCAGAACGGCGACTGGGTGTCGCCGGCCGAGGTCGACATCGTCACCGAAGGCGGCGCCCGCAAGGCGCGTCTGCGCACCACCGGCGAGCCGGTGGTGATCGGCGCCATCGAGAAGATGTCCAAGTCCAAGCGCAACACCGTCGACCCCAACGACATCCTCGAGAGCTTCGGCGCCGATACCGCCCGCTGGTTCATGCTGTCCGACAGCCCGCCGGAGCGCGACGTCGAGTGGACCGACGCCGGTGCCCAGGGCACGGCCCGCTTCCTGCAGCGCGTCTGGCGCATCGTCTCGGAAACCGCCGACCTGGTGCCGGCCACCGCCGCCGTCGCCAATGGCGACAAGCTGGCGCTGGCGCTGCGCAAGGCCGCTCACAAGACCCTGGCCGCCGTCGAGGACAACATCGAGGGCCTGCGCTTCAACGTCGCCCTGGCCAAGATCTACGAACTCGTCAATGTGCTGGCCGCCGCCCTCGCCAACGAGCGGGCGACGCTCGAGGCCGACGCCGCGGCCGGCGCCGCCCAGCGCGAAGCCGTCGGCATCCTGGTTCAGATCATCGCGCCGATGACGCCGCACCTTGCCGAGGAATGCTGGGCCGCCCTCGGTCACGACAGCCTGATCGCCCACGCCGACTGGCCGACCATCGAACGGTCGTTGCTGGTCGAGGACGAGATCACGCTGCCGGTGCAGATCAACGGCAAGAAGCGCGCCGACGTCACCGTGCCGGCCACCGCCACGGCGGCGGAGGTGGAAGCCGCCGTCCTGTCGCTCGAAGCCGTGGTCAAGGCGCTCGACGGCAAGACGCCCCGCAAGATCATCGTGGTACCGCAGAGGATCGTCAATGTGGTCGCATGAACCCTCCCGGCGCGGGCTGCTGCTCGCGCTCGCCGGCGGCGTCCTCGCCGCCTGCCAGGTCCGTCCGGTCTATGCCCCCGCCTCGACCTCCGGGTCGGGGACGGGACCGCTGGCCGCGCTCGGTTCGATTGCCATCGAGACCCAGACCGACCGGGTCGCCCAGGCGCTGGTCAATGAACTGATCTTCGCCCTGCGCGGCGGCGCCGCCCTGGCAACGCCAGCCCTCTACCGGCTGCACCTCATCGTCACCGAGCGCGTTACCGACCTTGCCATCGAGGCCGGCAGCGACCTGCCGACTGCCAAGCTGGTGACCATCACCGCCACTTTCACCCTCACCGAGAATGCCAACGGCCGGGCCGTCGTCTCCGACACCGTGTTCGAGACCACGTCGTTCGACTTCTCCGCCCAGCGCTTCGCCAACATCCGGGCCCAGCGCGACGCTGAGGACAAGCTGGCCCGCTCGCTGGCCACCGACATCCGCATGCGCCTCGCCATGGCGCTCACCAAGGGCTGAGGCCCATGGTCGCGGCCAAGCCGCAGGACGCCGACCGCCTCGTCGCCAAACCGCCGGCGAGCGTGTCGTTCTATCTCGTCTATGGCCCCGACGACGGTCTGGTGTCGGAACGGTCGCGCCGGCTGGTCGCCGCCTTCACCGATCCGGCCGATCCGTTTGCCCTGACCAAGCTCGACGGCAGCGACCTCGCCGCTGGCTCGACGCGGCTGGCCGACGAGGCCTACGCCGTGTCGATGTTCTCGACGCGCCGGGCCATCCTCATCCGCGACGGCGGTGGCCGTGGCGACGTGTCGGCCCGCTTCGCGCCGCTGCTCGCCGATCCGCCGCCCGACGTCGCCGTCATCGTCGAGGCCGGCGATCTCAAGAAGACCAACCCGCTGCGCACTCTGTTCGAGCGGGCCAGGAACGCCTACGCCGTGCCCTGCTACGCCGACGACGGCGCCGCCGTCGGCCGGCTGGTCGACGACGAGGTGGCGGCCAATAGCCTGACGACTTCTGCCGAGGCGCGGTCGGCGCTGATCGGCCTGCTCGGCGGCGATCGGCTGATGACGCGCGGCGAAATCCAGAAGGTCTGCCTCTACGCCCGCGGCAATCGCGAGATCACCCTCGCCGACGTCGAGACGCTGATCGGCGACAGCTCGACGCTGGCCGGCGAAGCCATCGTCGACGCCGCCGCCACTGGGGCGCTGAAATCGCTCGGCGAAGCCCTGAGCAAGGCGCGGCGTGAAGGCATCGACGCCGGCCAGATCGCCGGTGCCGCCCTGCGCCACTTCATGTTCCTTGATGAACTGCGGGCCAGCGTCGAAGCCGGCCGCTCGCCAGCCGACGCCGTGGAAGCGGCCCGGCCGCCGGTGTTCTTCAAACGCAAGGCCGCCGTGACGCGGGCCCTCGGCTTGTGGACGCCGGCCCGGCTCGAACGGGCGGTGACCATTCTCGGCGAAGCGGCGCGCGAAGTTCGCCTCAACGCCGCCCTCGGCCCCGACATCATCGGCGAAACGCTGATCACCATCGCCCGCGTCGCTGAGCAGGCCGGCCGCAACCGGCGCTGACGACCGCTACGGCGTGTCGATCAGCGCCTTGATGCGGGCGACAGCCTCGTCCTCCGGCGTCTGGTACAGCAGCTTGCCGGCATACCGTCCCGACCGGTCGAACAGGAACATCGTCGCCGTGTGGTCCATGCTGTAGTCGCCGTCGCTGCCCTCGACGCGCTTGGCGTAGACCTTGAACGCCTTGATCGCGGCGGCCACCGCCTCGGACGAGCCGGACAGGCCGACCACCCGGTCGGAGAACGATGCCAGATAGTCCTTGAGGATGGCCGGCGTGTCGCGGTCCGGATCGACGGTGACGAACACCAGCGAGAAATCCTTGATGCCGGCCCCGAGCCGTTGCTCGATGGCCTGGAACTCCGACAGCGTCGTCGGGCAGACGTCCGGGCAATGGGTGTAGCCGAAGAACATGCCGTAGGGATGGCCGAGGAAATCCCGCTCGGTCAGCGTGCGGCCGTCGCCGGCCACCAGACGGAACGGCCCGCCGACCGTCTCGGCCCGCCGGTCGAAGACGATCCACGCGGTGGCGACACCGAGCACGGCAATCAAGAGCCAGGTCAGCAGGCGGGCAAGACGGGACATCGGTACGGCCATCCGGGGCAAAAGCACGAAGCCTCAGATGATCGCAGATTTGTCGGCGATGGTCGAGCGACCGAGCAGCAGCGCGATGAAGCCGCAGGAAAGAACATTCCAGCCGGCGAACGACAGGCCGAAGATGCGTAGCGCCGCTTCCGAGCACGACACCAGACGCGTGCCCTGCATGGCCTTCAGCAGGTTGGCGGCATCGGTGACGATCACCGGCTTGTTGCCGCAATCGTTGGGCCCCATCCAGAAGCCCCATTCGGCGCCGGCGTGGTAGGCGGCAAGCCCGGCGCCGTAGAGGAAGGTCAGCGCCGCCGCCACATAGAGCAGGCGGGCAACGAGCGGCAGGCGGTCGGCCAGGATGAGGCCGATCAGGATCAGCGGCAGACTGACGTAATAGGGCACGCGCTCCTGCAGGCAGAGGTCGCAGGGAATGAAGCCGCCGATCAGCTGGAAGGCCCAGGCGGTGAGGATGGCGAACAGGCCCGTCAGCAGGGCCAGGAGGGCGGCGCGTCGGGCGGCGGGTCGGGTCATTCGTCTGCCTCGTCAAATCGGCGAACGGCGGGGCGGCGGCGCCCCTGTTCGCGCATGTCCTGTTGTCCCGAGCCCTGGCCTGCCGGCTGGATCGCTTCGTCCGCCCGGGCTCCTGCCGATCGGTACGCCGGTTGCCGCCGGTCGTCCAGTCCGCCTGGCAACCAATTGCGTCACCGGGCAGGCGTCAGCCATGAGCGGGAGGGGCGTGCCCCGGTCGCGGGAACGACATTGAACGTTCCGCATTCGCCGGCGAGTACGCGGATTCCGGGGGGCTGGGGGGCTGGATTGAGCCGGAACCCATCCACCGGCGTCGACCGGGGCAACGACAGAGATGGTGGCCGCGTCCGGTGTTGGGCCAATGGCGTAATGGCGGCGGAAATGTGGAGAGCGATCAGACCTTCGTGATGAGGCCGCCGCTCAGAAGTCGCTGACGATGCCCTTGACCTCCCAGTCGCCGTAACGCGACGGATCCGGTCCGGCGCGACCGCCGATCTCGCGCGGCCGCGTCTCGGCGGCGGCGGCCTGGCGGCGCTGCTCGGCTTCGGCCAGCGCCCGCTGGGCGGCCGGTGGCAGGTCGTCGCGGTGACGTTTGGCCGGGTTTTCCGGAAGTTCGCTCATGGTCCGGTCCTTGATGAGGCTGGCTCCGCTCACCATTTGCAAGCGGATCGGTGGCCCCATTGTATCAGGCCGCCCAGAGAGTCGGACATGAATTTCTTCAAGACCTCGCTGCTGCTGGCGGCCATGACGGCCGTGTTCATGGCCTTCGGCTTCCTGATCGGCGGTCAGGGCGGCATGCTGATCGCCCTCCTCGTTGCCGCCGGCATGAACTTCTTCTCTTATTGGAACGCCGACCGCATGGTGCTGGCCATGCACAACGCCCGCGAGGTCGACGCCCGCAGCGCGCCCGAATACTACGCCATCGTCGCCCGCCTCGCCGCCAACGCCGGCCTGCCGATGCCGCGCGTCTACGTCGTCGACAACCCGCAGCCCAACGCCTTCGCCACCGGCCGCAACCCCGACAATGCCGCCGTGGCGGCGACCACCGGCCTGTTGGCGAGCCTGACGCCCGACGAGATCGCCGGCGTCATGGCCCACGAGCTGGCGCACGTGCAGAACCGCGACACGCTGACCATGACCATCACCGCCACCATCGCCGGCGCCATCTCCATGCTGGCCAACTTCGGCCTGTTCTTCGGCGCGGTGCGTTCGGACGAGAACCGCGGCCCGCTCGGCGGCATCGGCGTGCTGCTCGGCGCCATCCTCGCCCCGATCGCCGCCATGCTGGTGCAGATGGCCATTTCCCGCACCCGCGAATACGCCGCCGACCGGCGCGGCGCCGAGATCAGCGGCCAGCCGCTGGCCCTCGCCTCGGCGCTGCGGAAGATCGCCGGCATGGCCGAACGCGTGCCGAACATGACAGCGGAGCAAAATCCTGCTACGGCCCATCTGTTCATAATCAATCCGCTGTCCGGCGAAGGTAGGGACAACCTGTTTTCCACCCACCCCGACACCGGGAACCGCATCAGGGCCCTCATGGAGATGGCCGGCGGCTCCGGGCGTCAGGACCGTTCCGAGCCGCCCCGCCCGACGGGCGCCGGCCCGTGGGGGCAACGAGGGTCCGATTTCGGCGGCCGGCCTGGCAAGCGTGGTCCGTGGGGATGACATTCAAGAAAACCGAGGGGGGCCGTGGCCCCCAGGGGCCGCGAGCCGGCAAGCGTGGCCCCGGTCAGCGGCCGGCGCCGGGTGCGCCCGCCGGTCGCGATAACGGCCGTCGCCCGGGTCCGGGCGGCAACCAGCGGCCGCCGCTCGGGATCGCCGCCCGCCGCGTCGCCGCCGAACTGGTGGCCGGCGTCTATCGCGGCAAGCTGCTCGACCAGTTGCTCGACACCGGCCCGATCGCCGATGCCTATCAGGCCCTGGAGCCGCGCGATCGCGGCCTCGCCCGCGCCATCGTCGGCTTCACGCTGCGCCATCACGGCCAGATCGTCGACGCCATGGCCCGCTTCCTCAACCGGCCGCTGCCCGACGACGCCGGCACGCTCGAGGCCATCATGGCCGTGTCGGTGGCCCAGCTGCTGTTCATGGACGTCGCCGACCACGCCGCCGTCACCATCGGCGTCGAACTCGCCGCCACCGACAAGGGCGCCATGGCCTTCAAGGGCCTGACCAACGCCGTGCTGCGCCGCGTCGCCGAAAACCGCGACGCCATCCTGGCCAGCCAGGATGCGCTCAAGCTCAACACCCCCGACTGGCTGATGCAGCGCTGGACGGCCACCTACGGCGCCGACACCGCCCGCGCCATCGCCGAGGCCCACGCCATCGAGCCGACGCTCGATCTGACGGTCAACGGCGCCGCCGCCGCCTGGGCCGAGCGGCTCGGCGGCACCGTGCTGCCCACCGGCACCGTTCGTCTCGCCATCACCGGCGCCGTCGAGAAGCTCGACGGCTATTCCGAGGGCGCCTGGTGGGTGCAGGACGCGGCCGCCAGCCTGCCCGTCCGCCTGTTCGGCGACGTCAAGGGCCGCAAGGTCGTCGACCTCTGCGCCGCCCCCGGCGGCAAGACGGCCCAGCTCGCCGCCCTCGGCGCCGACGTCACCGCCATCGACATCGCCTGGCACCGCCTCGACCGCATGGAGCGCAACCTCACCCGCCTCGGCCTCAAGGCCGGCCTGATCAAGGCCGACGCCAGCGAGTGGCTGGGCGGCACCTTCGATTGCGTGCTGCTCGACGCCCCCTGCACCGCCACCGGCACGCTGCGCCGCCACCCCGACGGCGCCATGGCCAAGAAGCCGACCGACGTCGCCGCCCTGGCCGCCGCCCAGCGCAAGCTGATCGATCAGGCCATCCGCATGCTGCGGCCCGGCGGCCTCTTGGTCTACTCCACCTGCTCGCTCGAACCGGAGGAAGGCGAGGACCAGATCCGCCGCCTGTCGCTGATCGACGCGCCGGTCGACGTCGTGCCGGTGACGGCCGACGAGGTGTTCGGCCTGACGGAGGTCGTCACGCCCGAAGGCTACCTGCGCACGCTGCCCTGCCATCTCAAGGGTGAAACGCCCCGCCTGTCCGGCCTCGACGGCTTCTTCGCCGCCCGCCTGCGCAAGCGGGCCTGACATCGACCAGCCTCGGCGCCCGATCCCGTCCCTGGTTTGGGCGCCGTCGACAGCTTATGTAAAATCCGATGTATTAACCTTGCTTGGACACCGCTTGGTAACCACAGGCGATGTCCAATGCGCCAAGCTGGGCATTCCGCCCGCAAGGCATCGCGGGACGGATTGGCCTCGTGATCAAGGAGCTGGAGACGGACGGAGATGACGCGGGGGCTCATTGTCGGCACCACCCGCCTCATGGCATTCGCGGCCGAGGTGGCCGCGCGTCGTCTCATTGCCGCGATCGAACGCGGGCCGTTTGCCCGCTGGCGCTGGCCGGGCGCCAAGCCTGAACGGCTGGTCATCGCCCCGCAGGACATCCGCACCGCCGACCCCACCATCGCCGCCGACATCTACGCCGGCATCTTCGCCTTCTCCGGCAAGGTCGTCGATACCGGCGGCCGCTCGCCCTTCGACGTGCCGGCGCCTTCGCCGGCCTGGCAGCACGATCTGCACAGCTTCGGCTGGCTGCGCCATCTGCGCGCCGCCGACAACGCCCTCGCCCGCCAGAACGCCCGGGCGCTGGTGGCCGACTGGATCAGCCGCGAGGCGCGGGCGCCGGCCATGGCCTTTGCCAGCGAGATCGTCGCCCAGCGCGTGCTGGCCTGGATCACCCAGTCGCCGCTCATTCTGGAAGCGGCCGATCGCGGCTTCTACCGCCGCTTCCTGCGTTCGCTGGTGCGCCAGGTGCGCCGCCTGCGGACGCGGTTCCTCGACGCCCCCGAGGGCTATCCCCAGCTCCTCGCCGCCATCGCCGTCGCCGCCTTTGCCCTGTCGGTCGACAACCAGACCCGCCTCGTCCGCCAGGCGACACGCCGGCTCGAGCAGGAACTCGGCCGCCAGATCCTGCCCGACGGCGGCCACGTCAGCCGCAATCCGGCCGTGATCATCGAGCTCCTGACCGACCTGCTGCCGCTGCGCCAGGCCTACACGACACGCGGACTGCCGCCGCCGCCGGCCCTGATGACCGCCATCGACCGCATGATGCCGATGCTGCGCTTCTTCCGCCACGCCGACGGCGCCTTCCCGCACTTCAACGGCATGGGCACCACCCACACCGACCAGATCGCCACCCTCACCGCCTATGACGATGCCCGTGGCGCGCCGGTCGACAACGCCACCCACTCCGGCTACCAGCGCATCGACACCGGCGGCACCATCGTGCTGATGGACACCGGACCGGTGCCGCCGCTCGGTCTCAGCCAGCGCGCCCACGCCGGCTGCCTGTCGTTCGAACTGTCGAGCGGCAGCCAGCGCTTCATCGTCAACTGCGGCACCAGCCGCGACGACACCTGGCGCGAAGCCGCCCGGTCGACGCCGGCCCATTCCACCGTGTCCATCGAGGACGCCTCCTCCGGCCTGTTCCTCGACAACCGCGTTCTCATCCGCCGCATCGGCTCGGTGATGATCGGCGGTCCGCGCCGGCTGACCGTCAGCCGCGACGACCGCACCGACGCCTCGACCGTCGTTGCCCGCCACGACGGCTACGCCGCCAGTTTCGGCGTGCTGCACGAGCGGGCGCTGCTGGTCACCGCCGACGGCAACGAGATCCTCGGCACCGACCGGCTGATCGTCAGTGGCCGGCCGCCCCGGCGCGATCGCTTCGCCATCCGCTTCCATCTGCATCCGCAGGTGCGGGCCAGCCGCACCTCGGGCGGCGATGTGCTGCTGGTGGCTCCCGATGGCGAGGCCTGGACCTTCGCCTGCCCGATGATCGGACCGGAACTTGAGGACTCGGTCTACCTCTCCGACGTTGCCGGCCGGCGCAAGAGCCAGCAGATCGTGCTCTCCGGCCGCATCCGCGTTACGCCCGAGGTCAACTGGTCGCTCAACCGTACCGGCCTCGGTCAGAAACTGCGTCCCCGCGGGCCGCTGCGCGACAGCCCGGCCTACGCGCCCGATCTGTTCGGCGCCTGAACCGCCGTTTTCCTGGCGATTGGCGCAGGCAAATCGTTCTTGGTCGGGTTTCGCTGGCCCCGCTTTCATGCTATCGCCGCGCCATTCCCACCTCCCGCGGAGAAAAGCCCATGTCCGGCCATCCCGATCGCGTCGCTCCCAAGCGCGCGCTGCTTTCCGTTTCCGACAAGACGGGTCTCGTCGACTTCGCCAAGGCGCTCGCCGCCCGTGGCGTCGAACTGCTCACCACCGGCGGTTCCAAGAAGATGCTGAGCGAAGCCGGCGTGCCGGTGATCGAAGTGGCCGACTTCACCGGCTTTCCGGAAATCATGGACGGCCGCGTCAAGACGCTGCATCCCAAGATCCACGGCGGCCTGCTGGCCGTGCGCGACGAGCCGAGCCATCGTCAGGCCATGGCCGACCACGGCATCGAGCCGATCGACATCCTGGTGGTCAACCTCTACCCGTTCGAGGCCACCGTCGCCCGCGGCGCCGACTACGACACCACCATCGAGAACATCGACATCGGCGGCCCGGCCATGATCCGCGCCGCCGCCAAGAACCACGCCTACCTGACGGTGCTGGTCGAGCCGGCCGACTACGACAAGGTCATCGCCGAGATCGACCAGGGCGGGGTGAGCTTCGAGACGCGCAAGGGCCTCGCCGCCAAGGCCTACGCCCGCACCGGCGCCTATGACGCCGCCATCTCCAACTGGTTCGCCGGCGTGCTCGGCGGCTCGACCGGCGACTTCGTCGCCGTCGGCGGCAAGCTCGCCCAGGACATGCGCTACGGCGAGAACCCGCACCAGTGGGCCCGCTTCTACCGCACCACCGAGCAGCGCCCGGGCGTGGCCACCGCCACCCAGCTGCAGGGCAAGGTGCTGTCGTACAACAACATCAACGACACCGACGCCGCCTTCGAGTTGGTCTCCGAGTTCGACCAGACCGTGCCGGCCGTCGCCATCATCAAGCACGCCAACCCCTGCGGCGTCGCCGTCGGCGCCAGCCTGCTCGCAGCCTACGAGAAGGCGCTGCTCTGCGATCCCGTGTCGGCCTACGGCGGCATCGTCGCCCTCAACCAGCCGCTCGACGCCGTCACCGCCAGGAAGATCGTCGAGATCTTCACCGAGGTGATCATCGCCCCCTCGGCCAGCGACGAAGCCGTGGCCATCGTCGCCGCCAAGAAGAACCTGCGCCTGCTGGTCACCGGCGGCCTGCCCAACCCGCGGGCGCCCGGCCTCACCGCCAAGACGGTGGCCGGCGGCCTGCTCGTCCAGTCGCGCGACAACGGCGTCATCACCGCCGCCGACCTCAAGGTCGTCACCAAGCGGGCGCCGACCGAGCAGGAAATCGCCGACATGCTGTTCGCCTTCTCGGTGTGCAAGCACGTCAAGTCCAACGCCATCGTCTACGCCAAGAGTGGCGCCACCGTCGGCATCGGCGCCGGCCAGATGAACCGCGTCAACTCCTCGCGCATCGCCGCCCAGAACGCCGAGGAAGCGCGGATCGCCGCCAAGCTTGACAGCTCGCTGACCAATGGCTCGGTCGTCGCCTCCGACGCCTTCTTCCCGTTCGCCGACGGCCTCGAGGCGGCCATCGCCGTGGGGGCCACGGCGGCCATCCAGCCCGGTGGTTCGATCCACGACGCCGACGTCATCGCCGCCGCCGACAAGGCCGGCATTGCCATGGTGTTCACCGGCATGCGGCATTTCCGGCACTGACACGACAGATCGGCCGGGGCGGAAACTGCTCCGGCCGAAAGCCATTCGACAGGTTCGGCAGGCCATGTTGCCGGGGCCGGAGCAACGCCCCGCTCCGCTGTCAACCGAAGGAATTGTCGAATGAAGTCCAGCCTTTACGCCGTCGCTCTCGGTCTCCTGCTGCTGCCGACGGCGGCGTTCGCCGACGACGAGAACGCCGCCTGCACCGACGCGGCCAAGAGCACCTGGCTGTCCGTCGATGCCATCAAGGCCAAGGCCGAGGCCGCCGGCTATTCCCAGATCAAGAAGGTCAAGGTCGAGGGTACCTGCTACGAGGTCTACGCCTTCGACAAGACCGGCAAGAAGGTCGAAGTGCTGTTCAACCCGGCGACGGGCGAGCAGTCCAAGACCGAATCCGACGGCTGATCCCATGGCGTCGTTCGCGAGCGGGGACGATACCCCGCCGCGGACCGTCCGGGTCTGGGATCCGGTGGTCCGCCTGTTTCACTGGACCGTGGTCACGGCCTGCGTCCTCAACCTGTTCATCCTGCGCCCCGGCAAGCTCTATCACCGTTACGTCGGCTACGTCGTCATCGCCGCCGTGCTGATTCGCCTCGTCTGGGGCTTTGTCGGCAGCCGCCACGCCCGCTTCGCCGACTTCTTCCCGACGCCGGGCCGGCTCATCCCCTACCTGCGCGATCTCCTGGCCGGCCGCGACCAGCGTCACATCGGCCACAATCCGGCCGCCGCCGTCATGATGCTTGGCCTCATGGCGCTGCTGCTGGCCACCGCCGTCACCGGCTGGATGTCGACGCTCGACGCTTTCTGGGGAGAGGACTGGCTTGAGGAGTTGCATGGCGGCCTCGCCAACGCCATTCTGGTGCTCGCCCTCATCCACGCGGCGGCGGCCATCGTCGAAAGCCTGCGTCACCGCGAAAACCTGGTCTGGGCCATGGTCACGGGAAGGAAGCGCGCCTGATGCGTCTGCTTCTGGTCGAAGACAGTCCCCGCCTCACCGAACTGCTCGGCGAGGCGGTGCATGAGGCCGGCTGGCGGCTTGACGCCGTCGGCACCCTTGCCGACGCCGAGGCGGCGGTGGCCAGCGGCGAGCACGACCTCATCCTGCTCGATCTCGGCCTGCCCGACGGCGACGGTCTCGACCTTGTCCGAACGCTGCGCCGGGCCGCCAACACCACGCCGATTCTGATCCTGACGGCGCGCGGCTCCGTCGACGACCGTATCGCCGGCCTCGACGCCGGCGCCGACGACTATCTGGTCAAGCCGTTTCACCACAAGGAATTCCTGGCCCGCTGCCGGGCCATGCTGCGCCGCAATCCCACGGCGGTGCCGCCGGTCATCGAGATCGGCCAGCTCGCCTACGATCCGGCCACCGCCACCCTGACCGCCGCCGGCGACACCGTGGCCCTGCCGCCGCGCGAACGGGCGCTGGCCGAATTGCTGATCCGCGACGCCGGCCGGCTGGTGCCGCGCCGCCGCCTCGAGACGGCGCTGTCCGAATACGGTGGGGAACTCACCTCCAACGCCCTCGATCTGGCGGTGTCGCGGTTGCGCAAGAAGCTCGAGGCCTATCCCACCGGCATCGAGATCGCCACCGTGCGCGGCCTTGGCTATCTGATGCGGATCGTCGATCCATGATCGGCCGCCGCCGCGTCAGCCTGACCGCCATTGTGGCCCGACGCATCCTGGCCTTCGCCGCTCTGGCCATGGCCTTGCAGATCGGCATCGTCTTCACCGACTACTGGTTCGACGACGAGGAACTCGGCTACATTCTCATCGAGCGCGAGACGCAGGCCATCGCCGACTCGGTGCATCGCGTTGGCGGCGAACTGAAGCTCGACGCCGACGCGCCGGTGCTGAGCCGCTACGTCGGCCTCGCCGACGACAACGATCAAGCCGCCGAAGGCGACAGCGATCTGGTCAGCCGCCTGCCGCCGGCCACCTACGTCCGCATCCGCCTCGCCGACGGCCGGCCGGTCTATTCCAACTGCGACCACGAGTGCCTCGAACGGCTGCTGCCGCAGGACATCGATCCGCCCGACTTCTGGCAGCGTACGCTCGCGCCGGGCAAGCCGCTCACCGTCGCCGGTGGCCGCGCCTTCATCATCGACGGCGAGCGGGTGCTGATCGACGTCGCCGTCCTGCGCGACCCCGACAACTTCCTCACCACCATCCTGCTGCACGAGATGATCGACCACATGCTGGTACCGATGGGGCTGCTGCTTGTCCTGACCATCGGCGCCACGCTGGTGTCGATCCGTCAGGCGCTGAAGCCGGTGGCCGCCGCCGCCGCCGCCGCCGACCAGCTGACGCCGGGCCGGGGCGGCCGCATCGCCGTCGGCCGGACAATGCCCGTGGAGATCGCCCGCTTCGCCGAGGCCATCAACCGCCTCATCGGTCGTACCCACGAGCTGTTCACGGCCCAGAAGGTGTTCGCCGCCGCCATCGCCCACGAAATCCGCACGCCGGTGGCCGTGGTCAAGCTGGAACTCGAGCGCATCGACGGCGAACGGGCGCGACGGGCCGAGCGCGACCTCGACCGGCTGATGCACGTACTGGAACAGCTGACGGCGCTGGCCCGGCTCGACGCCATCGAGCCCTCGGCCTTCGTCTCAACCGATCTGACGGCCCTCGCCGCCAACACCGTGGCCGACCTGGCGCCTTTGGTGCTTGACCGGGGAAAGCGGATCGTATTCGATGGCGACGCGCCGGTCGAGGTGACGCTGGTGCCCGCTCTGATCGAGAACGTCATCCGCAATCTGATCGAAAACGCCGTCAAGCACACCGGTGACGACACGGAAATCACCGTTTCGGTCACCCCCGACGCAACGCTTTCGGTTGCCGACGACGGTCCGGGGTTCGAGATGGGCGACGGTCTGGCCATTGATGTCGGGCGTGTCAAGCGGTCGGGTTCGCTCGGCATGGGGCTGCGCATCGTCGAACGCATTGCCGAATTGCACGGCACAACCCCGACCATCATTTCGGGGCCAGGGCGCGGAACCGTGATCCGTCTGGCCTTCGCACGGACCAAGGATCGTTGAGCATGTTTTCCATTGCCGGCAACCGACGCCAGTTTTCCGACCTAACCGAGCAGGAAGTGCTGGCCCTCGCCATCTCCAGCGAGGAAGACGATTCCCGCATCTACGCCAGCTACGCCGAGCGGCTGCGCAAGGACTATCCGGCCACCGCCGCCATGTTCGACGAGATGGCCAAGGACGAGGACGGCCATCGCCGCTTCCTGATCGCCGAGCACGAACGCCTGTTCGGCAAGGTCATCCCGCTGATCCGCCGCGAGCACGTCGCCGGCTTCTACGCCCGCCAGCCGGTCTGGCTGGTGGAGAACCTCGGCATCGAGCGCATCCGCGAGGAAGCGGCGCGCATGGAGGCGGCCGCCTACCACTTCTATTTCGAGGCAGCCAAACGCTGCTCCGACAGCGGTGTCCGCCGCCTGCTCGGCGACCTCGCCGAACAGGAACGTCACCACATGGAGGGCGCCGAGATCGCCCGCGAGGAGAACGTCGGCGCCACCGCCGAGCAGGAAGAGGCCGCCGTCGCCCGCCGCCAGTTCATCCTCACCTACGTTCAGCCCGGGCTGGCCGGCCTGATGGACGGCTCGGTGTCGACGCTGGCGCCGATCTTCGCCACCGCTTTCGCCACCCAGAATTCCTGGACCACCTTCCTGGTGGCGCTGGCCGCCTCGGTGGGCGCCGGCATTTCCATGGGCTTCACCGAAGCCGCCCACGACGACGGCGTCATCTCCGGCCGCGGCTCGCCGATCAAGCGTGGCCTCGCCTCCGGCATCATGACGGCGCTCGGCGGCCTCGGCCACGCCCTGCCCTATCTGGTGCCCAACTTCTGGATCGCCACGTCGATCGCTCTCGCCATCGTCTTCTGCGAGCTCTGGGCCATCGCCTGGATCCAGAACCGGTTCATGGAAACGCCGTTCTTCCGGGCGGTGCTGCAGGTGGTCATCGGCGGCGCGCTGGTGCTGGCGGCCGGCATCCTGATCGGCGGCGGCTGACCGTCGGAACCCTGTCCCTCATGGCAACGACGGCGCGGGCGATCCGCGCCGTTTTGCCATCGGCCCGTCACGGCCGCGTCAGTTCGTCGATGAGCGAGGCAACCACCGTCAGCTTGGCCGCCGACGGCGAACCGGCGACGATCTCGTCGACGGCGCGGCGCGTGCGCTCCAGCCGCCCCTCGCGCGCCGTGGCAAACAGGTTGGCGCCGCCTTCGGCCAGGGCCGCCACCACCATCGCCCGCCGTGACCCAGCCAGCGACCGCCGGGCCAGATCGACGGCCCGCATCTCGTAGAGATCGGTCGGCGTCACCTTGGGGAACAGCGCCTCGACGGCGTCGAAATTGACCAGCTCATCGAGCGCGGCGATCACCGGCTCGACCTCGTCGATGGTGCGGCCGGCCTCCTCGGCGATCAGGATCAGGTCGAGGCTGTGCAACTCGTCGAACAGCCGGTCGATGCGGCCGGCCACGCCGGTCGTCGCCAGGGCGTCGGCGTGTTCATGGCCGGAGAGCGAAGCGCGATAGCGGGCGAGCCCGTGGCCAAGGCGCTCGACCAATCCGGCGAGCGGACCGTCGGCGGCGCCGTTGCGGCTGGCCCAGGTGGTCGCCGCCATCAGGAAATCGCGCAGGCGGGCGTAAAGCGCCAATTGCTCGGCCGCCACAAGACCGGCGGCCTCGATGGCCGCCTCGACCGCGGCGATGGCGAACGTGTCGGCCACCGCCGTGTAGGCGCGGGCGACGCCATCACTGCCGACGCCCGTCTGTTCGCCGACCCAGGCGGCGAAGGCCGGGCCGCCGCGATTGATCATCTCGCCGGCCAGCAGGGTGGCGACGATGTTGCGCCCCAGCGGATGGCTGTCGATGTCCTCGGCGAAGGCCTGCCGCATGGCGGCCGGGAAATAGTCGTGACGGCGACCGGCGAAATACGGATCGTCGATGGCATGACCGGCCAGCAGGGCATCGGACAGCGCCAGCTTGGCGTGGGCGATCAGGGCGGCGATCTCGGGGCGGACGAAGAACGTGCCGGCCACCACCCGCCGGGCCAGCGTCGCCTCGTCGGGCAGCGCTTCCAGACGGCGGTCGAGCCGCCCTTCGGCCTCAAGGCGCTGCAGCAACCGGACGCTCGGTGCAAACTCCAGCCGGCCGCGCGTCTGGCTGACGGAGATAGCCAGCGTCTGCCGGTCGTTGTTGGCCAGCACCAGCGCCGCCACGTCGTCGGTCATGGCGGCCAGCAGCCGGTCGCGATCGGCCCGGTCGAGCCGGCCCTGCCGCTCGGCCCGGCCGAAGGCGATCTTGAAATTGACCTCGACGTCGGAGGTGTTGACGCCAGCGGCATTGTCGACGGCGTCGGAGTTGATGCGGCCGCCGGCCAGGGCATAGGCAACGCGCGCCCGGGGGCTGACCCCGAGGTTGGCGCCCTCGCCCACCACCTTGGCCCTGAGTTCGCCGGCCGTGACGCGCACGCCGTCGTTGGCCCGGTCGCCGATGTCGGCATCGGTCTCCTCGACGGCGCGCACGAACGTGCCGATGCCGCCGAACCACAGGAGATCGACCGGCGCCCGCAGGATGGCCTGCACCAGCTCCTGCGGACTGACCGAGGCGCGATCGAGGCCGAGGGCGGCGCGGGCCGCCGGGGCCAACGCCACCGCCTTGGCCGAGCGCGGGTAGACGCCGCCGCCGGCCGACAGCTTGTCGCGCTGATAGTCGTCCCAGCTCGAACCGGCGAGGGCGAACAGTCGCCGCCGCTCGGCCAGCGCCACCGCCGGATCGGGATCGGGGTCGATGAAGATGTGCCGGTGATCGAAGGCGGCCACCAGCCGGATGCCGGGACAGAGCAGCATGCCATTGCCGAACACGTCGCCCGACATGTCGCCGACGCCGGCCACGGTGAACCGGTCGCAACCGATATCGACGCCCATTTCGCGGCAATGGCGAGCCACCGCCACGAAGGCGCCGCGCGCCGTGATGCCCATCTTCTTGTGGTCGTAGCCGGCCGAGCCGCCGGAGGCGAAGGCGTCGCCCAGCCAGAAGCGGCGGCCGACGGCGATGGCGTTGGCGATGTCGGAGAAGCTGGCCGTGCCCTTGTCGGCGGCCACCACCAGATAGGGATCGTCGCCGTCGTGGCGCACCGTGTTGGCCGGCGGCACGACACGGTCGTGCTCGACGTTGTCGGTGAGGTCGATGAGCGTGCCGACGAACAGCCGATAGGCCGCCTCGCCCTCGCGCTGCAGCGCCGCCCGGCTCGCCCCCGGTCCGACGCGGCGGGCGACGAAGCCGCCCTTGGCGCCTTGCGGCACGATGACGGCGTTCTTGACCTGCTGCGCCCGGACGAGACCCAGCACCTCGGTGCGGAAATCCTGCGGCCGGTCCGACCAGCGCAGACCGCCGCGCGCCACCTTGCCGAAGCGCAGGTGCACGCCCTCGACGGCGGGCGCGTGCAGGAAGATTTCGGCGAACGGCGCCGGCGCCGGCAGCCCCTCGATGCGGTGGCTGTCGAATTTGAAGGCCATCACCGGATGCGGGCCGCCATTGGCGCCGATCTGATAGAAGGTGGTGCGCGTCGCCGCTTCCACGAGGCCGACGAGGCGGCGGAAGATGCGATCGGCGTCGAGGCTCGGCAGCGCTTCGAGCCCGGCCTCGACGGTGCGGCGGGCCGCCGCCACCGCCGCCACCCGGTCGCCGACGAGCAGCGGATCGAAGCGGGCGTGCAACAGCCGCACCAGATCGGCCGTCAGCCCGGGATTGCCGACCAGCACACCGGCGATGTAGGCCTGATCGTAGGCGATGCCGATCTGCATGAGATAGCGCACCAGCGTGCGCACGGCGGCGATCTCGCGCCAGCCGAGGCCCGCCGACAGGCAGAGGCTGTTGAGCCGGTCGCTGTCGGCCTGGCCGAGCCAGACGGCCATGAAGGCCGAGCGCAGCAGATTGTCGTGCCGGGCGAGATCGATGCTGAGCCCGTCGGCGCGCTTGAGGGCCATGTCGTGCAGCACCACTGGTCCGTCGGGCCGGGCGATGATGAACGTCCGCTCGTCGAGCACGATGAAGCCCATGCTTTCGAGCAGCGGCACGCGTTCGGACAGCGGCACTTCGCTGCCGCGATGGAACAGCCGCAGACTGATGATCGGACCGGGCTCGCCGCCGCCGCGCAGCAGCACCGCCGTCGACCGGTCGCCGGCGAACAGCTCCAGCGCCGACAGGTCGTCCACCGCCGTCTCTGGCGGATAGCTGGCCTTGTAGGCGTCGGGGAAGCCCTGGCCGTAGCTCTCGATCAGGCCACGGCCGCGCGCCGGACCAAACTTGGCGCGGCAGGCGTCCTGGAAGCCGTCGCACCAGGTCCGGATGATGGCGGCCACCGCCACCTCAAGCTCGTGCTGGGCCACCTCGGGCGTTTCGCCCTCGTCGCGGCCGATGATGTAGTGGACGCGGGCCAGCGGCCCTTCCGGAAAGCTCGGGTACACCGACGAGACGCGGCCGGCGAAGGCATCGGCGAGACAGGCGCCGATGCGCTGGCGGTTCTCCGACGAGAAACGGTCACGCGGGGCATAGACCAGCACCGAGACGAAGCGGTTGAACTTTTCGCGCCGGGCCAGCACGCGGATGCGCGGCCGCTCGCCGAGCTCGAGAATGGCCAGTGCGAAGTCCTGCAGCGTGTCCGGATCGATCTGGAACAGCTCGTCGCGCGGAAAACTCTCGATGATGTGGTTGAGCGCCCGGCCGGAATGGCTCTCGGCGTCGAAGCCGGCCCGCGTCAGCACGCCTGCCGCCTTGCGGCGCAGGAACGGAATCGACTGGATCGACGAGTTGTAGGCCGACGAGGTGAACAGGCCGAGCAGCCGCACCTCCGAGACCAGTTCGCCCTCGGCATTGAAATGCTTGACCCCGACGTAGTCGAGATAGGCGTGGCGATGGACGCGTGCCTTGACATTGGCCTTGGCGACGATCAGCGCCTCGGGGGCGGTCATGAACTCGCGCACTTCCGGCGTGATCTCGACGAACTGCCGCCCGCGCCGGAGCACGCGCACGCCGGGGGCGCGCAGCAGGCCGAGGCCGGAACCGGGCCGGGCTTCCAGATGCTCGTCGCCCTCGTCGGCGGCGGCGACGTCGAACTCGCGCAGGCCGAGGAAGGTGAAGTTGTCGTCGGCGAGCCAGCGCAGGAAGGCGATCGCCTCCTCGCGGATGGCGTCGGGCAGCGGCAACGGCCGCTCGCTGTATTCGGCAATCGTCGCTTCGAGCCGCGTCTTCATGCGCGGCCAGTCGTCGACGGCGGCCCGCACTTCCGACAGTACGCCGTCGATGCGCGATTCGAGCTGCGCGGCGGCGATGGCGTCCGGCAGCCGGGTGATGTGGACGTGGATGAAGCTTTCGCGCGCCATTTCCGGATCGTCGCCGTCGCCGAGCGACAGCAGCCGGCCGGTCATGCCGCGCACCACCTTGAGGATGGGGTGGACCATCAGCCGCACTTCGACGCCGGCGTCGGTCAGCTCCTGCATCACCGAATCGACCAGGAACGGCATGTTGTCGTTGATGATCTCGATGACGGTGACGGCCTTGCGACCTTCGCCGTCCTCATCCCACACCGGGTTGAAGATGCGGATGTGATGGATGCCCGGCACGCGCATCATCAGCCCGGACAGGGCGGCATCACCAAAGGCAACCAGATCGGACGGCGCGTAGACGACGAGGTCCTCGGCCGGGCAGCGGGCAAACAGCGTGCGAACGAGACCGGGCAGCTCCGGACGGCGACCACAACCAGCCAGCGCTTCGGCCTCAGCCAGACGCGCCGCCTTCAGTTCATCAAGCGCCCGCTTCATCTGGGCCCTCCTCGTCAGGCCTCTCTGACCGCATCGCCGGGGCCAACGACACCCTGAGGCGACCGGCCGGGGTCGTCGATGCGATCATAACCGGAACGGGCGCCATCCGGAATGGCACCCGTGAACTTGCACCGGAGCGTTGCCAGATCGAGCTTAAACGTCTTCGTTGAGCTGGTCGACGTCAACCAGGAACATGATCGAGGCGCCGTCCTCGTCGAACTCCTCGTCATCGTCCTCTTCGTCGTCTTCGAACTCGATGTCGTCGATCTCGGAGAAGGCTTCCGCTTCCTCTTCGTTGGCCGGACGCACCGTCAGGGCCGCCTTGCCGTCCCACAGCGGCTTGCCGCCAACGGTGAAGCCACGGATATCGTCGAGGAAGTCTTCGCTTTCGAAGATGGCGCGCGCCTGCTCTTCATCGGCGTCGGTGGTGGCAACGGCGATGCCGGCGATCTCGAGGGTGAACATGCAACTCTCCCATGGATGAGGTGGCCGGGGTGCGACCATGGACTTGACCCGACATGGCTTCCACAACGGCCGCGCAAAAGTCAATGCGCCTTAACGCGTGACCGACCGTCAACATTTTGTCGCACGGCCGGTCCCGGCCGGACCTCTGCCGCTGTCACGGTCAGGCAGCCTTGCGCAAATCGTCATTTGCCCGCGCCGGTGATTGGGTTATCCCCAAGCCGTCGCGGCGCCCTCCCCGCCGCCGAGCCAGCAACGGAGCCCGAGCATGATCACGACGCGCGCCGATATCGACCGCCTGTTTTCCTTTGCCCGCGAGGCGGCGGAGACGGTGATCCTGCCGCATTTCGCCAACCTCGACCCGTCGGAGATCCGCACCAAGGCCCACGCCTCCGATTTCGTCACCGTCGCCGACGAGGGCGCCGAGCAGCTGATCGCCGGCCGCGTGCGCGAAACCTGGGGCGACACGGTCGCCTTCCTGGGCGAAGAGAGCATGGAGCGCGATCCCACGCTGATCGACCGCCTGCCGACGGCCGACCGCACCATCGTCGTCGACCCCATCGACGGCACCTTCAACTATGCCAACGGCATTCCGGCCTTCGCCGTCATCATCGCCGTGGTCGAGCGCGGCGAGGTGACCGGCGGCCTGATCTACGACCCGTTGCGCGGCGATGCCACCTGCGCGCTCAAGGGTGCTGGCGCCTGGATGCAGGGCGGCGGCCGACCCGAGCGGCCGCTCGCCGTCGCCCCGGCCGTTCCCCTCGCCGACATGCTCGGCTCGGTCGGTCTCGCCTATTCGCCCGAGCCGGTTCGCGCCAGGCTGCTGCCGGTCATGGCCCGGGCCGCCTCGGTGTGCAACTACCGCTGCGGCGGTCAGGAAAGCCGGCTGCTCACCACCGGCGGCATCCATTTCTCGTTCTATTACAAGCTGTCGCCGTGGGATCATGCCGCCGGCTGGCTCATCCACCGCGAGGCCGGCGGCTATTCGGCCATGCTGGACGGCACCGACTATCGCCCGGAACTGCGGGCGGGCGGCCTGCTGCTCGCCCCCGACAAGGCCAGTTGGCAGGCCATCGTCGACGTCTACCAGGGACGCGCCTGACAGCTGCCAGACAACAAGACGCCGGAGCCCCACACCTCAGAAGCTCCGGCGTCGATGTCGCCTTGCCGCTCAGCGCCGGTTCTGGCGGTTGTCGATCAGGTCGGTGACCACCGACGGATCGGCCAGCGTCGAGGTATCGCCGAGCGAGGTGAAGTCGTCCTCGGCGATCTTACGCAGGATGCGGCGCATGATCTTGCCCGAACGCGTCTTCGGCAGCCCCTGCGCGAACTGGATGAGGTCGGGCGAGGCGATGGCGCCGATCTCCGTCCTGACCCAGCTGACCAGTTCCTTGCGCAGCGTCTCCGTCGGCTCCTCGCCGTCCATCAGCGTCACGTAGGCATAGATGCCCTGGCCCTTGATGTCGTGCGGATAGCCGACCACCGCCGCTTCGGCCACCTTGGGGTGGGCGACCAGCGCGCTCTCCACCTCGGCCGTGCCCATGCGGTGACCGGAGACGTTGATGACGTCGTCGACGCGACCGGTGATCCAGTAGTAGCCGTCCTCGTCGCGGCGGCAGCCGTCGCCGGTGAAGTACATGCCCTTGTAGG